>JBELGW010000117.1:0-2508 GCA_042091715.1 Polaribacter sp. | reverse complement strand
TTTAATCTGATTTTCAGTAAATTCCATTCGTTTGAGGTAATCTATAAACTCGTCTGTAAATTCACCATTTTTACCTCCTTCACCATCCAATACATTTTCGAGGAGCGCGATTTCTTTTTGAATCTTATTGATATAAATACTTGTTGAGCTATTGATATTTTTTTCTAAAATAGAGGTGCTCATCGGTTTGTTACCAGTAGCATAGGTAAAACGACCAAACATCTTAAATTCTTCATCGTTATTGTTTGAGCCATAAGTCAATTTATACGTATTGTTTATGTTGCTATTGGTACTTAACTCTGTCAATTTAACCCTAGTATTCTCATTGACAATAACTTTAGCGGCACCGTATAAATAATCTTGAGCATCCCAACTAAATTTCTGAAAACTTATATTGGAACCGGCAATCACCTGGAAAGCAATTAAGTTGATATTGTACTTGTTCATTTCGGCCACAACATCTTCTACTTTGTAACCCTTAGGGTCTATGCCGTGATTTCCTGCATCACCAATTAGTACGACAACATTGCTATGTGATTTATTGAAACCAGCTTGTTGTATTCCCTTTACCAATCCTTGGTATTGCGCCTCAGGAATATCAAAATCCTTACTACCACAAACAGTAGTTGAAACTTTGGATAACACTGCCTCATAGTCTGATGTTAGTGGCTGGATTTCAAAAGCCTGATTGCCATCTGCATAATCTCTATAAATAGCAATACCAAAACGTAAATTTGCATCGGTTCCTGTTAAATCATTATTAGAAATTATATTTTGCATGCTCTTCTTAATCGCTGAATAATACCTACTCATACTCATGGTGGCATCTACAACAAACATAAAATCAACATTATTTGCCGAATTTTTAAGCTTTACAATTTTTTTGGTAGCGCCAACTATTTCATTTTGAGCATTGGAACTTTTGTTCTCCATACTTGCAATAGACGCAACACGTTTTATATTGGGTTGGTTGGGATCAACATCTAAGATTGGCATTCTCATTATATATGGATCTTTTCTATCTTTTTCAATACTTATATTTTTAATTATATGTGATTTAGAAGTAGTGTAGTCTCCATTGCTAATAAAATCCTTGATATACTTGTTGTTATCCGTAAATACAGGTATTTCTTTATCGCCGTAATTTCTAACTGCTGAATTACCATAATTGGGCTCCAAACACACCCTGTGATCCCAATTGGTAATATTAATTTTAGGCATCCAACCCGAGACTCTTCCTGCCAGTAACTTATCACTTCCAAATAGTCGATCTGATTTAGATAGTAGCACCATGTTTTGAGACTCTTTTAAGATGTAGTAGATTCTAAACTTCTTTGCAGATCCACCATTCTCATAAGATCGACTAGTAGAAGGTCTGTCGTAGAATTTTTTACTCTCTAATTCATTTTTAAAGGAACTCATAGTACTTGGGTCTAAGTTACTTACCGAAACCAAAATCATTGCCTTTTTTGTACTCGATTTGTCGTTTAATAACGCTGCTTCTTGTGACAGTATCAAATTTTCAGCTTTGATCCACCCCCTCTCTACATCTCTTTGTTCATATCCATCTTTGGTAAAAATTTCAGAATAGACCAACAACCAATTTCCTTTTACTTCTTTGACACTTAAACGCTCCATGTAAGAAAGTTTGTCACTTTTTTGTCTCCCATCGATCGTAAAGTATAGGGAATTATCATTCCTATCACTATATACTTCCCAACAGTAAGAACTGTTTGTTGACTTTAAGCTTCTCAAATCTATCCTTCCATTATAGATATCATCCATAAAGGATTTTTTACTGTAGGTAGTAAAAACGTCAGGCTTAGATAAATAACCATCTTGGCATTTAGATTGTGCCATAAGTGATGAACTATTCATAGACATAGCTATAAAAAGCAGGACTATTTTTACATGTGTTTTAATAATTGATCTCATATTTTTTTTCTTTGAAAATAGTGCAAATAGTTTTGAATTCTTCAGATTCTTGGTCTCCAAAAGGATAGATACTTACGTTGATACCACTTTTTAATCCATCTCTACCGACAAGTCTATTGCTGAGTAAAAACCTGTTGATAAAGACTTTTGAGCTATGCGTAGGTGTCAGGAAGAAACTAAAATGTACTTCGTTATTTTTTAAAATATTTCTTTTAGAAATAAGCTCATTAATTCTCTCGATATCTTTATTGATAAAAGGTTTAGACGGGGCTTGATTAATCGAGCCAATTACCTCTTGTATTTTATCGACATCATCTATAAGTATGGGCTCATCAGCATAACTAATAAATACAAGGTATTCATCTGTTTGATGGGACCGAACAATTTGCTCAGTCAATTGTTGTACCCTTTCTAAATTAGGCCTGTCACTTAGGTCTATATAGATAAATGTTATGCTATCTGCAGAAACTTTAAATTGAAGGAAAAAAAATAACAGCGTAATATATATATTGTTCATTTTATTCTCAATATTTAGTTAAAGTTGATTGATTGCACTGTTTTGTTTACATCACC
>JBELGW010000116.1:0-2547 GCA_042091715.1 Polaribacter sp. | reverse complement strand
GTTCTGTGGTCATGGCAATCCAGTAATTATAGGATTCATAAAAGCAGGGCAACTGTTTTCTATGCTGTAAAGCATGACGTAAAACCTTTTGAATGGAAGGTTCTTTTTTGCTTAAAGTACTCACGATATCAGTATCATCGAGCAAACAAGTTACTGTTTTGAATTTTTCCACATAGGCTTCAATCTTCGCAGATTTTATAATGCATCCATTGGTCCAGACTCTACAAATCTCTGACAGTTTTAAGTTCCAATCATATTCGGTAGATGCAGCTTGAATAAGTTGCAGGCCTTGTTGTAAATTTAAGGTACGTGCAAAGTCATATGCTTCTTTTAAAGCAGTCATATCTACTTTTTCTTGTTGCGCTGCTGTTACATGCACTTGGTTTGACAAACGCACACGTTTCGCTTTGAATGAAGATGTATACCGTGCAAAGACAGCCGCAGTTTTGATGGTACTTGGGATGCCCAACTCTAACGATATTGAGCTAGACCAAGACCCTGTACCTTTGTTCCCTGCTGTATCCAGTATCGTATCCAATACGTATTCCTCATCTATTTTAGTTTTTAAAATACTTGCGGTTATTTCTAACAAATAACTGCTGAGAGGACCTTGATTCCAGTCATCAAAAACAGCTGCAATTTCTTCATAACTATGGGTCTCTAATAACAAACCATAGAGCTCTGCTAACAATTGCATGTCTGCATATTCAATGCCATTGTGCACCATTTTTACAAAATGGCCTGCTCCTTCAGGCCCAAGATAACTACAACAGGGTTTGCCATGAATATCTTTGGCGGCCATTCTACCTAATAGTGTTGTTATTTCCTCTTGCATTTCTTTAGTTCCACCTAGCATCAACGAAGGTCCATTTCGGGCGCCCTCTTCTCCTCCAGAAACTCCGAGTCCATAAAAATGAATTCCATACGATTTCAGAGATGTGAGACGCCTCTGACTATCTTTAAAATGAGAATTTCCACCATCTATAATCACATCATTTTCTGATAAAAGAGGTCGCAATTGATTAATGACTTGATCTACCACTTCTCCTGACTTCACCATTATTAATATTTTTCTTGGAGTCGTTAAAGCGTTTACAAAATCGTTCAACTCCGAAAATCCCAGGACATCTTTTGAGGAATTCTCCTTCATAAAATCGGCAACCACCCTTTTTTCATTTTCTGTCGATCGATTATACACTGCCAAAGAAATGCGCTTATCGAGTGCGTTTAGGGCTAAATTTTTTCCCATAACACCAAGTCCAATGATTCCTAACACTTTTTTACCCATGCTCCTGTCTTGTTAAAATTTCTTGCACAATCGCTTCTGGCGTATTTGCAATGTTCAGTTTCGTTGCATATGCTGGTTCTTCAAGACAGTCAAATTGAGATTGTAGTAAGGAAGCACTCATAAAATGCGCGCTTCTTTGCAATAGTCTTTTTCTAATCATCTTCATATCTCCCTTCAAAAATATCCACTGAACATCAATTTCTGCTGAGAGGATTTCTCGATAACTTTCTTTTAATGCCGAACACGCGAGTATCGCACCTTTCGCTTTGTTACATTGTTTTAACTTTAGATTCATTGTCTTTAACCAAGGCTCCCTATCTTCATCATTTAATGGAATACCATGACTCATTTTATCAATATTTTTTTGGGGATGAAAAGCGTCTCCATCGAAAAATGGAATACCGGTTTTTTTAGATAACAATTTGGCAATAGTTGATTTTCCGGAACCACTCACCCCCATAATGATATAGACATTACTCATAACTAAAACTAGATTTGAGTCCAGAGGCAGCATTTGGACCGACCCATATATGAAATACACCTGGCTCTAAACCATAGGTTAAATCTGCATTGTAATACTTCAAATCTTCTGCTGTAATTTTGAATACGACCTCCTGCTCTGAATTTGCTTTCAGTTGTATTTTTTGATATCTCTTTAATTCCTTCACAGGTCTAGTAATGCTCCCAACAACGTCTTGCACATACAACTGAACCACTTCTTCACCTGTTCTTGAACCTGTATTTTTAACCAGTACCTTTACTGTTAACGATTCATTTTTAGCTATTTTTTGTGACGAAAGTTTCAAGTTTCGGTAGGTATATCTCGTATACCCTAGTCCATATCCAAAAGGAAATTGAGGGGTGTATCCAGCATCTAGATAGTGCGATGTATTTCCCAATGAACTTTGCCAAGCTCCAATTGGAATGCTATCGATATGAACAAACTCCTCGGAAGATGCTGGTCTTCCTGTATTTTTATGATTGTAAAACAACGGAGATTGCCCTGCTGTTTTGACCCATGTTACCGGAAGTCTTCCTCCTGGTTCTGCGTCACCATAGAGCATCTCATGTATGGCTGGTCCTCCCATAGTACCTGGATGCCAAGCCATGAGTACTGCATCTACATCATCGATAATATTTTCCAAACTAATAGGCCTACCTGCCATAATAACAAGCACTATTGGCTTGCCTAACTTTCTTAATTCTTTGATCAATTTTTCTTGAGCTCCAGGCAATTTAATAGAAGCTCTACTATGTGC
>JBELGW010000115.1:0-2573 GCA_042091715.1 Polaribacter sp. | reverse complement strand
CTTCTGAAGGAGTTTCATTAATATAGTCGCTAATAGTGTTACCAAATTGAATGTTTTCTTCTGTTTCTGCAAGTGCTTGTTGGTAAGCTTTTAGTCGTGCATTTTTTGAAGCCGCACTCTCTACTAGATAGTAAGTTTGGTAAAAATAGTTACCATTACTTTCTTTTTTAACCAAAGAAAAACTTTTTTTCATCATTCCTGAAATATTGGAAGATACCTTTTGTTCGTATGCAGCATAAAAACGATCTTTAGCTAAATTATCTTCCGTAGCAGAAGCATCGTATCCAGCTTCACTAGTAATTTTTCCTCTCAAAAAAGAACTTGCCAATGTTGCATATTCTGCAGCAGCATCCGATAGTGATTTTCTAGAGCAAAGATTAATTGTAGGACAATTTTCCTCGTCAGTTACAATCTCTGTATATTTATCGGTGTCTAATTTGTCATAGTGCATTCTCAATACAACTTCAACAGATCTTGAAGTTCCAGATGTTTTTAAACCTCTACGGTTTATTTCTTCAATTTTGTTAAGGTACTCTTCAGCTTTTAATTCAGCTAATGTTTTAACTTTTGGTGTTGCTTCCTTTGTTGGTCCACAACTAAACAATACTACGCTAAAACCAAGTATTGCAAAAAAATGTCTTTTTTTCATTTGTAATTTTTTATAAATTTCTGACACAAATAAAGTCTTTTTTTTTAAAACTTTCAAATGGAATTAAAATTTTTCAGCTTATTTAATATAAAAAATAATCACTTTTGTTTGGTAATCAATATTGTAGAACTATTTTTGCACAAAATTTAGTTATGACTAGGAAAATAAATTTTTTATTCTTGTGCAGTGTCTTTTTTTTTGTAGCCTTATCTGCACAAAACGTGCAACAAGAAGCAGCAAACATAAAAAATCAACGTGATATATATGTTTTTGGAGAAGCTTCAGGAGAAACTATCGAAGATGCAGACGAACAAGCTTTGTATTTACTCACAAGTCAAATTTCATTATCTGTAGAAAGTAAATACGAAAGTGTAGCAGCTTATGGTAATGATACAAACCTCAAAGAAAGTGTAAAGTCTGTTGTTAAAACGTACAGCAACGCTACATTAAATAGTGCCGAACGTATCGTATTATCAGACGAACCCAATGCAAAAGTATTGCGTTTTATCAAAAGAACGGACATCGATAAGATTTTCAAACAGCGCGAAAAAAAAATACATGAATTTGTAAAATTGGCCATCAAATATAGAGATGAAAACAAAATTTCTGATGCCTTGCGTTATTTTTATTGGGGGCTGCAGTTGCTGAAAAGTCATCCTGACCAAGCTAGTTTGCAGTATGCCAACTTTGGAGAACAATTATTGTTAAGTACCTATATTCCAGCAAAGATCAATGAAATTTTTGGCAACTTAAGAGTGCAAATTACAAACAATACTCTTCAAGATAATTTCCAAACGGTAGAAGCAATTATCACTCATAAAGGAGCTCCAGTTCACAACCTAGGATACAAGTATTGGACTGGTAGAGATTGGACTGCTACGATGGATGCCAAAGATGGTTTGGCCCTTTTTGAATTTAAAGTGATAAAAGAATCAAAAAAGAATACCAAGATTAGAGTTGAATATGCTTTCAAACAACAAGCTCAGATGGACAATGAAATAGAAGTAATTATGAAGGTTGTGAAACGTACCTCTTTCAATTCTAAAGCTACTATGGGTGTTGAGTTTGATATCTCTTCTTCGCAGCAGTCCATTTCTATTTCTCAAAATTTATCCAAAGGTAAATTGCAAGCAAAAGATGTGAAAAAAGGAGAAAAATTGATTAGGATAGAACCTTGTATCAAACAATTAAAAAAAGTTTTAGAGAAACTACAACAGGAAAAATTTGCTGAGATATATCCAATATGCACTGAAAACGGAAAAAATGTAGTAGAAAAATTACTAGCTTATGGCAATGTAAAGGTACTTGCAGGTACTAAAGGTTTCAAAGCATACCAACAGTCCAATATTTTAAAAATATATGCGGTACCCATGCGTTTTGATTTTAAAACCAATACGCAAAAGTTTATAGAAAATGTAGTCTTTCATTTCAATGACACATATCAAATTGTGGATGTAACTTTTGGTCTCAGTAATTCTTTAGTAGATCAAATAGACAAAAAACCTTGGCCAGAAGCAGACAAATTAACCTTAACTAATTTTTTAGAGCATTATAAAACTGCCTATGCGTTAAAAAGATTGTCCTATATTGAGTCAATTTATTCGGACGATGCACTTATTATAACTGGGGTAGTTTTAAAAAGAGAAGCCATAGATGCTAGTTTTAAAAACAGCAAAGTAATCAAGTACAACAAGCAGAACAAACAGCAATATATAAAGCACTTAAGCCATACTTTTTCTAATAAATCTTTTGTAAATCTTAAGTTTGAAGATATCTCCATAAGAAGAGGTTCTGGTGTTTCTGGTAAATACGGCATGCGATTAAAACAATATTATTATTCTTCTAATTATGCGGATACTGGTTATTTATTTCTGATGGCAGATTTAGCAGATAGCAATAAACCCACAATTCACGTACGTACCTG
>JBELGW010000114.1:0-2640 GCA_042091715.1 Polaribacter sp. | reverse complement strand
AACGAAAAACACTGTAGCAGTCTTCATTGTGTCTTTATTTTGTTCAATTGCTTATTCTCAGAATAGTATCGATCAGAGTACTGTGCAAAAGGTAAATCTTGAAGCTTTAAAACTAGTAGAACAATACCAGTTTTTATATGATATGCGTAAAGGGCGTGATTATGATAACTTTATAGATCTTTTTGAGGACGAAAACTCAGAAATGAATAATGATATTATGCCTGATAATAATGTCAATCAAAGTGTGAAAATCAATGATTACATAGGATTGTTTTTGGAAAACTATACGAAACCTATGCAAGTAACAATCGACCCATATGAAGTAAGTTCTATTAGAAATTATAAAAATGGAACTGGTGAAGTGACTGTTTTTGCCAAGAAGACAATGGGTGGACCTACAAAAAGAGGTGTTTTCTATAGTGATTCTTTTGATGTAGAGATTGTCATAAAGTTTGATTTGCCAAACAAAAGATATCAAATTAAAAAAGTAATATTGATTGAACCAAAAGGGAAGTATTTTGTAGTAGACGCTAAGTTAAAAACTGCTATGAAAGATGCTAGATCAATGAGTCAAAAAGATACACTTTTAGTAAATGGTACTCGAGTTACTTTAGATGCTAACGGAAGGTATGTTTTGAAAAATTTAACGAAGTCTAATACATTCAAAATCCAAGGTCTTGATGAAAATATTATTGGTAGTGCTGAAGTATCATTAGACAATTTAAATACTTTCGAAAGAAGTCGTGGAGGAGATAAAAACACGAGAATATTAGAATTAAAATACCCTTTATTTTACTCAGAATTTAGTGTTTCGGTAAATCCATTTAATTTGTCTCCTGTTATCTATACAGGTAATAATGAATATTATTCATTGAGCAACAATATTTCCTATGACGTAGGTGTTGATATTGGAATGCATCTTAATAAAGATTACAATTCAAAGTTTAACTATTACCTTAAAACGGGTGTTCATTTTAAAAACTTGGATTTTACCATAAATCTTGATGAATACTCGTATTCAACTCCTGCAATAGATCCAGATGATTTTGCTTATGAACGTATACATAGCATTACTGATATATCAGAGTCTGTAAATTCAACTTATTTAGTTGCGCCTATAGCATTAAACACAACCTATACTCTTAAAGAGTTTATTTTAAATATTGAAGTTGGTGCACAATTTCATTATTCAATTGGGGCCAATTACACATCGAAAGCTAGTGCTTTGTACAGTGGTTATTATGAGGATTTGTTCAATATTACTTTTGCCGAAAATGGAGTTTACGATTTTGGAAACTACAACATTGAAGGTAATGGAGAATTAGTTCCTGTTCAGACTATGTTTTCGACTTACTACTCACTTGGAATTGGAAAAAAAATCTCTAAAAGAACTACAATTGGGCTTTCTTTCCTCAACAATTATGGATTGTCCAATATGTTTGAACTAGATTCAAAAGCGTTTAGTGGACATAGTGAAGAATTAAATAGTGTTACAAATATTTCAAATGATTTCAAGTTAAGAGAAATTTACCTTAACCTAAATCTTAAATATAAATTTTAATAAAATGACAAATTACAAATGTAGTGATTGTGGACATGAATTTACAGGAGATGATTACACTCTTGAATGTCCTTCATGTTCAAGTACTCGAATCGCAAAACATCAAGTATCAGGGGGGGGGAAATTATTGGCTCTCCTTAAAAACAATAAAAGGGTAGCTACAATTATAAGTGTTAGCATAACCGTAATCTTACTGTTGTCTTTGAAGAATTGTGGAACAGAAAGTGGAGGTACTATTGATACAGCTTCTAAGGAATTAAGAATTAAAACGAACAATGAGGAAAATTATATTGCAATATCAATATACGATGTCAGTGATAATAAAAGACAGAAAATAGAATTTTATGACAATCCACAATTGTATGTTTCAGCTGGGTTTAAGGCATATCAAAATGGAGAACAACTCAGTGTTATAGAGGGTACTATCTATCCATGTACTTCTGATGCAATAAAATTAACTTGGAGTTCTAGTATTGGCCTATCTAACACTTCAAAAATAATCAACAACTTCAAACTGAAATCTAGCGTAAGTAAAAATGCTAGTTGTAGAGAAAAATTGACACTAAGGGTAAAGCCAAGTGCTTGTGAGTGTAAATTTGAAGTTGTCTCTAATTATGACGCTATCGATCCTAGTGAAACCATCATGATTTCCATAAATGGAAGGAACGGAAAATACGTCGACAAAAGAGAGTGGACATTGAGTGAAAAAAATAATAAATACGATGTTTGGGGGTATATAAAAGGACGTGATACTATACGTGCCATCCCAGGAAAAGGTTCTATCAAAGCATGTATAAGCTTCAATGCTAAGAATTACGAACGCATCGCGAGATATTATGCTAAAAATCCAAGTAATTTAAATGCATTGTCTCAATTTAGGTCAGTAACAAAAAGTAGTTTTAAAATACTCTATAAAGGACAAAAAACATCCATCAATGCTCTATCTAATAAATTACGTACAGAGTGGATGAATAATGGAACTACTTTTAATGTAACTATTAAATGGGGTTCAAAAGGAGATTGTGGTGATGTAAACAAAACAGTGCAATCAATCAACTTTAACTAAATATTGAGAATAA
>JBELGW010000113.1:0-2736 GCA_042091715.1 Polaribacter sp. | reverse complement strand
TTACAGAACGTGCAGAATAATCAACACGCTTACCAAGTAAGTTTTGACGGAAACGACCTTGCTTACCTTTTAAAGAATCTGACAACGACTTTAACGGTCTATTCGACTCTGTCTTTACTGCAGATGATTTACGTGTGTTATCAAACAATGAATCTACAGATTCTTGCAACATACGCTTTTCATTACGCAAAATTACCTCTGGAGCTTTAATCTCAACCAATCTTTTCAAACGGTTGTTTCTAATAATTACTCTTCGGTACAGGTCATTCAAATCTGAGGTTGCAAAACGTCCTCCATCTAAAGGAACTAACGGACGTAATTCTGGTGGAATCACCGGAACTACCTTCATAATCATCCACTCAGGTTTGTTCTCTCTCGTTTTATTTGAATCTCTAAACGCCTCTACAACATTTAAACGTTTTAATGCTTCAGTTTTTCTTTGTTTTGATGTTTCCGTATTTGCTTTGTGTCTTAATTGGTATGACAACTCATCTAAATCGATGCGCGCTAACAAATCAATTAAACACTCAGCTCCCATTTTAGCAATGAACTTATTTGGGTCAGAATCATCTAAATATTGGTTATCTTGTGGAAGCGTTTCTAAGATATCTAGGTACTCTTCTTCTGTTAAGAAGTCCATTTTTTGTAAAGGCTCTCCTTCTGCATTCTTCGCGATACCTGGAGCAATTACTACATATCTTTCGTAATAAATGATCATATCTAACTTCTTAGATGGCAAGCCTAAAAGGTACCCCATCTTGTTAGGCAATGATCTAAAGTACCAAATATGAGCAACAGGAACCACTAAATGGATATGACCTACTCTATCTCTACGTACTTTCTTTTCTGTTACTTCAACACCACATCGATCACAAACGATTCCTTTGTAGCGAATTCTTTTATATTTACCACATGCACATTCAAAATCCTTTACAGGACCAAAAATACGCTCACAAAACAACCCATCTCTTTCTGGTTTATGTGTACGGTAGTTAATTGTTTCTGGTTTTAACACCTCTCCTTTAGAAACTGCTAAAATAGATTCTGGAGATGATAAACCAATTGAGATTTTATTAAACTTTTTTACAGTGTACTTCTCGTTTTTTCTTGCCATGGTAATGGATTCGAATTAAAATTGTAAAAATGGCCTCGGGGAGGCCTATAAATATATGATTGACATTGAGTCTTTCAACTCAATGTCATTTCACTGTTTGCTATTCTTCTAATTGAACGTTTAATCCTAAACCTTTCAATTCGTGCATTAATACGTTAAATGATTCTGGTAAACCAGGTTCTGGCATTTCTTCACCCTTCACAATACTTTCGTATGTTTTTGCTCTACCCAATACATCATCCGATTTTACAGTTAAGATTTCTCGTAAGATACTAGATGCACCATATGCTTCTAATGCCCATACTTCCATCTCTCCAAAACGTTGACCTCCAAACTGAGCTTTACCTCCAAGTGGTTGTTGTGTAATTAATGAATAAGGACCAATAGAACGCGCGTGCATTTTATCTTCAATCATGTGTCCTAATTTAATCATATAAATAACACCAACGGTTGCTGCTTGATCAAAACGCTTACCAGTCCCACCGTCATATAGGTGCGTGTGTCCGAATCTAGGAACACCGGCATTGTCTGTGTATGAATTGATTTCATCTAACGACGCTCCATCAAAAATAGGTGTTGCATACTTTTTATCTAATTTCTGACCAGCCCACCCAAGAACTGTTTCGTAAATCTGACCAATATTCATACGCGACGGTACACCTAATGGATTTAATACAATATCAACAGGAGTTCCATCTTCTAAGAAAGGCATGTCTTCTGCTCTAACAATACGAGCAACAATCCCTTTATTTCCATGACGCCCAGCCATTTTATCTCCAACTTTTAATTTACGCTTTTTTGCAATGTAAATTTTCGCTAGTTTTAAAATACCTGCTGGTAATTCATCTCCTACAGAAATTGTAAACTTCTCACGACGCAAATTACCTTGCAAGTCGTTTACCTTGATTTTATAGTTGTGAATTAACTCTCCAACCGATTTATTTAATTCTTTATCAGTAGTCCATGATCCTTGCGTCAAGTGCACATAGTCTTCTACTGAATTTAGCATTTTCAGTGTAAACTTCTTTCCTTTCGGAAGCACTTCTTCTCCCAGATCATTGGATACTCCTTGAGAAGTTTTACCACTAATTAAAACAAAAAGTTTGTCAACCAAATGATCTTTTAGATCAGAAAACTTAGTCACAAATGAAGTTTCCAAAGCAGTAATTGCCTCTTTATCTCTTGCTCTTTTCGTTTTATCCTTAACGGCTCTTCTAAATAACTTTTTATCAATAACTACACCTCTTAATGACGGCGAAGCTTTTAAAGAAGCGTCCTTGACATCTCCTGCTTTATCACCAAAAATTGCACGTAACAATTTCTCCTCAGGCGTTGGATCTGATTCACCTTTTGGTGTAATCTTACCAATTAAGATATCTCCAGGCTTTACTTCCGCACCGATACGAATCATTCCATTCTCATCCAAATCTTTAGTTGCTTCCTCAGAAACATTCGGAATGTCATTGGTTAACTCTTCTGTTCCTAACTTTGTATCTCTCACATCTAAAGAATATTCATCAATGTGAATTGATGTAAAGATATCTTCACGAACAACTTTTTCAGAAATCACAATTGCATCCTCAAAGTTATACCCTTTCCAAGGCATAAAGGCTACTTTCATA
>JBELGW010000112.1:0-2838 GCA_042091715.1 Polaribacter sp. | reverse complement strand
ATGATCATTCTTGTAGTTCAAAGTTTTCGCGGATTGCGTTGATAAAAGAAGTGTTGTTGTTAGAGACAGTTACTATAAGTGAATGGCTAGCAGAGGCTGAAGCACTCCCTTTCTGATCTGTTCCATCCAAAACTCCTGTTCTTATTGAGGATTTGAAAGAGGTACCGTCATCAATTAAGAATTTATTATCAGCAGTAATACCTGATAACTGAACGTCTGTTCCGTTAGGAGTGGTTGTAATGACAGCACCAGTGTCCCCACCAATGTTACCAGCTTTATTAGTGATTATAGTACCATCTTTTAAATTTAAAGTTGCTTCAGCTTCAACGATTAGATTAGGGGTTGCTTCTGTTGAAGTGTTAACTCCATAAGTAGATTGGATAGAATAAGAGAATGTAGATCTACTACCCTTAGAAGTGTTGTTTCTTTGTAAAACTTGCGCATCAATTGAAACCGGAATCAAAAATAATGGAACAAGAGGGAGTAATATTCTACGAATCATGTTTAGAAGCTTTGTGTGAAGAGATTCGTAAATTCACTGGCATTAATATCTACATTTGTTTGAGTGTTCAGGTTTGCTGATGCGTTTGCATTACCTGTTTTTAGTTTATCAGTGTCTACGAAATGACATGCTCTAGCATTTGCGACGCATGCATCGGAAGGAAACTCGTCAGAGTCTAATTCGAGATTTGGATAGACTGCTACATCGAAACTTGCATCACCAGGTCCAACATGCTGCACAGCTGTATAGGTTGGATTACCATCAGCGTCTACGCCATCTTGAACAGGATAAAAAGTATCGGCAGTTCTAATATCAAGAACAACATCAGATATCATTCCAGTGATTTCTACATTACCGGAAGCTTCTGAACCACCGTTGTCACTCTTGTCAACATCAATTGAACCGTTACCGTCATCGGTGGATGTCATAGTAGACACCATATCTTTTGATGTTAAGTTAGAGATTGATATTTTTGTTTCTTGAAGTGCGTTATTTCCGATACTACTGCCAATTTTGATGCTTGTAGGAATAAGCGTGGAAGAGCTATGTGCAGTGACTCCCTCAGAAATGCTCAAACTGGAGGCAGCTCCGAAATTAGTAGAATTACCTACCACCAATGACGTTCTTGAGCCTGTGGAAAGATTAATCGTATTTGTCAATCCCGGTTCTGGTGCATCGGCTGTAATTGTGCCGAGTTGTACGGATACTTGAGCCGAAGCGGATGGGATTGATGCGAGCGCCCCAGTGGCAACTGTAGCTGCAAGCAGAAACTTGGAAACGCTCATGGGATTCTCAGAGTCTTCTTAGTTTAGTGGGAGAATAATATCTTGCAAGCTATTAGGCGGGCAGGGATTCGATTTATCTATGAATTGGCTTCTAGGTATTTGTTTTACTTATAAGCGATTGTTCAACTATTTCCCAGGCTTTCTCTAAGCAGCTTCTCCAATTTTGATTTTTTGATTTCCTTATCATGATTGTATTGGGATACCAAGGTGGTGTGTTTTCACTGGCAGGCCATCGCCAGTTTGTTGTTTCAGGAAGACAGACAATCGTTTTAATACCAAGGCATCCCGCCATATGCGCTGGTCCACTATCGTCACAGATCAACCAATCGCATAACGAAAGGACAGCCGCCAACTGGTCGAGAGTATTCATCATTTTTACTTGATCTTGTTGGTTTATGAATCTATCTTTAAAGTTACATTTTTCTAGCTCTTCAGTTCCAATCCCTTTTTGTACTCCAATTAATTCAAATAAATCTTTTCCCATAGTAGACGGTGGTTTCATTTCCGATAGTGGTATGTCTGTATTTTCATTTTCGGCTGCGGCATTCAGTGCTGAACCATGCCAATTCAATGCTATCAATGGTTTACAAGCATTAATCCGAAGTTTTTTACTCCATTGCGCTTTTATTGTTTCATCTGCTACCCACAACGGGAGGTTTTTTAATAATTCTGTTTGCCATTCCTTAAACCCAGGCATGGAAAGGACCATTATATTATTATGATTTCGGTTTATTGACATTGGCTTTGAGCTTATTTGCACTTTACTCTTTAAATTTCTTTTCATGAATTGAACTAGTGGTGGTTGTATATGAAGCTTTATTTTTTTCTCTTTTATGTCTTCTACTTGTGATATCCATCTGCTCCACAACAAGCTGTCACCCATGCTTTCCTGGCTTATAATATTTATGTATTCATTGTTAGGGTTATAACGTACTTTTTTGTCGATTTCTAGTAGATCTTTGAACCCTTTCTGCCACTCTCCAAGCCTAAGGTTCAGAATGGCTTTTTGTTTTAGTAATATTCCTGAATTTTTCTGTCTTTCCAATGCTTTTTGAGTTAATTCTAATGCTATATTATTTCTTTTTTCTTGTTTGAAAAGCCATATTGATATTATTCTGTTTTCGGGCCAGTTATCTTTTGCTTGATCCAATATAGACCAATATTCTTCGTCTTGTATTTTGTTTCCTTTGGTATTGAGCTCTACTGTCCTGAGACATTGATATTTATTGATTATGCTTTGTTCGGCTGAGTTTCCTTTTGCTTTTATGATTTTATCTATTTTTCTATTTATTGTATTGAGTTCGTATTTGTTCTCTGTTTCAAATTCAAGCCATGCCGACCTCCATAATACTTCTATGTCTAGATATTTACCCGTGAATGATTCTTTTATGAATTTTCTGGCTTTATCCCATTTTTCGTTTTCTAGAAAATTATCTAATAATCTAATTTTAATTGTAACATCGTTGGGGTCTATTGATAAAACTCTTTCAAGCAAGGTTATTTGTAGGCGTTCTTCTCCTGCTCTTTTTAATTCTTCTACTTGTTTCATTC
>JBELGW010000111.1:0-2892 GCA_042091715.1 Polaribacter sp. | reverse complement strand
TACCAACCTATCTGGAATTCCCATGATTACTCAAATACATCATTATAACGGAGATAATACTGATTGGTTTAATGGGAGTATTATAGAGGTTACCAATATAAGTGATGAATATCCAATTCAAGCAAACACAGTAAAACTTATATTGTATAAAAGTCCAGTAGACAAAACAAACCCAACAATAAATCCAGGAGATATAATAACTTACATGATAACAACAGAAATTCAACCAGAAGCTTCTGTTTATATAACAAGTGATGATTCAGACCCCAACGGTATAGAAAATACTGACTTAACGGATTTCTCAGATGGCGAAGATATACTACTTTTAACACATCCCAAAAGTGCGGTTACCAAAGAATGGAAAAATAGATACGATACCAACACATTAATTGAACATAACACCTCTTATGTTCGAATCGATGAAGTAGCTGTTTATTCTGAAGATTTTAATCCAGCTGAATGGGTCACATTTGTAGATAATGACATCCCTACTTACTATCAAGATGAGGCAAAGGAAAGGCATCCACATGCTCCTTTACTTTCTGAAATAGATAGTGCAAATGATCCAGATTTAACTACTGTATATCAAGAATCAAATATTGCTTTTGGTACACATCGATTTGGACCAACACGCTACACAGGAGGCGATTGGAATAATGGCCTTCCGGATCGAAGCAGAAGGGTTGTTATTGATGAAGATTATGAAAATTCTAGTTCATTAAATGCACGAAAATTAACGGTAAGCAATGGTAAAACACTAACAATTAATAACAATGTATTAGTGGTTAGTGAAGACGTGGAATTGGCAGACAATAGTGAACTTCGTTTGGCGGAGAACTCTCAATTGATACAAACTCACACGGATAGCAGAAAAATAAACGGATCTGGCACATTGTATATCGACCAAGATTCTCCAACGCCAAGCAAACACCGATACAATTATATGAGTTCTCCGGTAACTTCTTCGGGTAGCACATTTACTCTTGAAGATGTTTTAAAAGTTGGAACCAATCCAACAACATCGTCTTCAACAGTAAAAGACATTAGCTTTATAGGTGGCTATGATGGGAATGCGAATACAGATCCTATACAAATAGCCAACTACTGGATTTTCACTTACACCAATGGAGGAGGGCTAGTCTCTGAATGGAACCAAAAAGGAAGTACTAATCCTATAAACGCAGCAGAGGGGTTTACCCTAAAAGGACCAGGAAGGGCTCAAAACTATACCTTTAAAGGAACTCCAAATGATGGGGAGATTAAAAATCCCGTTACTGGAAATACCTTATCTTTAGTAGGAAACCCTTATCCATCTGCCATCAGCGCTAAGAAGTTTATAGAAGACAATGAAGCAGTTATATATGATGGAACCGTATATTTCTGGCAGCACGCTGGGGAGGAAGACTCTAATAATGGTCATAGTTTCGCGGGGTATATTGGGGGCTATGCCACTAGAAATTTATCCATGGGAATGGCAGCAAATACTCAAGCCTTAGATTCAATAAATGACAATGATAATGATAACACCCCTTCAGTGGGTAATGGTGTCTATGATGAACCCCAGAATTACATCCCTGTGGGGCAAGGTTTTTTTGTTCGTATTAAAGAGAACGGAGACATTGTTTTTAACAACAGCCAAAGAGAATTTAAAACTGAAGACGGAGGTGAATCTATTTTTCTCAGGGACAGTAGCAAGAAGAAGAAAAAGAAAGCAAAATCGACAACGACCAATGCCAATTCCAATGCCAATGCCAATGCATTACCCATTATAAAACTTGGAATGGACTACATAAATTTGGAGGGTAAAAAATTACACCGCCAAATTGGAATCTCTTTTAGCAACAATAATTCTTTTGAAAAGGATTATGGGTACGACTCAGAAATGTTTCAAATTAACCCCACCGATTTTTATTGGAAATTTAATACAGACGATCGTAACTATGTCATTGCTGGAGTGCAAAAAATTAGTTCAGATTTAGAAGTACCCTTAGAAATAGTCATTGCCAAAGAGGGAGAAATTCATATTGGCATTGACGAATGGCAAAACATCAATCAAAATGTGTACCTCAAAGACAAAGAGACCGACTCGATATATACACTCAACAAGGGGAAAGTAACCCTAACGCTGGCACAAAACACCTATACAGATCGATTTGTGCTTGCTTTTGATGAAAAACAGGACCCAGCAGACGAAAACAACCCTGAAAAATACTTCAAACTATATTTCAGTCATAAGAATAGAAAAATTGTATTGGTTAAAAAGGAACCGATAAAAATTAAAAAAGTAAAACTCTTTAAAATAAATGGAAGAAAAGTACAGCAGTGGGAGATCCAAAAACAACATAAGAAAATGAAATTCAAGGTAAGAAACAACCTTAAAAGAGGGTTGTATGTGGTGAAAGTAAAAACCGATAAAGGAGTTTTTAGAAAAAAGATTCTCATCCAATAACGTTTTTACTTGACGTATATGCAAAAAATACATATATTTACGGAGGTATTGATAATTAAAGATCAATATCTCCCTAAATAAACAACATATGACCCCTAAATCTCTCAGTAAATGGCAAGCTATGCCATTTATAACTTTTTCATTTTCAGAAAAAAATCTAATTCCAACACCTACTTTATCAGAAGATTTCTCATCTACAAAAAGTTCTT
Organism: Polaribacter sp.; assembly: GCA_042091715.1. Classification (GTDB taxonomy): domain Bacteria; phylum Bacteroidota; class Bacteroidia; order Flavobacteriales; family Flavobacteriaceae; genus Polaribacter. The sequence continues at coordinate 234 of JBELGW010000111.1, read as the reverse complement.
TTGAACGTACCAGATGGAAACGACATATCTATTCGCTACTAAACGCAATTCAACATTGGGCATTCGATGCTTTAGAGTATAGAACTATTAGCAAAGTGCCTACCCTACTTACTAGCATACATTATTAAATTCAGAAAATGTAAACCATGAGAATCTTTAGGGATTCTTTTCATGTGTTCGTAAACGACCTTATTTTTTTTAAACCCCTTATTTCAATCTTTACTTTATGAAGCA
>JBELGW010000110.1:0-2932 GCA_042091715.1 Polaribacter sp. | reverse complement strand
CAACTTACAAGGAATAAATCATTTACCTCCAAAAAGAAAAGATTGAAATAAATTTAAAGGAATTGTTTATTTTTATACTAGATTTATAGGAATATTTGTTGTGCTAGCCCTTATTTAATTTTAGCATGACTACGATAGCTAAAAAGTATTTCATGTCCCATATAAAATCTCCTAGTGAGGAACTCGCATATCTAGAAAGCCGTTTACAAGCCTTAGATACCCACTATAAAAAAGAGTTTTCTTTTTTAAGTGAAAAGATTGCCCGATTGCATTCTCTACTGAATACTTCCGCTGAAGCCGAGGTTTCGCATAAAGATACTATGGATGTTTCAATAATACCTGCACCTACTACTATTATTTCGAAAGAAATAATACCTGACTCGGATAAGATTAAGTCACCTCATAATAAAGTGTCAAAAAACACTGTTTCTGAGCTTCTAGTTTCTCCAAAAAAATCACCTTCTTTTATGAGTAAGCTATTTGTAGTGCTCAAAGAGTTTTTAGCACCTTTTTTTGAGGGATTGGATTTGCTAACTTCTATTTATAAAAACTACAAAAACGAACAGAAACTTCCTATATTTTTTATGACGCTAGCGGGTATCATAGCGATCCTATTTGGTGCTAGTTTTTTACTTCAATATTCACTTCAGTATTTAGGAGTGTACCAGATGTTGTTTAAAATAGCATTGGGTACATTCTTGGCTGGGGGAGCTATTATCATTGGAATAAAACTCTACAGTAAGTCAAATGCGTATCGTGAATATGCCGCATCTCTGATGGGATTGGGAGTACTCGTAAATTATGTAATGATTTATTTTTTAGCTGATTTAGGAAACTTCCCCATATTTTCTTCAGTTTTGGTTGGCTTTGGTTTGGTGCTTGGGAATACTCTTTTGTCTCTCTTTTTAGCCCTGCGTTACGCATCAAAAATAGTAGCTGTATTATCCTTAGTAGGTGGAGTTTTGACTCCTGTTTTTATAGGTGCATTTGAAAATGGAAATTTTTACTATTTCTATCTGTGGTTGCTTTCTGTGGCGAGCTTGTACCTTGCCAAAAGAATCAACTGGAACTTATTAAAATATATAGTATTTGTCTGTATAACTATCGCTGTTGAATACTTCGTATTTGTCAGCACACCGAATAGTGTTTTGTTTACTGTCTATAGCCACCTTTTTGCCTATACTTTTTTTTATGTTTTGTCAGTGGAAGGAAAACGATTTAAAGAGCTAACTACTTCTTTAGATCTTTTAGTTTTTACAGGGGTGTTAAGTTTTTTTATTTATAATTTATATTCCTATTACCAGCTAGACTTGTACATCTATGGATTAGTGTTAGTAGGAAATGCGACTCTTTTCGCAGCGTTACTTTTTACTTGTAAGAATAGCATTACAAATTCAGTAAAAGCGTTATGCTATGCTACTTCTGCTGTTCTTTTTGCTGCAGCAATTCTAGTCTTGTTTACATCTAGTTGGGCTGTGATTCTGTGGTCAATTGAGGGACTTTTACTCCTCTTTATAGGGTTTAAATTTTCATTTACTACACTTAGAAAAGAAGCGTACGTTTTGATAGCCCTTTCCATGGTCTCTTTATGTTTCTATTCTTTTGATATTGTGCTCAATTGGTATACTTCCGCATGGATTGATGACTTTGTACACTTATTAAGTATCGGATGTATTTTGGTAGGTATAGATTACCTAGGAAGAAAGTATAGAGCTTCCTTAGTTGTGTTTGAGAGAAAAATGGGTAGTGCTATTCGTGAACTTTTACCTCTATGGATGGTTTTGGTATATTCTTGCTTGACATTTCAGTTCTTGGGGAAGTGGGGCGTACACTTGGCTGTTTTTCCATTGTTTTTACTTTATTATTGGCATAAATTTAAAAAAACTCAACACACCTATCTTTTAGCAGGTGGACATTTAGTAGGAATGTTAATCGTGGTTTTTTACAGCTATATCCAATCAGGTTCCATTCATTTTTCTGAGCAAAACTTTCCGGTTAAAATTTTATCATTAGAGGTTTTAGCTTCATTCTGGGGACTTTCCTATTTTTTTGATGCAATTAAGATTCAAAAACAGAATCAACTCGTTTTTGCACAAAAATTACGAGAACTATTTTTTGTAGTGTTGCCACTTTTGTGTTATTCGATAGTAGAGTATCACTTTTTATATTTTAGTGGTTTTGGTTTTTGGTTTGCCACTTTATGTGCGTATGTATTGTTTCGACACCTATCCTATAGAAGCTTAAAAATTGAGTTTTATATTTTGACGGTTTTAAGTTTGTTTTACAATTGCACACAACTGAATACTCTTGGATTGGGTACAGCTTTGTTGTTTTTTACAGGTTTTGTTTTCTTGGAGAAGGTCTATAGCACAGTGATTTATGATAAATCAATTTTTAGAAACTACTCGCGTCAAATGGTAGTAGTATTCCCTTTTCTTTTAGGTTTTTTTGTTATTTCATTTGGTGCACATTTAGTTTCTATGGCTTTTTTTACAGCTGTGTTTTGTTTGTTTTTATTGCTTTATTTTCAAAAATCTATAGCGTTTGTAGATGACAGTGTCAATAATCTCAGAGCTTTAGCTGTTGTGTTGCAAACTATAGGTTTTGTAGTTCTTTTGATTTCTCCTTCTAAATTGACATTTGTTTTAGCCCTTTGCACTTCATTGATGTTGACCTTTTTATTGTTTCAAAGTCGTTATTGGTTGCATGTTATTTTGCAGAGAACATGGAAAAGGTTTGCAGTCTTAAATCAATTACATTATTGCTTTTTGTATTTTTTGTTTTTGGAGTATCTGCCTGTAGCTTCTTTTGGAGCTTTTGCTTCTATTCTACTAGCTATTCATGCGATTGTTTTGCTTTTTGTGGCATTAAGAAATGACATAAAGTCATTCAATACAGTTTCAATTGTTCTTTTTTCAATTACATTGTTAAA
>JBELGW010000109.1:0-2973 GCA_042091715.1 Polaribacter sp. | reverse complement strand
CACCTCTTACATTGAGCATAGAACCGATGTAGCCTTTTTGGAGGTGTTCGTACTTTATTTCTGCATTCCCCTCTTCCGGAGCAGGGCCAGTTACATCCCAGAAACCATTGTATTGGTTCATTTGTCCTACTTTCTCTTCTAATGTCATACGACTCAATAGAGAATCAACTTTTTCTGTGATGAGTTGCTCTTTTAATTTCATATTATTAGTATTCCTTTTATCAAAACATCCGGTTAGAACAATAATTAGACAAAAGGTAATTATGCGGTTTAGATGTTTCATATTTAATTGATTTGGTAACTGCGTATAAACAGTTTTGAGGTTGTAAAATTAAAAGAAAGTAGAATTATACGTTACACTGAAATTATCAAAAGCTAGTATTTTTTTGTAAATGTGATTGCTTTTTGATGCAAATATGTATTCACTATGACAAAATAGTATTAAAATACTTTTTGAATACCAATGAATTCGCTTTTGAATTCGCTAGGGGTACAGTTCTTTATTTTTTTAAACATTCTGTTGAAATTAGCAATGTTGTTGAATCCGCATTTATACCCAATCTCACCCATACTCAGATCTGACTCAATAAGAAGCCTAGTAGCATAGCTTACTCTTGTGTTGTTGATATAGGATATAAACGTTTTTCCAGTTCTCTTTTTTATAAAGCGATTGAAGGTCACGGGACTCATGTTAATGAGCTCTGAAATTTCGTCAAGTGTTATTTTACGATGAAAATTTTCTTGAACATACTCATATACTTTTTTGATTTTATCACTGTTTTCAAAATTGGTGACATTGCTTACTGAACTAGACAGTGAGCGCTGATTTCTTGAAATAGACAAGTCATGCAGTATCGATATAAACTCTAAAAAGTAATCAATTCCTGAGAGTTTAGGGAGGTTCATTAGTTTGTGCATCACTTCTTTTGTTGCCTTCTCTGAAAAAAGTATGCCGTTGATTGAGTTCTTTAATAAATCTCGTATTGATTTAAAGACACGTCTAGAGAGCAGTTTGTCATCGAGTAAGTCATTATGTATATGTATGGTTACTTCGTGTATTTCTTGGTTTGTGCATTTGTGTAGTTCCCAGCAATGTGGCAAATTTGGACCTACCAAGACGAGCTCGTATTGGCCAATTTCCTCCATATGATCACCAATTACTCTGCGTGCACCTTCGCCTTTGTAAATCATGTTTAGCTCATACTCAGGGTGAAAATGAATGGGGAAATCAAACTTGTTTTTTACTCTGTAATAGGATAAAAAACTGTCAGCAGGTGAGAGTTGAGTAATCTCTCTATGTATATTTGTGTCCATAATAGTTGCTTATTTTAGTCAATGATATTAAAAATCTATTAATAAATGATAAAAAACTATTAATATTTTGTTAATAAACTATTTAGATTTGTAAAAAAAATAAATCAATTTGATTGAAAGATTAATGATTTTATGGCCATGATTATACGATGTTTATATTTTTAGTGCTGTTTTATTACTCTTTTAAGAAAATACCTTAATCAATTATCAAATATGAAGAATAAATTTTTACAAAAGTGGTTAGTGCTCACCTCTATTTTGTTATGCAGTTTTTCCTATGCTCAAACACTAAAAGGAAAGGTGTCAGATAGCGCAGGGGAATTACCTGGAGTGAACATTGTAGTAAAAGGTACCACGAATGGAACAACCTCTAAATTAGATGGTACTTATGTGTTGTCAAATGTAAAAGCAACAGATGTTGTGGTGTTTAGTTATGTGGGGTATGCAACCATGGAGCTTGCAGTTGCTGGAAAGTCTGTTTTGAATGTTGTCTTGGTAGAAGACACCAACAGTTTAGATGAAGTCGTTGTAGTAGGGTATGGAACGAAAAAGAAGAGTTTGGTAACCGGTGCAATTTCTAGTATTGACGGGGAGCAGCTTAAAAGTTCTTCTAATCAACGTGTGGAGCAGGTGCTACAAGGTAGAACCTCTGGTGTAACCGTATCTTCGTCATCTGGATCACCAGGTTCAGGAGCTAAAATACGTATTAGAGGAGCAGGATCAAGTGGTAATTCTAGTCCGTTATATATTGTAGATGGAATGAAAACTTCTTCTATTGAAAGCATCGCGCCAACAGATATTGCGAACATTGAAATTTTGAAAGATGCAGCTTCTGCTTCTATCTATGGTACTGAAGGAGCAAATGGTGTAGTAATCATCACAACGAAAAAAGGAAAAGTTGGCGAATTGAAGGTGGGCTTTAATTCTCAGTTTGGAATGCAGTTTGTCAATACAAAAATGGATTTGATGAATGCTTCTCAGTTTGTAACATATATGAATGAAGCAGGGCAAGCAAGTGTTATAGACAATGGATACGATACAAACTGGATCAGGGAAACATTTTCGCCAGCGTCTATGTATAGATATGATGTAAATCTTTCTGGAGCAACAGAGAAAACATCATACTTTGCCTCGTTAGGTCGTTTAAAGCAAGATGGTGTTGTAGGGAAAGAAAATTCTTCTTTTGAGCGTGGTAATGCGAGATTAAATTTGACTTCAAAAATAACAAAATGGTTAGAAGTTGGTGTAAATGCAACACATTCTGCAGCTACCAAAATGGGTGTTCCAGAAAATAATGATACAAGAGGTGTTATTCAGAACATGTTAATCATTGATCCTTTGACTCCTGTTGTTTATGCTGATGGTGCAGTGCCACAGTCTGTTTATGATAGAGCTAGTGACAATAATGTGCCAGTATTAAGAGATGCCAATGGAAACGTTTACGGATACCCTAGTTACTCTACAGGTGAGGTGTTGAATCCAGTAGCATATGCGAATGGAATAAGCAACAGTAAAATGTATGCGACGCAAAACTTAGTATCTGCTTATTTGAAGTTTAGTATCATGGAAGGATTGACCTTCACTTCTAGATATGGTTATGAGAATGGGAAATGGGATTCAAGAAATACATCAAACCCTTATTATGTTTCCTCTGAGGCA
>JBELGW010000108.1:0-3218 GCA_042091715.1 Polaribacter sp. | reverse complement strand
GCGTTTTGTATGGCAATAAAGATTTCATTAGTAGTAAGATTTTTCAAATCGCAAAAATCGATTAATTTTTTATTTTCCTTAATACTAAATTTGTCTCCAACTGAATTTAGTCCTTCCAAACCTTTTAGAGACCTGAGATTGTCATTAGACCAAATTAATAAATAATCACTGACAGAAGTCAAACCTTCCAAGCCTTGTAAAGAGTTTAGATCGTTATTGTCAAGAATCTCCAATAGTCCAACAGTAGACAAACTTTCCAAACCATGTAAGGAGGTAAGATTTTCATTGCCATAAAGAATTAAGGTTCCTTCTATTACACGAAGATTATGCAATTCTTTAAGAGAACTTACTCCTTGGATATCAAGATTACCTTTTATTTTTGTGATTCCTTTATTAGCAAAGTTTTTTAATTCATCGTCATTTTGTATAAGCACATTTTCCGAATGGATAATAGCTTCATAGTCTATTGTGTCCTCTTTTTCATTACAGGAAATGTTTAGGCTAAGTAATAGCGCCAAAAGGGCAAACAGATAAGTGTATTTTTTTATTGAAAAGATATGTAGCATTTTATAGATTTAATTGTTTTTAAAAGATTTCTAATTGGGTGCTGTCTGTGTAAAGTGCAATATAGGCTTTTTTTCAAATGGAAGCATCAGCATTTTTTTAATGATGTTTATTTTTAAGCACCCAAAAGTATCAAATTTGTAGCTCTTAAAATAGTTAAAATATAATCACACTTAATGTATTTTGAGCCTTTGGTAACTTTGCATAGAATTGATATTACACAGTGTTGTTTTTTAGCTCAGTTCTTGGAGTATGATTGGTTATAAGTTATTTATATCCGATAATAGATTGAGTAGTGTATCCCATAATTTTCTGGATGTTTGCAATCCGCTTTGATTGGTTATTATGGAGACTCCTAATTTGTGTTCTGGAATAATTATTAAGTAGTTTTGAGTCCCGAATGCACCGCCATGTATGTAATAAAATGTACCGTAGTCATCTTTGCTATCTATGTTCCATAAATAACCGATTTGTATACCACCGTCTTCATAAAGAGACATGTGAGATTCTTTTGCTGCCAAATGGGTATCATCCAATTGAAGTTTTATATAGTTTAACAAGTCAGGTGTGGTAGATTTTATTCCTCCTCCAGCTCCCCATAAAGAATTTGCAAAATGGGGGACTAGATTATTGATATCTCCGTATCCATTGGCTAGTTTATTTTTTTGTTCGCTTGATAAATGAACGCGAGTGTTCTCCATTTCGGATATGTTGCATATATATTTTTGAAGCAATTCGTCAAATGTAATTTTGTAGATGTTTTCCAATATATGAGCTAGTAATTCTGTATCTGCACTTGCGTACTGATACACCGTTCCGGGTATGTTTTTAATGGAAAGTTTTTTCAGATCAGTTAAAAATTCTTTTTTACTGTATTCTTTGTTGATATTGTATATGCGAAAAGGTAAGTTTTCATCTCTATTATCGAACAATGAGTTAATCTTAGTGGGTAAAAACCTCGGTAATCCTGAAGTATGCGTCAATAGATGTTTTATCCTAATTGGATTGTTGAGGTGTTCCAAGTTTGAAAAATCTCCCATTAAGTCCTTTCTAATATCATCTTCTAAACTCAACTTTTTGTCAAGTACTGCTTGCGCAACCAATGTCCCAGTAAAAGATTTGCTAACTGAAGCAATTTCATATATAGTACTATCTGTTGGTTTATTCCCTTTTCCTTTATCTAGTTCCCCAAAATGTCCAGTGTAGGACTTCCCATCTTTAAATATACCGATGGAAACTGAGTTTATCAAAGGGTTTGAGATGAATGAGTTTGCGTTTTTTTCAATCGCTAGGTGAATAGCTTCATGTATAGTATACGTTTTTTGCTTGGTTCTACTATCACAACTGATAATTGATAGTAGAACGAATAGAAATGAAGGTGTTTTAAACATTTTTTTGTCTCACTTATTTCTTTCAAAAGAACGAAAAAGCATTGTGTTTGAACCTCAAAAGAAAGTTAAATTTTTAGATGTTGAGGTTACAATGAACGGATAAAATTCAAAAAGATTATATATGAGTTCAAACACTGGTTTCCCTCACTTTTAAAAGTGGAATTATCACTTATTGAAAAAATAATTTCAAAGTAACTTTCCGTTATGGAAAGTTTTTGTACATTTGTTTCCAATACGGAAAGTAACTAAATGTTTTAATTATGACAGAAAAGAAAAATATGCAATCAAAAGAGGCACAAGATGCACTTGATTCAATTGACAAAATGCAACATGCGGGTCTAAAACATATCCTGCCAACTCCACTATGGCTCGGTGCTGTTTTGGGATTACTACTTGGAACTCAAATAGCACTATTAGGCGCTGAAATAAGGACCTACAACACGATTTTAATTGTATTAATTGTTGTTATGGTTATTGCTATAATGAACAAAACCCAATCAGCTGGAGTAACCGAAAGAGTCTTGCTTTCTAAGCAAGCAATACTAATTCGCTTGGTATGTATCATTCCGCTTTATTTTTTAGCCATAATTGGAGGTCAATATTTGAACAACAATTTTGACTACTTTTGGGCACCCTATGTTATAGGAACATTTTTTGCAATTGGCATTTGGAGTTTGTTGCTTGCCGCACACCGATCTCATAGTAATATATCAAAAAAAGACAGAAAATAATGGCTGATCCAAAATTTGACCCTATCATACATGCTCCGAATCGACTTCAGATCTGTGCATTGCTTTCACCACTTGACCAAGTTGAATTTCGGGTAATTCGAGAAGAATTGGGTGTTAGTGATTCTGTATTGTCCAAGCACATTAAACAGCTGGAGGATGTGGCTTATATCAAGCAGCAAAAAAGCAAAGTGAATGGAAGAGAGCGGAGGTGGTATCATTTGACATCAAAAGGTAGAAGTGCATTTGAATCTCATGTAGAAGAGTTAAAACGCATTGTGACTGACTTGTAGTGCTTCTGGATGCCAACCTCATAATAGAGCGTGTGCTGTATTCTATATTACCAAATATGAAGTGATATGCATACATTTATGAAGTTTCTTTTAAGAATAAAATAGTAGTATCTATATTTCTACTAAAAGTAAAATCGACATTTATTTTAGATTATTTTGCAAAGCCCCATCACTAACTTTTAATGTAGGGAGCGGACTTTGAGTAGTGTTTAGCCTTGATTGTGTTTCAAAATATACCAATC
>JBELGW010000107.1:0-3243 GCA_042091715.1 Polaribacter sp. | reverse complement strand
AGAAAACAACACGTGATGCAATTGTGTCAGATGGTTCTTTAGTAACTCCTGGTTCTGCAGGGTTCGTCTCAAATGAATTCAATGCAGGTACTATAGAGAATTCAGGTTTCGAATTTGAATTGGGATATAGAGACGTTACAGAAGCTGGATTAAGTTATGCAGTAAATGCCAACTTTTCTACCTTAAAGAATACAGTGAAAGAGATTTTATTTGTTCCAGAAGGTACTTCTTTGCAAGGAGCAGGAGCACCGCAAAATGCTGACGGAGTGACTAGATTTTCACAAGGATTGCCTTCATGGTATTTCTATGGATACAAAACTGCGGGTATTGATGCTGCAACAGGTGAAATCAACAAAGTAGATACCAATGGGGATGAATCAATCACAAGTGATGACAAAACAATGATTGGCTCACCCCATCCAGACTTGTTGTTTGGAGGTAATGTAAGTCTCGGGTATAAGGCATTTGATTTTAACTTACAGTTTCAAGGATCTATCGGAAACGATATCATGTCTACTTACCACCAGCCATCTCGTCCAATCACAAACAAACCAGTGCACTTTTTCACAGAAAGATGGACACAAGCTGGTGACAACGCGAGCTTCCCTGCTGCAGAAAATGTAATTTCTTCGTACGATACTGATTTGATGGTAGAAAGCGGGTCATTCATGAGAATTAAGCAAATTCAATTTGGGTATACCTTGCCTTCAAATATTGCGGATAAACTAAAAGTAGCCAACTTACGTATGTATCTTTCTTTAGATGATTTCTTTACATTTACAAATTACAAAGGATTGGATCCTGAAGTTGGGAATTTTGGATTTAACTCAATTGGAGTAGATAGAGGTTTTTATCCAACAGCAGCCAAAACGCTTTTAGGATTGTCTGTAGACTTTTAATTTAAAAAACATTTATACATTATGAAAAAAATATGTTTAGCACTTATCGCATTACTTTTTATAGGAATCGTGTCCTGTAATGAAGAATTTACGATAAACGAAAGGCCTGATGTTCAGGATTTAGAAGCCTTTTTTCAAAAGGAGGCAAATGTAGAATCTGCAGTGATAGGTATTTATGATCTCATGCAACAAAATTACTCGGTGCCATGGCACAGTGCATTCTTCGTGAAAATGTTGCCTGGTGATGATGTGAATGCTGCCGGAGGTAACTCAGGAGATCAGCCTCAATTGCAAGATATTGATGATTATACGAATGTTTCTGTGTCAAACCCTTCCATAACAAATGTATGGGACCTTTTTTACAGAACCATAGCGCTATCTAACTTGGTTATTACCAATATTGAAGGATCTTCCTTATCAAATAAAGACAGAGCTATCGCTGAAGCGAAGTTTATGAGAGCTTGGTGTTATTTTGAATTGACAACCATGTTTGGAGATATTCCTTTACGTTTAACAGTTCCTTCAACAGCTGAAGAATTTGGCTTAAAAAAATCAACAAGAGCTGAAGTGTATGCGCAAATTGAAGCAGATTTAACAGCTGCAGTAGCTGCCTTGCCTGAAAAGGGTGCTGCAGATAATTTTAGAGCATCTAGGGGAACTGCACAAGCATTGATGGGGAAAGTACTTGTTTTTCAAGAAAAATATTCAGCGTCACTTCCATTTTTTGAAGCTGTGATTTCGAATCCAGTACATGACTTAGAGCCAAACGTTGAAGACGTATGGGGTATTGATACAGAATTTGGTGTAGAATCTTTATTTGAACTGGGATATATTTCTACTACAGCTAGAGATTGGGGAAATATCACTTGGGGAGGTAACAACGAAAGTAATTTACATATCCAATTGATGGGACCTAGAGGTGACGGTATTTTTGATGTTGAATCAGTGGGACTATTAAATGGATGGGGATTCAATTTACCTACAAGTAAATTAGTAACGGCCTTTGAATCAGCGGGAGATGTTGAAAGAAAGAACGCAACATTAATGACAGAAGCAGATTTAATTGCTGCTGGTGGAGGTGTTGATCAAACAGTTGCAGTAGGAGGTGAAGTTTGGGACTATGAAGGAGCAATTAGGACTAAATATGCTACCAAAAGAGAAGATACAAGTGATGGTGTCGCTGAATTAAATTACAGCACAAACTGGAGAGTGTTTCGTTATGCAGAAGTGCTATTGCTAGCTGCAGAGGCATATAACAAGGCAGGAAATGATGGTTTGGCCAGAACACAGTTAGACAAAGTGAGAATGAGATCTGGTTTGGCTGCTGTCGATGCAACCGTATCGGGAGATGCATTATTCGAAGCAATTGTCAACGAAAAATACTTAGAATTAGCTCATGAAGGTCAGCGATTTTGGGATTTAGTAAGATGGGGTAAAGCAGCTACTGAATTAGCGGGTACTGGTTATTCATCTAAAAATGATCTATTCCCAATTCCAATTTCAGAAATTGAGAAGAACTCAGAGTTGTCTAACACAGATCAAAACCCGGGGTACTAGTAACATTGTATAATGTTTAATTCTGAATTAATGATAGAGCAGTATGATACATATTTTATACTGCTTTATCTATTTATAAAAATACCCTAATAGTTTTACATGATGCAAAAGTGGTTTTTGATGATTTTGGTGCTTGTTATAATCGGATGTTCCTCTAATACTAAGGTTGAAAGAATTCCAAAGTTTGTAAAAGCAACCGCGATGCATACCGGAATTCATTTTAAGAACACACTTACAGAAACGGATTCACTGAATTACTTTAACTATAGCTCCATTTACTTCGGAGGCGGTGTATCGGTAGGAGATATTAACAATGATGGATTGATAGATGTTTTTTTCACAGGCAATCAGGTTCAAAATAGGCTCTATTTAAACAAAGGAAATTTACAGTTCGAAGATATCACAGCATCTTCAAAACTATCAGGTGATCAGAGATGGTATACCGGGGTGACCATGGTAGATATTAATAATGACGGGTTTCTAGACATCTACTGTTCTGTTGCAGGAAAGAAGGGAGTAAAGAACAATCAATTATTCATCAACAATCAAGACAATACATTTTCTGAACGCGCAAAGGAATATGGGATTGATCATGCAGGGAACTCCATACAAGCTACTTTTTTTGATTTTGATAATGATGGCGATTTAGACCTGTATGTGGCCAATTATCCAATTGCGCATCAATCTACTTCCAACATGGTCTACAAGTATAAAATGGAGCATGTGAACCATTTAGAATCTGATAAATTGTACAGAAATGACGGCAATACATTTGTCGATGTTACGA
>JBELGW010000106.1:0-3284 GCA_042091715.1 Polaribacter sp. | reverse complement strand
GAGTAAGAATTCACAGAATAAAAGATAAATTAACTAAAAAATTCCAGCACTATGACAGATAAAATAAATTTTAAAGCATATTGGAATGAACAGAAAATTGAAAATTCAGAAGCGAAACAAGTCATAAAAAAAGCCGGTGAATTTAAAAGAAAAACACGAAACAAACTCATTGCATCCAATATCATATTGCTCTCAACCTGTTTATTTATTGGGTTTATATGGTTCCATTACCAACCTGAGTTCCTGAGCACAAAACTTGGCATTATACTTTGTATTATGGCCATGTTGAGTTACCTAGCAGTTCAAAATACAATGGCACCGCTTGTATCAAATAAAGGTGTCGAGTTAGATGCTAAAACGCAATTAACTCAGTTAATATCGCTGAGAGAAAAACAACGCTTCCAGCATACAACCCTCTTAAATATTTACTTCATACTACTGTCTCTTGGACTCAGTCTGTATATGCATGAGTACACGAGTAGAATGTCATTACAATGGGCAATTATCTCTTACAGTATCGTTCTTTTTTGGATTGCATTAAATGCTTTCTACTTCAGGCCTAAAGCAATTGTAAAACAGCAAAGGAGACTGAATAAATTGATTGCTCAATTAAAAAATGTAAACAAACAATTAACATCCTAATAAAAGCCTATGAAAACAAAAATAGTGATGACCTCAAGTGCCTTATTCTATGGCATTCTCGGTATTCTTTTTTCATTTTTACCCGATGAAATCGCAAATTACTTAAATGTTGAATCAACAACTGTTACGCGCTTATCTTTTATACTACTTAGTGCTTTGTACTTAGGGTTTGGAATGCAAAATTGGATGGCAAGAAGAACGATCATTGGCGGTATTTATAACAGACCAATTGCTATTGGAAACTTTATGCATTTTACTGTTGGAGCCATCGCACTGGTTAAAATTACTTCGGATATCCAAATCCATTCGCAAATAGTGATCCCACTTACGATACTATATGCAACTTTTGCACTGCTTTTTCTTTATATCTTTAGAACACATCCTGCAGATTGAAAATAGAAAAAGGACGCAACAATTGACATCATGCAAGAGCGAAAGAAAATATTTTTTTCAAGCACTTGCACAACTTATTTGAGCTATCAAACTTATTTTTTTTGAGAGGCGTCAATAATGCGTTTGGATTCATTCTCTTCAAAAGCTAGAAGCTGCATACAAATGGATGAAAGCACTTTTCATTATAAATTTTGCTTTCACATGCATGACAAGTATAAAAAAAGACCTAGTTTTACCTAGCATTTCACAATAGGTAAAATGTCTATACGCAACTGCTAAACAGAACTTTTTCATAATTTCACAAAAAATTGTAAAAGAAAAAAGGAACCTTAAAAGAAAATAATACATTGGTGCATACAGAACTCAAAAAATCGATTGCTGTTCTCCCATTTATTAACATGAGTGCAGACAAAGAAGTTGATTACTTCTCGGATGGGATCACGGAAGAAATTATAAATGCACTTGCAAAAATACAAGGGCTAAAAGTCACTTCTCGGACCTCATCATTCTCCTTTAAAGGAAGCAAGAGTAGCATTTCAGAAATCGCCAAACAATTGAATGTTGCTATTATTCTAGAAGGGAGTGTTCGTCTATCAGGCACAGCTGCAAGAATTACCATTCAATTGATCGAAGCCGCAAGCGATTTTCATTTTTGGTCAGAAACCTTCGATCGTGATCTCAGCAATATCTTTGCTGTTCAAGATGAAATTAGCTTATTTGTTGCAGATAAACTCAGAGAACATTTGGGTCACTTCGAATTAGCCGATCATTTAGTAGACGCCTATAACGTGCCCTTTAACACCTATAAAAAATACCTTGAAGGACGCTTTTTCTTAATGAAACTTGATTGTAAAAACACCTATAAGGCGATTGCAATTTTTCAGGAGGTTATTGAAGAGTCTCCTGAATTCCCACTGCCCTACTTAGATGTAAATCAAGGGTATGCATACATGGGAACCATGGGCATTATTCCTGCACACGAAGGGTTTTACAAAGCCCAACCCTTTTTGCAAAAGGCCATTGAATTAAAAGAAAACTTGGCTGAAACACAACTGAACCTAGCGTGGATTTGCTGTTGGCAAAAATGGGATTTAAAACAAGCCTATACACATCTCAACAATGCCATTGGTCAGAGACCAACAGACAATATGTATTTAACAATGGCCAATTTCCTCACCATAGAAGGAAAACTTACATTGGCTATGAAGTATCTCGACAAGGGGTTAGAATTGGCTCCTTTCTCTTCTGTTAATATCAATTACAAAGGATTTCTGTATTATTTGATGGAGCAATACGACAAAGCAATTCCCTATCTCAAGCACAGTTTAATTCTCCAACCTGAATTGCCTTTTCCAGTAATAAATATAGGTGCTTGCTCTTTATTATCTGGTCAATATGAAGAAGGATTGGCTTATTTCAACGGGCTTGCGGAAGACAATACAGGCTACCTTACTAAACTAGGAGGCACCTGCCTTGCACACGCCATGATGGGCAACATTGAGAAAGCCACTGCAGGAATTTTACAATTAGAATCACACCTCGACTCAGCATCATCTGGAAATGCTCTGAACTTTCTAATTCTTTGTCATGCACAACTAAACAATGTAGATAAAGCCCTTGAATATCTTCGAAAAGCCATAGAGAATCATGTTCCGTTAGTCTTATTACTCCCCACAGAGCCCTTGGCGAAACCGTTGCACAACAACCCTATTTTTAAAGAGTTGATTGGTGGAACTATTACAAAAAGTAACGAAAATAATACATTCAGAAAATACAAGAAGCCTCTGTTTAGTGCGCAAGAATTGGAACGCTTCAAAGAACGACTTCAAGTTTTAATGGAAAAAGATGAGGTATTCCTGGACCCTGAGCTCTCACTAAGGTCACTTGCTCAATATATGAATCTACCGCCAAACCATATGTCGCAGTTATTAAATCAAGGCTTCCAACAAAACTTTGCAAACTATGTCAATACCTACAGACTCGAGCATTTCAAAGTGCAATTGCAAAACTCAAATGCGCATCAACTTACCCTACTCGCTTTAGCTTATGATAGCGGATTTAATTCGAAAACCGTATTCAATACATTTTTTAAAAATCAACTAGGAATTACTCCAAAAATGTATTGGAATCAGCTCAAGAAATAAATGCTGCTATTGAAATTTGTTCCGATTTACATTCTAGAACGACTGCAGGAAATAATCTATTGATCTTTGCTACATATCCAAAAACAACCAATTATGAAAGCAATC
>JBELGW010000105.1:0-3331 GCA_042091715.1 Polaribacter sp. | reverse complement strand
CTAAAAAATACCATGCTTTACAATTTAAAAAACAACGTATTAGCTACTTGAGAGCACTTACAATAGGAACACTTATTGAAGAAGCCTCAAACGTTTTTTTGGCAAATGAAGAAGCTATTTTGAAAGGAGAATACAATATTTCTTTGTTAGATAAATGTAAGTACGAAGCACAATTGAATGATATCCTACGAATTAGTAGAGCTAAGATATACAATAGCACAGAAGTTATTGAAAAAGAGGTGGCAGGATATAAAGTAATTGCGGATTTGTTAGATGTTTTTATAAATGCTGTAAACAATTTTTATGACGGAAAGGCGACTAACTTTGATAAACTCATTATCAATCTACTCCCTGAAGATGCTCGGTTATTTCCTGAAAATATAGCTGACCGAATTATGCTGGTATGCAGTTACATAGCCGGTATGTCAGACGGAACAGCAATTCTACTTCACAAAAAAATTATAGGTGGTATTATTCTCTAAAATATAACCTTTATTAAAGACTCTTGTTTATGAATTTTAGAATCATCAATATAGTAGTAATTTATATCATTACAAGTAGTTTATACTCGTGTGATAAAGTATCTGAAAATGCATTGATAAAAGAAAAGCATAGGGTCTTTCTAGATAACACTCCTTTCAAAGAAACGATACAATTGTCAAAGAATGATCGAAAGAAAATTGCTTTGCCTCCCAATAAGTTTTACGAAAGAATGTGGGAATTAACCATGAATCCCACAACTGGAATGCCAGAACCTGCAAAAGCTTTAAAGCTACAAAAAGAGTTGCATCGCAAACGTCTTTTGAATAAGTCACCTGGAGATGATAAAAAGAACCCATGGATTGAAAGAGGTCCCAACAATATTGCAGGTAGGACACGCGTCTTGTTATTTGATCCAAACGATCCACTTCATAAAAAAGTATACGCTGGAGGTGTAAGTGGAGGTCTGTGGTTTAACAATGACATCACTGACACCCAATCTACATGGAATCAGGTAACAGATGTTCCTGGAAATATGAATGTTTCATGCATTACTGTAGACCCAAGAGATTCCAATATTTGGTATGTTGGAACAGGTGAGCAGTATACTGCTGGTGATGTTGTAGGTAATGGAGTTTATAAATCTGAAGATGGGGGTGATAGTTGGCGTAATGTCTCTCTCGAAGCTATGGGAGTTGTTAGTAGTTCAGATACCTCTTTATTCCTTTCAGGGATATATTATATAAATGATATTATTGCCTGGGACAATGGTGTAAGTACAGAAGTTTTTGTTGCTGTCGGAGGTTTTTTATATTATAGTGCTAATGGTCCTAATAATTGGCTTGGATTACAATCAGCAGGAATCTACAAAAGTTCAGACAAAGGCTCCTCTTGGAACAGAATAGAAGCTAGTAATATGTCTTTCACTTTTGGAGAAGAAACTTTCTATTATATGCCCAATGATTTAGAAATAGCAGCAGATAACACATTATGGATGGGTACAATCGGTTCTCCGATACGAAGTAAAGGAGCTGGTTTTGTATACAGCTCTTCAGATGGTATAACTTGGTCTTTAAGAGCTGATCTTCCAAATTCAGATAGGGTTGAAATCGCTGTTTCTTCATCAGATTCAAATAAAATATATGTTTTAACTGAAGGAACAAATGGTGTACCTCATATATTCAAAACATCAAATGCATTTGAAAATTTTCAAGAGATTTCCAAACCCAATGATATAGATCAAGGAATTCCTGCAGATGATTTTACTCGAGGGCAAGCTTTCTATGATTTGGTAATTGAAACAGACCCAACAGATGACGCCGTAGTTTATGTTGGAGGAATCGATTTGTTTCGCTCCGCAGATTCAGGTGATTCTTGGCAGCAAATATCAAAACGAAGTACAAGAATTGTAGGGCCTTTCTCAACAGTACATGCTGATCAACATGTCATGATTTTTCGACCTGGAGCTTCTAATGAAGCTGTCTTTGGAAATGATGGTGGAGTATACTATTGTAATTCTTTGTCAAGCGCAATTGCAACATCGAATATAAAAGCTGTAAACACGGGACTTAATATCACACAATTTTACAAAGGAGCTGTGAGTCCTTCAGCATCAGATGAGTATTTTTTAGCCGGCTCTCAGGACAACGGAACACAATTTTTTAACAACCCTGAAACAAATGAACCTGATGCGTCTTCTGATATTAGTGGAGGAGATGGTGGGTATTGTTTCATAGATCAGATAGAAGAGTCTTACTTAATAGTTAGTTACACATACAATCAAGCTATAAGTTTGTATGATTTTGAAGCTCAACAATGGAAAACCATAATAAGTGACAATGAAGACGGAGATTTTATAAATCAATCAGAGTTGGATTCTAATTTAGATATTTTATATTCCAATGGAAGTCAAAAATACAATGATATATATCGTTTGTACCGTTTCTCTAATTTGAATAATCTCAAGACTAACAGCGAAGCTACTAAAGAAATATTAAAAGACCCCTTGTTAACGTCATCACCTACAGCATTGAAGGTCTCCCCTTACAGCTCAGAATCTTCTCTTTTGTTAGTAGGTACCGAAACTGGAGAATTACTAAGAGTAACCAATGCAGATACAGATCCAATTTGGAAAGATATTTCAGGACCTGATTTTGTCGGAAGTATCTCAGATATTGAGTTTGGAGGTCCTCCCGATGAAATATTGGTAACTTTCCATAACTATGGAGTAAAGAGTATTTGGTTTTCTGAGAATGGTGGGAAAACTTGGATGTCAAAAGAAGGGACATTCCCAGATATTCCAGTAAAATCAATTTTACAGAATCCTATCTTACAAAATGAAGTAATTATAGGAACGGAACTCGGAGTGTGGAAAACTGAAAACTGGGATAAAGAAGAGCCTAATTGGGTGCAAACATTCAACGGAATGAGTGATGTAAAAGTAACAGATTTACAATATAAAAAAGAGACACGTGCGGTATATGCCACAAGTTTTGGAAGAGGAATATTTTCTGGGTATTTTGAAGCTTCTAACTATAAAATTGAAATACCGAAAGCTTTTACCCCCAACAATGACGGCGTAAATGATTTTTGGAAAATAAAAAGTTTGTCTGAGTTTTATCCCAATAATTCATTACAAATATTTAATGCATCAGGAAAGTTGGTGTTTAGCGAACAACCTTTTTTAGATAGCTTTGATGGGGTCTCTAATATTGGAGCTAGAGAAAAATTACCCAAAGGATCTTATATGTATGTTCTTAAAACAGGACAACCCAAAGACCGTCAATCTACATCCAAAAGTGTGAAAAAAGGATGGATTTATATTACCTATTAAATTAAGAATACATGAAAA
>JBELGW010000104.1:0-3349 GCA_042091715.1 Polaribacter sp. | reverse complement strand
CCTGGACCGTTCAATAAAGTGACAAGAACCATCACTATTGAAAAATAAGGTACTTAGCCTTTAAGTATGGTTTTATTTGTGTGAACAAGAGTTATACAAGGTAAAACAAGCAATTTTTCATATTTTTAATAAATGAAATATTCAATGTATACAGGTGACAACATGCATAATGGATTGCATTATAAAATACTGTAAACAACAAACATATAAACATATAAACATAAAAATGCTGCATTTATTCATCCATATTGGGTGGATAATGAGAACAGCGTGTATTTTACACAGACGTCGGTGGTAATTCTAACAAAACCTAAATGACACCTTTTGAAAGATAAAAAAGTATAATTGACCGCAAGAAAAAAAACATAAAGATTGGACTTTTAAAACAAATAATATGAAGTATTTTTTGATGTTTTTAACCCTAATCTCATTTCAACTATCTCTTTTCGCTCACGAAGTAGGACACGGCAATAGTAAAACTTGGATAATTAACAACAAACCTTTACAAGCAGAATTTTTAAAATATGAAGATGGAAAAGTGTTTTTTATAAATGATACTCATAGCTTACTCAGTTTTGAACTAGAAGCTCTTTCTCCTAAATTACAGGGAATCATTTTAGATAAATATGCTGCAATTTCATACATGAATCAAATTGAATTGAAAACCAATACTAATACGAACTCTATTTTTATTGGTGTAGGTATTGTACTATTACTAATCTCTTTTATGCTTTTTTTAAAACACAGAAAAAAACAGCATTTAGCTTATGGTTTTATTGGAGCTCTGCTATTATTTTTCATAGCTTGTAACAAGAATGACAATTCAGACATAGTTAATGACAATTCAGACATAGATGAAGAGCCACTTCCTATTCTGCCAGCAAATGGTATTTCTTTTATGCAATCTATTTTTGGTAGTTTTTCTGAAGTTGGAACTTCCTCAGATGACACATACTTTTATGTTTCATCTAACGGGATTCCTAGCCACAATATGATGGTTGGTATTACCAATTGGCAACAACAAATACCTATAAATCAAGATTATTCAGGCACGAATAGTTGGGCCATTCCTATTCGACCAGTCTTAGCTGAAAACCCTTTAAGTACAGAAACAAACTTATTAAAAGGAGCGATTGCAATAGCAGCTAATGGCATCCCTATTTTTAATCCGCTAAATAATCGTAGTGAAGATGCAAATGCCATAGGTGAGCTAGACCAATGGGGTGGACATTGTGGAAGAGCTGACGATTATCATTACCACCTTCCTCCTATTCATTTACAAGCAACAATAGGGGCAGGCAAACCTGTTGCTTATGCAGTAGATGGATTTCCTGTTTATGGCGAAACTACCGAAGAATTAGATGAATATCTTGGCAGGTTTAATGACGATGGGAGTTATCAATATCACACCATAACTCAATTCCCTTATTTTATAGCTGGCATGCGAGGGGAAGTTACTTTAGATCCAACCACTTCTGCTCCTGAAAATCAGGTGATACCTCAAGCTATGACAAAAGGTGTTCGCCCTGCATTAGAACCTCTTAACGGTGCAGTAATTACAAATTTTCAAGCAACCGGAACAAACTCTTACTCTTTAACCTATTCTCTGAATAGTGAAAACTATAGGATCAACTACGGTTGGGATAATAACGGAATATATACGTATGAGTTTATCAATCCAAATGGCAACTCAATAACAGAAACTTACCAAAGATAATTCACATCTTAAAATGAAAAAATTAATATGAGAACAATTGAGATAATTACAGTGGTGTTGTTGTTCTTCACTACTAGTTGTGATAAAAAAAGTGAAGATGATGAAACCGCATTACCTTTTGAAACATCCGATTACACAGGAACCGCTTCTGTTACACAAGGATTTGCAAGTACAACTACAGCCAATCTGTTACCACAAGGACAAAGAGTTGCTGGACTAGGTAGCATAACTGCTAGCGATAATACGGTTTGGACAGTTCCTGCTGATGTGAACTATACGGAAAATTCTTTCCCTTTTGCTGCAGACCTTAACAATCCATACGGCACACAATATGCAAGTGCTGCAGAAGCTCTTACTGCATTTAATGCGAATGATATCATTGAAATAGATGCAACTGGCGAAATTATTACAGCCTATATTTTTGCTGATAATTATTTCGAATTATACGTCAATGGAATACCCGTTGGCAAGGATGCTATTCCTTTTACCGAATTTAATTCACATATTTTAAAATTCAAAGTGTCTACACCATACACCATAGCTATGAAACTAGTGGATTGGGAAGAAAACTTAGGATTGGGCTCAGAAAAACAAGCAACGGCTTATCATCCAGGTGATGGCGGAATGATTGCTGTTTTTATGGATGCTAGTGAAACAGTTGTCGTAAGAACGAGTGATGAATGGAAAGCACAAACTTTTTATACTGCTCCAATTAAAGATTTAACTTGCCCTACAGAAAATGGAACAACTCGCAGCACAGCAAATTGTTCTACCGCTGATGTAACAGATGCTAGTGATTTTTATGGATTGCATTGGGAGATACCTAGTGATTGGACATCAGAAAGTTTTGACGACTCAAGTTGGTCTTCCGCAACCATTTATACATCTTCGGAGTTAGGAATGGATAATAAACCTGCCTATACAAATTATCTAAACGTATTTGACAATGCTGAATTTATTTGGTCAACGAATGTCATTTTAGATAATGAGGTAATTGTGAGGTATACTGTTAAATGAAAAAAAACTGCCAATAATGTATAAAAATACTGCTCTCACTTACATGTATATTTCTGATTTTACAATCATAAAAGGTGTTGAATAGTATCGATAATTTCAAAATTGAGTCGTTTGGGCTACTAATTTTTATAGCTTGGATTATTAATATGTTTATTTGGAATATTTACTTTTCTGGTTTTATGTGAATTACCGTTTATGCAATTTCTTAGTGGATCCCACTTATCTTAGTCTATTTTTTTGTGTAAACTTATGTTACACCTTTTTTGATTTGCGGTTTCTCTAGCATACAGGTTTGCGTAATTGTTTTTTGTCCGTGAGGAATTGATCCAAATGAGAATGGAAAAGGTGGTTTTTGCATTCATAGCTGTCGTCTTTAAAGTTTATATCTTTTTTTATAGACGAAAATCAAATCAACTACTATACAATTTACTTCAAAATTCTAGGAAAGGATTTCCTAATTTTACTGGCTTTAGAGCATATAATCGGTTATAAAAATTAGGTTTTATTTTTTATAACCGATTTTATAACCCAAGTTACGGTTTTTTTTGGTTTTGTTTGAACCCCCTATAATCAAAAAACCCTGTACATTTCTGTACAGGGTTTCTATTTTGGTGG
>JBELGW010000103.1:0-3394 GCA_042091715.1 Polaribacter sp. | reverse complement strand
GTCCATAGCTTCCTACTGTATTTCTAGTGATGAGTTCAACCTTCTTGTTTGGGTTTGGTTTTTTCATAATAAAATTGACCAAACCTCCAAATTGAGTACCGTATTGTAGAGAGGCGGCACCTCTTATGATTTGCACTTGTTGCAAGCCTTCTGAAGCTGGTGCATAATAACTCTCAGGATACCCCAAGACATCTGCACTGATATCATAACCGTTTTGACGGGTATTGAAATTAGAAGTTCGATTAGGATCCAATCCTCTACCTCCAATATTGAGTTGTAAACCAGCATCGTCGTTTTGGTAGATATTGAGTCCTGCTACTTGGCCAAAAATTTGACGCGCATTATTCGAGGCTAAATTTGCCATCGACTGATCAACCAATACCACTTCTGTCTTTTTTCCTGCATAAATCGCAGTACCTTCTACATCTTTTAAACGTGCCATTTCAAAAACCTTGGCTTTTCTAGCATTGATTGCTACTTCAGACAATTCCTCTGCTATAGGAGTAAGTTCTATAGTCAGAGGAGTATTTAGGTTAGTTGGTATTTTTGTTTCAAAAATTTTATAACTGTAAGAAAAAACAAAAAACCATGCATCATCCTTTGATGAAGAAAATTCAAAATAGCCTTCTTTGTTAGACTTTGCAAGTAGGTTATAAGATGTTGAAAAAATTTCAGCTTCCTGAACTGGTAATTTAGTGATAGAATTCTTCAAATATCCTTTCACATAATTTTGAGCATACAAACTTTGTGAAAGCGATACTAATAGTATGGGAAGGTATAGAAAACGAAAGATGTTCATAAAAAGGAAAAAATGCAACTTAAAAAGTATGAAAAGCAAAAAAAGATTCTCAATTTATTATTGAGAATCTTTTCTGTAAAACTATAAATCAATCACCATCAGCATCTGCATAATCAGGATTAATTTTAAATGCTTGCAACATATAAACTTTAAACTTAGGAACATTTTTTTGAATCGCATCATAAGTACGTAAAAACTCCAAATTATCTGTTTCTATCTGAGTGACAAAATTGTCTTGTACTTTAGCTATTTGTTGTCTTGACAATTCAAAATTATCAGTAATTTCTTTAGGCAGCTCTGTTTCGCTATCCAAAGCCTCTAAATAGGTTTTAAAACTTTCTCCTGTTTGTTCGGTACCGTATTTTTTTCCTAGAAAGAAATTTTCAGCAGCAGACAGTGCTTCCAAAAACAATACTTTCGAAACATCTTTTTTGTAATAAGCTTCTACAAAATTTGGAAATGCAACACCTCCGAAATGCCCAGCAGGTATTCCTACTTTATTAGCACGTAAACCTTTTTCGTAATAGTACACAAAATCATTGGTAAGTTTGTTAAAACTTGAAGTGGCAGTATTTGTAGCATCTGCAGTAAAAGCAGCTTTGTTAGCTGTCCAGTCAGCAATACACATGTCTGTGTTCGCTATCATTTCATCCACGAGATCAGCAAAGTAGTTACGGTGTTTGTCAGAATTACCATCCAAAACTCCGGCATCTAATCCGAAGAGTAAGTAGTCCATTGCTGGAAAACCTTGGCTTAAGTAAGAAGGCTCATTCGCCGCAGATAAATCGTAAGTTCCATTGGCTATGTTGATTTCAATCTGTGAACTGTTCGTACGGTACGCATTCATACGTAAGTTGAAATTGATTTCTTCTGCTTTACCAATGTCAAACATCTCTACATGCTGCCATAATTTGTAAGAAGCCAACCACTTTTCTTTGACGGTTGTCAAATTCGATTCACTAGGAACTTTGAGAAAGGCATCCGTTGCAACTTTAAAATCTCCAAGAGCAATTCGAAAGGTATTGTAAGAAGGTACTATAATGTTATCTGTTAAATTAGAAAGTATACTAGTTCTATTAATAATTACATGTACTATTCTTTCAATTTGTGGAGCTTCATTTTTGTCTTTATCGGTTAAATCATATGTAACTACATAAGTACCTGTTTTGAATACATCAACAACATCTCCTCCAATGACAATTTTATTATTTATGTCTATATCGGAATCATCTTCAGCTAAAGCGCCAAGTTCAATATAATCATTGCCATAGTTAATAAACACCTCATAATCACCATTCAATATAAGGATTGGAATTGAATTGTCAATTGATCTTTCATCATCTTCGCAAGCTACGAAAAACAATGTTATTAAAACTAAATAAAAATAAGTTCGTCTCATATTACAAAAATAAGAAAACTCAGTGATACAGAAAAGATACCACTGAGTTTTATATTAAAAAAGTAAGTTAATTACTCTATTATAATTTATTAGCAATTTTAGTTGCCATTTCTTCTAACTCAGCATCTGTTCTTTCCCAGAAACCAGTATCACCTGCAGTCAACTCAGACAACATAGCGTCTACTTCTGAATGAGAGAAGTAAGGAGCTCCAGAAGCATCGTGAGTAAACTGTAAACTAAAGATAAATCCATACCCTTCAGACAAAGCGTGGAAGTAATCAGCAGATTGATCGTCTTTACCTGCAGCTGAATTCAAGTAGTAGATTGCTTTATTGATAACAACCTCAGAAAGCTTTTGGCTAACGATATCAGCTTGCTCATCTCTTACAGTTGCATCACCAGCAACAATAGCAGCTCTTCCGTGAATGAATGCAGCCATTACATCAGCAGAGTTTCCTTCATAACCACTATCAGCAGTATCTTTGTCCAAGTATTTTCTCAACAAGATATCACCAGACTCTAATCCGTATACGTAACCGTATCCTTCATCCCAGTAGTGCTCCATAGTTGTGTAGTACTTTTCTGCATCACGAGTTGTATTGTCAGCACCAGAAATTTTGTCATAGCCCAAGTATCCATTTGCTACTTGATCCAAACACAAAGCACCAATCAATCCTTTAGCAAAAGCTTGGTCCAATTCGATTCCTTTAGCATTCAATTGACGGTTGGCACTTGACATACCTGGAACACCGGCAGCAGCAGTATTTGCTAGTGCAGGAGCTACATTGTCTGCATAGTCGTCTAAAATGTCGTTGAAGTAAGTCACAACACTTGCTTTCACCTCTGCAGATTGGTATCCACCTACTTTATTTCCTATTTTTTTTCCAGAATCTGATAATGCTTGATCAGCAAAACCTTTTCCATCGTTAAACATTTCATCTAAATCTTCTTTAGATACACCTAGATTAGTAGCGGCATCCAAAATACCATAAATCTCACCTACCATTTGCAAACGAGATGTTTGTCCACCGTAGCTTACTGTTGAGTTACCGTCTACTTCAAAAACATAAGTAGTAGGAATATCAATTGTATCGATTGGTTCAACTGGTTCTATTGGATCAACTAGGTCTAAATTGTTATCATCATCACATGATGCGAATACTAACATACTTGCAGCAAGTACTCCTAAGTTTACT
>JBELGW010000102.1:0-3408 GCA_042091715.1 Polaribacter sp. | reverse complement strand
ACTCAAGCTTGTCGAATAGCAACTATACAATTGCATACACTCCAGCGAACTATAGCATTACTGCCAAAGCGATTGCAATAGCAGCAGAAGCGAAGAGTAAGGTATATGGAACAGCTGATGAGGAATTGACGTATACCATCACTCCAGCCTTAGAAGCAGATGATGTATTGGAAGGAGCATTGACAAGAGTTGTAGGAGAGAATGTAGGAGTATATGATATCATATCTACATTAGCCAATACGAACTACGACATTACCTATGTAAAAGCTGATTACAGTATTCTTAAGAAAAAAATCACTGTTACGGCAGATGCTTTGAGTAAGATTTTCGGAGAAGAAGAGATTGAGTTAACATATACTGTTGCGCCATCGCTTATTGAAGATGATACATTAAATGGTCGTTTGATAAGAGCATTAGGAGATGTGGTGGGTGCGTATGAGATTTCTTCAACTTTAGAGCATCCAAACTATAGTATTGAATTTGTTTCAAATATTTTTGAAATTCTAAAACAAAGAGCAGTAGTAAATGAATTTGAACCTATTACAAAAACTTATGGCGATCCTGTTTTTGACTTGACAGCAACTACGAATTCAACAGCAGCTATTGAATACTCTATAGTAGGTATTTCGGACACTGAAATTGATATTGATAGAGTTCATTTAGGAAGTGTAGGTGAAGTAATGATATTAGCAACAGTACCTGAGAGTGATAATTTCCATGCAGTAACTAAAGAAATTGTATTGACTATAAATCAAAAGGCTATAAATAAATTGACAATCACACCAAATGAAAAGGTGTATGATGGTAATACAATTGCAAGCGATTACAAATATACATTTGATGGTCTTGTTGGAGATGATTCAATAGAATTGACTATTGATGAAGGAGGTCTAACATTTGAAGATAAAGATGTAGATGTCGAAATAGAAGTTAGCTTGGATATGCTTACTTACAGTATTGACAATCCAAACTACAGCATAGATAATAGTGTTATTGAGGTTGAGAATGCAAAGATTACACCAAGACCAATTACAATAACAATTACACCAGCTGAAAAGACCTATAGTAGAGACGGGAACAGTGATGCTGAAATGGATTCTTATGAATTAGACAACACTATAGAATCAGATGATATTGAGTTTGTTGTAAGTGGAGGATTTACTTTTGAAGATGGAAATGTAGGTAATGATAAGAAAGTGAGTTTAATAAACAGCAATTTATATTATTATTTAGAGGGTACAGATGCCACAAATTATACTTATTCATTTGACGGTATCACAATAAAAAATGCGAATATTATACCTGATTTTGCTGAGTTGAGTACAGAGGCTGCATTTGAAGTGGAAGATAAGAGAGCTACATTTAAAGCTGAAATTCTTTATGATGGAGGTGTAACTCCTGATCTTGTAGGGTTTATGATATACGATTTTGAACCTACTGAGAATGAATTAGGTCCTGATACTGCTTTTAAAGTTGGGGATACACCTCTAAACGAGACGACTTTTGAAACGGTTATTGACGGGTTGAATTTGGATACTAAGTATTACTTCCATAGTTTTTCTTACAATAGCTCTGGTTTATCATATAGTGAGCTACAAAGTTTTAAAACCGGTGCAATTTTAAAACAAACAAAAGAAAACCTAAACGTAACTTCAATTGATTGTAATGGGCCAGAGACTGGTTTTTCAGTAAGTGGAAATTCGAATGCAAACGTAACGGTTGCTGTATACATAAATAATATATGGATAGGAGATACTGATTCAGATACTACTGGAAACTGGGAGCTTGCAGATGTGAAATTTGACAAAGCAGAAAACTATGACATTTACGTAGAGGTAGAAGATGTATACACAGGTACTGTAACATCTGAATCTCTAATGGACGGGGATGCATTACCAGACAATTCAATATTCTGTTATGTAGACACAGCAAAAGAAAGTTATGGAATTTCACCAAATAGCCCAACAGAAGCATTTAGATATTGGACTATAGACGGAATTCTAGAGCCTAAATATGAAAATAATGAAATCTTTGTATACAGTCGTTCTGGAAGATTGGTGTTCAAAACCCAACACTATCAAAATGATTGGAAAGGAACTTTTATGAATAGTGATGCTCCTTTAGCAGAAGGTTCTTACTACTATATAGTTGACTTAAAAGATGGGAAGACCAAATCACTCAAAGGATGGATTTACATAAAATATTAAATAATAGCAATTAAGAATACCCTATGCATTTATATATCATACGAATCGTACTTTTTGGGATACTCCTTCTGCCTTCTATATCTAGAGGGCAGCAAGTTCCCAATTTTACACTCTACAAATACAATAGAAACTTGATCA
This sequence comes from Polaribacter sp., assembly GCA_042091715.1. Taxonomy (GTDB): domain Bacteria; phylum Bacteroidota; class Bacteroidia; order Flavobacteriales; family Flavobacteriaceae; genus Polaribacter. Next base: position 1,063 of record JBELGW010000102.1, on the reverse strand, counting down.
ATCCTGCGAATGCAGGAAGTAAAGATATGTCTTCTTTGAATCTATCATTTAAATCACAAATGCTTGGCGTTTCAGGAGCTCCGGAAACTCAGGTATTATCGTACACACAAGCTTTAGATTACAATCTTGGTTTTGGTGTTTCTATATTGAATGATGCGGTTTTTATTCAGCAAAACACTGCAATTACAGCTGATTTATCCTATAAATTAAGAGTAGGTAGAAATGATTTGTTGTTTTTTGGCTTGAAATTAGGAACTGGTTTAGGTAGTAATTCTTTCACAAAAGCTGGAGCTCAATTGGGAGATGATAACTTTGATGAAAACGAAACCTTTGACAGAGCACAGATGGGAGTGGGGTTTTTCTACCAAGCAGAGGATTACTTTTTAAGTCTCTCTGCTCCAAACTTGTTGAGCGGTCCACTTTTTACAGATAATTATGTAGGGAGTTCTAAATCCATATTAAAACAAGTACATATCTACGCTGGAGGAGGATATACCTACAGAATAGACAGAGATTATTTTATGACATCGGAACTGATGCTACGCTATTATGACGAAGCACCTTTGGCTTTTGACCTATCTAGTACTCTAAATATGTATAATAAAATTGAATCTGGAATCAATTATAGATTTAAGGAAAGTATTTCTATTTTTTCAACCTTCAAATTCAGAAGAAATTATATAGTGGGTTTTGCTTACGAGGTGTTTACAGGTGCTAAAATAGGTGGTGTGTTTAAAAATCCATCCTTGGAATTGATTTTTAAATACCAATGGAATATAAATACAAGAAGTAAAATATTTGGACAAGGTTTCTAATTTTTACTGTTATCGTCTTTAAGAAAAAGAAAAAAGCAGCTCATTATAGAGTTGCTTTTTTTGTACTACAAATGATCTATTCGAATAGCTATTTCTGGCTAATTCTTAGATAACTGCTCCTCTGTTATTGCTCAATCCTTCCCTGTCTAAACTTCTATACTGAATAGCTTCTGCAATATGATTTTGGTCGATATTTTGTGTGCCTTCTAAATCAGCAATGGTACGACCCACTTTTAAAATCCGGTCAT
>JBELGW010000101.1:0-3443 GCA_042091715.1 Polaribacter sp. | reverse complement strand
TTATTCCGGAGTCGTCTCTGATGAGAGCGGTTCCTTACCAGGAGTAAGTGTCTATGTGGAAGGATCCACAGGAGGAACCGAAACCGATTTTGATGGTATGTACCAAATTAGTGGTGAGCCAGGAGACAAGGTAGAGTTTTCTTTTGTTGGTATGAAAAAAGTAACAATTGTTTTAGGTGACCAAACTTCGGTGAACGTTACGATGACAAGTGAAAATTTACTTTCAGAGGTTATTGTTGTTGGATATGGAAATTCAACAAAAGCGGCCTTTACAGGTTCTGCAAAGGAAATTAAGGCAGAACAGTTGGAATCTAAGAATGTTACCAACGTATCCCAAGCTCTTCAAGGAGAGGTTGCCGGTGTACAAGTAATTAACAATTCTGGTCAACCTGGAACTGTTTCTACAGTACGTATACGTGGTTTCGGTTCTGTTAACGGAAATAGAGATCCACTATATGTCGTTGATGGAGTACCATTTTTTGGGAGTTTAAACTCAATTAACCCAAGTGACATTGCTTCAACAACCGTACTGAAAGATGCATCCGCAACCGCTATTTACGGATCTCGAGGTTCAAATGGGGTTATCTTAATTACAACGAAACAAGGTAAAACCGGTGAATCGACTATCGAGGTAGATGTTAAATCTGGTATGAACTACAGTTTACTTCCACGTCACGATGTTATTCGTTCACCAGAGGAATATATTGAATTGTCCTGGGAAGGTGTGAAAAACTACGGATTGTACTCTGGAGATGGAGCTGATGATCCTGTAGCCTTTGCTAATGCTAATCTATTTGGGGGTTCAGGTAGTTCTATCGACCCAAAATACAATATGTGGAATGCATCTGGAGCGCAATTAATCGATCCTACTACTGGCAAGATTGCCTCTGGTGTGACAAGAAAATATGATCCAGAAAATTGGGCTGATTACGGTTTTCAAAATTCAATTCGAAATGAAGCAAACCTTTCTATGAGAGGTGGAAATGATAAAACAAGATATTCTTCTTCTTTCGGATACCTAAAAGATGTAGGATATATTATTAATTCAGAATTTGAAAGATATTCTGCACGTCTTAACCTAACTTCAGAAGTTAAGTCTTGGTTTACGACAACTGCGAATGTAGCATATACTTATGCTGAGAACCTATCAAATGGTCAGTCTGCAGATTCAGGTAGTATCTTTTGGTTTGTAGATAACTTGCCATCAATTTATCCTTTATTTACAAGAGACTCTGATGGAAACAAACTTCCTATTTCTCGTCAAGGATATGGAGATTACGAATATGATTACGGAATCGGACGTGGATTCGGAGCATTGACAAATTCAATTGCCGATGCAACTTATAACCGCCAAGGTTACAAGAGACACGAATTAAATACAAATTTCAGTGGAAAAATTACATTCACAGAAGGTTTGACTTTTACTTCAAATTTTGCAACTCAATATCAGCAGAATAACTTTAGTAGTGTGAGAAATAAGTTTTACGGTTCAGCAGAAGGTCAAACTGGAGCGATAAATAAAACAAATACTGAGACGTTCACATACAACGTTCAAAACTTATTGAGATACTCATTTACTTTAAACGATAGACACAATTTTGATATTCTTGCTGGACAAGAAGCTACTTCTTTTTCCCAAAGAAGATTATTTGCCGGTGCCACTCGAATGGTAGATGATAATGTTGAATTAGATGAATTATCTAACTTTGTAATTAGAGTACCTTCTCAAACAGGTTCAGACTTAATTGAAAATAGCTTGATAAGTTATTTTGGTAAAGTAGATTATAATTTTGACAATAAATACTATCTGTCCGGATCTTTGAGACGTGATGGATCTTCTCGATTTGTAAATGACAAATGGGGTACTTTTGGTTCAGTTGGAGCATCATGGATTGTTTCCAAAGAGGACTTCATGAGTAATGTTGATTTTGTAGACTTCTTGAAGCTTCAAGCATCTTGGGGAGTTACAGGAGATCAAGCAGGTGTTGGATTCTATCCAGGATACAATGGGTTTGATATTGCTAATAACAACGGTTTAGCCCTTTTACTTAGACCAAACGCAAATCCAGATTTAACTTGGGAAACAGCAGATCAATTCTCAACAGGTATAGATGCAAGTCTTGGAAATTTTGTCGATGTAAATCTTCAATATTATATCAAAACGACAAACAACTTGATTTTTGACAGAAGAGATGCTATCTCTACTGGTAATGCAATCTCGCAAGTTAACGATGGTGTACTTTCTAATAAAGGATTTGAATTTGACTTAAACTTTCACTTAGTGAAAAAGGATAATTTCAATTTAGACTTTGGAATTAATGGATCTACTTTAAAGAATGAAATTAAACAAATGCCTTTCGATCCTGCAACGGATTCTCCAAAAGTTATTGATATTGCTGGACAATTTGGTCGTTCAGAAGGATATTCTCTTTTCGACTTTTACATGAGAGAATGGGCTGGTGTAGACCCAGAAGATGGACGCGCCATGTGGAATGAATATTTTGATGACAAAAACTCAAATGGAGTTTTAGATGGTGGTGATTCATCAATCTTAAATATGACAGAATATTTATTCGAAAATCCAGATGCAAATGTTGAGTCTCAAACGACAAAATCATATTCAAGTGCTACTCAAAAGTATGTTGATAAAACTGCAATTGCTGACGTACAAGGAGCATTCCGTTTAACAGGTAAATGGGGTAATTTTGACTTTGCTACTTTATTTGTATATTCAATTGGAGGATATGCTTACGATGGAGCATATGCAAATTTCATGGATAATGATGCAGTTGGAGCCAACAACTGGCACAAGGATATTAGAAATAGATGGCAACAACCAGGAGATGTAACGGACGTTCCAAGATTATCTGGAGGATATGATACTAACGTTGCTTCAGCATCGACTAGGTTTTTAACAAAGAAAAACTACTTAGGACTTAATAATGCTAGAATTGGATATTCTATTCCTGCTAAATTGGCAGATAAAATTGGGGTTGAAGGTATAAACATTAATGTTTCAGGAGATAATTTATTTTTCCTTTCAGAACGTAAGGGATTCAATCCTTCAGCGTCTGAAACAGGGGGATCAGATATCTATGCATACTCTCCATTGAGTACGTTTACATTTGGTTTAAAAGTTAAATTTTAATATTTAAAACAATGAAAAAAAATTTAAAAACAGGACTTCGTTTAGCGGTTGTTTCGGCACTTTTTGCTTTAACTTCATGCTCCGAAGATTTTATTGATGTAACTCCAAACACTTTTGTTTCTGTAGATAGAGTTTCTGCATCAGTTGAAAATGATCCAGAACTTGTCGCAGGACAGCTAAATGGTATTTATACAACCATGATCGAGACAGGTACAGGAGGTACAACACGCCATACCGACTTTGGTCAAAAAGGTTATGATATTTTTACAGATATGTTATCTGGTGATATGGCTTT
>JBELGW010000100.1:0-3698 GCA_042091715.1 Polaribacter sp. | reverse complement strand
CGGGAGTTGAGGGAAGAACTCAGCGAAGATCAAAGTATGGTGCAAAACGCCCAAAGAAGTAATTATTTAACTTTTTTAATGTAAAGACATGAGAAAAAGAAGAGCGAAAAAAAGAATCCTTTTACCAGATCCAAAGTTTAATGATCAGTTAGTAACACGTTTTGTGAATAACTTGATGTTGGATGGTAAGAAGTCAGTAGCTTTTAAAGTATTTTATGATGCCTTAGAGCTCATAGAACAAAGAAAAGGCGAAGAAGAAGAAAAATCAGCATTAGAAATTTGGAAAGACGGTTTGTCTAATGTAATGCCGCATGTAGAGGTAAGATCTAAGCGTGTAGGTGGTGCAACATTCCAGATTCCAATGCAAATTAGACCAGATAGAAAAGTTTCTTTAGCTATCAAGTGGTTGATCTTACATACACGTAAGAGAAATGAGAAAACAATGGCTCAACGTTTGGCTGCAGAGGTAATGGCTGCATCCAAAGAAGAAGGAGCTGCGGTTAAGAAAAGAGTTGATGTTCACAAAATGGCAGAGGCGAATAAAGCATTCTCACACTTTAGATTTTAATTAGATGGCTAGAGATTTAAAATACACTAGAAATATTGGTATCGCAGCGCATATTGATGCTGGGAAAACAACAACAACAGAACGTGTTTTGTACTACACAGGAGTTTCTCATAAGATTGGAGAGGTTCACGATGGTGCAGCAACAATGGACTGGATGGAGCAAGAGCAGGAGAGGGGTATTACAATTACATCTGCTGCAACAACTTGTGAGTGGAAGTTTCCTCAGGAAAATGCGAAAGATACTCCAGATACAAAAGGATATCACTTCAATATTATTGATACTCCAGGTCACGTTGATTTTACAGTAGAGGTAAACCGTTCGTTAAGAGTACTTGATGGATTGGTGTTCTTGTTTAGTGCAGTTGACGGTGTTGAACCGCAATCTGAGACAAACTGGAGATTGGCTGATAACTATAAAGTGCCTAGAATTGGTTTCGTAAATAAGATGGACCGTCAAGGATCTGACTTTTTAAACGTAAACAACCAGGTAAAAGAGATGTTAGGTTCTAATGCAGTGCCTATTGTTTTACCAATTGGTGAGGAAGGTGACTTTAGAGGGATTGTTGATTTGGTAAAGAACAGAGCAATTGTATGGCATGATGCAACACAAGGTGCTACGTTTGATGTTATTGACATTCCAGAAGACCTAAAAGAAGAAGCAAGAGAGTATAGAGCTTTATTGATTGAAGAAGTAGCGAGTTACGATGAGAACTTGTTAGAAAAATTCATGGAAGATGAAGATTCTATTACAGAAGAAGAAGTGCATGCTGCTTTGAGAGCTGCAGTAATGGATATGGCAATCATTCCTATGATTTGTGGATCTGCGTTCAAGAACAAAGGTGTTCAATTCTTGTTAGATGCTGTTTGTCGTTATTTGCCTTCTCCTTTAGATAAGGATGCAATTGTAGGAACAAACCCTGACAATGGTGAAGAGATTTCTCGTAAGCCAGATGTAAAGGAACCATTTGCTGCACTTGCATTTAAGATTGCTACAGACCCTTTTGTTGGTCGTTTGGCATTCTTTAGATCGTATTCAGGAAGATTAGATGCAGGATCATACGTGTTAAATAACCGTTCAGGTAAAAAAGAGCGTATTTCACGTATTTACCAAATGCACGCCAATAAGCAGAATGCTATTGATTATATCGAAGCAGGAGATATTGGTGCAGCTGTAGGTTTTAAATCTATTAAAACTGGTGATACGTTGTCTGATGAAAAACATCCAATTGTTTTAGAATCTATGGACTTCCCTGATCCAGTAATTGGTATTGCAGTGGAGCCAAAGACCAAAGCAGATGTTGATAAATTAGGATTGTCTTTGGCGAAATTAGCAGAAGAAGATCCAACATTCCAAGTAAGAACAGACGAAGCTTCAGGACAGACTATTATTTCTGGAATGGGTGAGTTGCACTTAGATATTATTGTTGATCGTTTAAAACGTGAATTCAAAGTTGAAGTAAACGAGGGTCAGCCACAGGTAGAATACAAAGAAGCAATTACTGCTTCTGCAGATCACAGAGAAGTGTATAAGAAACAATCTGGTGGACGTGGTAAATTCGCAGACATTGTATTTACAATGGAGCCTGCAGATGAAGGTGTTCAAGGATTGGTTTTCGAATCTGTAATTAAGGGTGGTAATGTGCCAAAAGAATTTGTTCCTTCTATTGAAAAAGGATTCAAAATGGCAATGAAGAACGGTCCTTTAGCTGGGTATGAAATGGATTCTTTAAAAGTAACATTGAAGGATGGATCTTTCCACGCGGTGGATTCGGATCAATTATCTTTTGAGATCGCTGCAAAAATGGGGTACAAAGCTGCTGCTAAAGCTGCTAGAGCTAAAATCATGGAACCAATCATGAAATTAGAAGTACTTACTCCTGAAGAAAACATGGGAGATATTGTAGGAGATTTGAATAGAAGAAGAGGACAGGTTTCTGACATGAGTGATAGAGCTGGATCTAAAGTAGTAAAAGCTACAGTTCCTTTATCTGAAATGTTTGGATATGTAACTTCTTTAAGAACAATGTCATCTGGTAGAGCAACATCTACAATGGAGTTTTCTCACTATGCAGAAACGCCATCGAATGTTTCTGAAGATGTAATTGCAAAGGCAAAAGGATAATTTACTAAATAGAGAAACAATGAGTCAAAAAATTAGAATCAAATTAAAGTCTTATGATTACAATTTAGTAGATAAATCTGCTGAGAAAATCGTAAAGACAGTAAAGTCAACTGGTGCTGTTGTAAACGGACCAATTCCTTTACCAACAAATAAAAAGATTTTTACAGTATTGCGTTCACCACACGTAAACAAAAAATCTAGAGAACAATTTCAATTATCTGCATACAAAAGATTATTAGACATCTACAGTTCTTCATCGAAGACTATTGATGCACTAATGAAACTTGAGTTACCAAGCGGTGTTGAAGTTGAAATCAAAGTATAAGTAATAAAAGGCTAGGCTTTCAGTTTATTTCGATAAACTGAAAGCAATTAGTTTGCTGATGCAATCAGTGGCGCTTGGCGCGCAAAGCATACATTCTAAAGATAATTTAGGGTGCACATGTCCGGAGGGTTTCGCGAAGGAAAAACGGTAAAACATATTCAGCGTTGAAGATGTTTAACGCTGTTTTTTTTGAGTTGAATTTCTAGAAGGATTACAGAAACGGAAGTTTCAAATAATTAATTATTAATGGAGACGCGATGGATAAAATATCTAACGTCTAAAATCTAAACAAAATGTCTGGATTAATAGGAAGAAAGATTGGGATGACCAGCTTATTCGATGAAAACGGGAAGAATATTCCTTGTACAGTAATTGAAGCAGGTCCTTGTGTTGTTACCCAAGTCAGAACTGAAGAAGTTGACGGCTATACTGCTTTACAACTTGGTTTCGATGACAAAAAAGCAAAAAGCTCAAACAAAGCCTTAGATGGTCACTTTAAAAAAGCAGGTACTACTGCGAAAAGAAAAGTAATCGAATTTCAAGGATTTGAAGACGAGTACAAATTAGGAGATTCGATCACCGTAGCACACTTTGAAGAAGGTGAGTTTGTGGATGTATCGGGAACTTCAAAAGGTAAAGGTTTCCAAGGGGTTGTAAAACGTCATGGATTTGCCGGAGTTGGT
>JBELGW010000099.1:0-3794 GCA_042091715.1 Polaribacter sp. | reverse complement strand
TTTTCTAAGCGTACCGTTATCTGGTAGATCATCTAGTGTATAGGTAATATCCGTATCGGGCTGTTCTGCATCGTCAAACTCAAGTTCTGAACTAGAGACGATATCTGTACCTCCCTCGCTTAATGAAGAACCTGTATTTACAACAGCAGTTGGGGCTGTATTTGACGCACTTGCAATAGTGATGATAAATACCAAATCAAAGTTAGACGGGAAGAGACTTCCATCTAAAAATACATTCCCTGCTGGATATCCATTGTCACTGGTGACAACCAAGTCTGCCAAAGTAGGAATATCGAAGGTATAGGTATTCCCTGAAGTTACAGGTATGTTTAATCCGGAAAAATCCGTTACATCATAACCTGTTGCTGACCCTCCATTCTCTGTTAAGGTTTGTCCTGTAACACTTCCTAAGAGATTTGCTCCCGCAGTAGAAGCTCCATTATAAAAGTTAATAGTTTCTCCTGTACTTGTAGAGCTGTTTGTAACTAATACAGCAATTGATTTTAGCGTCCCTGTTTCACATGCCACAAAAGATTGACCTAACCATGCTGTGCCGCTAGGAAAATTTGCAGTAGAATCATATAAATTCTCCACCGTACAGGTTGTTTGTGCGTTGATGGATAAGGATAGAAATAGGCCAAATAAAAGACCTGTTAGGACGGTAATTTTTTTCATAACAAGGGGATTTTTAAAATAAATTATTTATTATACGTTTTAATATCGTTTAAATGTAGACTTATTAAGCTAAAATACATATTTAATTAGTTAAACAAAATTAAAAGATGATTTTTAATTGAAAAAACAACCTAATTTTTAGCTTTTTGCATTACATAGATGGGTGCATTAAAAGCCAAGTACTTTTTATTTTTTATAAATCTTTGGAATTATGTGGCTTCTGGGCTAAAAAATGAGACATAATCATCTTTTTTTTTCACATGAAAAGCCTCGGTAAATGATACCGAGGCTTTTTTTATGCATTTAATGTTGTATTGCTTTACTGGTGTGAAGCAGTTTATGCTAAAATCCTGTTCCTGGTTCTTCTGGGCTCTGTGCTTGCGCCTTTTGTGGATTCAATACCATATAAGTCCCCAATGCTGTTAACGCGGCATATTTAACGTAATTTAGACCTTTGTTAAGTATGAAAAAATGAGGTTTCGATTACGTGCGCCCTGTTTGGTGCGTCTTGATTTGTAAAGTTGACATAGGTATCCAATTTAAAATTATGCTTCCGCTGCGTTTGCTCACGCATTGTTTATTTTCCGAATGGAGTTCGCGAATTCCGTTTCACTCCATTTCGCACATAATTTTTTGGAACTAAAAAGAGATATGCCTACATAAAAGTGCCTTGGATAAGGCTGTCAAGGTTTTTGAATCAAAGTTTTTTTGATTTGAGATGTCATCAAAAAGAAAAAGGTTATTGAAAAAAAGTTTTATTTAAAACCCGTAGGGCTTGACCCTTATAGCCTTTAAGCATTGGATGAAGCACGGCACTTACATTTGCTATCTTTTTTTATTCTTATTTTCCTTTATATTTAAATACATATAAAACAACATTATTTCCCTAAATTATATCTAAAAACATATAATTTACTATATTTGTTTATATTTATATCTAAAAGCATATAATGGAGTTATTATCAGAATTTGTAAAAAAACGCAGAAAAGAAGTACAACTTACCCAAGAAGAGTTTGCAGAACGTGCTGGAGTAGCTTTAACGGTAGTTCGTAAAATAGAACAAGGTAAGACCAATTTGAACTTAGAAAAAGTGAACTTGGTTTTAGCGATGTTTGGTCATAAGCTAGCCTCAGTAGAAATAAAAAATATAGATGATGAGACAAGGTAAGGTATATTATAAAGAAGCTTTGGCAGGGACAATTACTGAAACAAACGAAGGAGAATATGTTTTTGTTTATGATACTACCTATGTTGAAAAGCATCCAAAAGCATTTATTACATTTAGCATGCCTGTGAGAGCAGTAGCTTACACCTCTGATCGATTGTTCTCATTTTTTGAAGGGTTGATTCCCGAAGGATGGCTATTAGAAGTTGCTACTAAAAACTGGAAATTAAAAGCAAATGACAGAATGGGGTTGTTATTGGCTTGTTGTCAGAATTGTATCGGAGCTGTTAGTGTTATCCCTATAAAAGAAAATGATGATGTCTAAAAAAAACTGTTTGTATTGTTACAAATCCCTGACTAATGAAACTGATTTTCATGAAAAGTGCGCATTGGATTTTTTTGAGACCAAAGAAGCACCAAAAATACCCTATAGCCTTGATGACATGGGCGCATTAGCTCAAAATATTGTTGAAAGAAGCATTGCTGTACCAGGAGTACAACCTAAACTATCGATGTCTTTGGTTACAGATTCAAAGACTAAAGAAACACCAAGGTTTACTGTAGTTGGTGCTTTAGGAGGACATTATATTTTTAAGCCGCCTACACCACAATTTAGACAAATGCCAGAAAATGAACATTTGACAATGCGCATCGCTGAAGCCTTTGGTTTACGTGTTATCCCTTCTAGCTTGATTCGTTTAAAATCAGGAGAACTTGCCTATATTACTAAAAGAATTGACAGAACCCTCGAAGGAGAAAAAAAACATATGTTAGATCTTTTTCAAGTTACAGAAGCATATGATAAATACAAAGGCTCAATGGAAAAAGTTGGAAAAGCAATTGGGCAGTATTCCAGTAATACTTTACTTGATAAAATTTTCTTTTTTGAATTGACCTTATTTAGTTTTATAACAGGAAACAATGATATGCATTTAAAGAATTTTTCTATGATTGAAGGAATTTCTGGTTGGACGTTAGCCCCAGCTTATGATTTATTGAATGTGACTATTGTATTACCAGAAGACAAAGAAGAGCTTGCATTGACCCTAGGAAGGAAAAAAAGTAAGCTAAAAAAAGACCATTTTGTACAATTAGGTATTGATTTGGGGTTAACGGACAAACAAAACAAAGGTGTATTTAAACGCATGCAAAAAAATAAAACAAAAGCCATAAAATTAATTGAAGCTTCTTTTTTATCTGATGAAATGAAAGCATCCTATATCACTATTTTAGAAAATAGATACCAAAGAATTGAATAACTTTTGAACTAACGGACTTAAAAAAAGAAAAGTGCGTAGGTGGAGGTAATTAGTGATGTTGTTGTATGGGAAAAATAAAGAAAGGGCGTTTTTATAAAAACGTCCTTTTTTTACGAGTGGTGTTGAGGTGTTTGAATGGAATGAAGGAAAGGAAACCGAAGTTGCTGCATGAAAGGAAGCGTTGAGGAGTCTTGAATGAATGCATGATTGATTTTTAAGATGTCAATATCAGATTCGTTAAACTTCCATTCTAAAAATTCTTTGGTATGCTTTAATGATGTTTTATAACGTTCTAGAGTTCCAGCTGCATATTCTTTTCCTATTAGCTCTTCAATTCTCTTATTATGATCTTCGAAGATTGGAATCAACATTCTACATTTCATGTCTTCCCACAGAACTTTACTCTTAAATATTTTTGCAGAGATTGGTGTTTTAGTATGAATGAATTCCATTTGGATGTCAATGATTTTCGTTTTTAGAATATCAAGATGTTTATTTATTGAACAAGCTTCTTCAGATTGACCTTTCATTTTGCCTTTATCTGAAGACCATTTTGCTGCAGTAACGTTTCTACCGATACTAAATTCGATTCGTTTTCCATTGACTGTAATGCGGGTATAAATTGGGAATTGACCTTTCGCATTTACTTTTGCTCTTTTAGGATAAAAGAGAATTGCTGTGATTGTTTTCATTT
>JBELGW010000098.1:0-3843 GCA_042091715.1 Polaribacter sp. | reverse complement strand
CCTGATTCTGCTAAACCAATGACTTCACCTGTATTAGCAAGTATAATAGGACCACCACTATTACCTGGATGAATTTGGCAATCAATTTTAATTAAATCAGATTCTCCATTGGCAAATTTAATGCTTGGACTGCTTACGATTCCTTTAGTAAAAGAAAACATTCCTTTAGGGTAACCAATCGCTTTTATTTCGTCATCAGGGGCTATCAAATCCGAATCTCCTAATTCTAAATAAGGCATATCTTCAGGAAGAGCTGATGAACTCACTAATTTCAATACAGCAAAATCCAATTCATAACCTTTGTCTGGACTTTTCCAAGTGACAGTTGCAGTAGTAGACACTTGTGGTTCTAATTCCATAAAAATCAATTTCACTTCTTGACCAACTTTCACCTCTTCAACCACGTGTCTTGCTGTTAACAAGGTGTTTTTACCTGTTAAAAATGCTGTTCCAGTCCCTTTGCCTGTACTTACATAAGCAACTGGTTTCGTGATAGATTTTGAAGTCTCTGCTTTAGTGTATTTTGAAGCATAGGTTTCCATTACACCTATTACTAATGGGGTTGAGAACAATAAAACAAAGAACAATATCTTTTGTTTGTTGAGTTGAACTCGCAAATATTCTTTGTATATCGACTTATCTATTTGTCCTATTGGTAATTTCATATCAAACTGTATTAGTGTATATTTTCTTTTACTTGTGCTTCATTAAAATACGGGATTCTCTCTATTCTGTTTAAATTACCTACAGATATAAATTGATCTTTTGCATTTTTTAATGATGTTAAATCTCGAGTTGGAACCAATGATTTCTCACTTACATCCTGATCTTGATTACCTCCGAAATAAGCATAACTCTTAAAGACAGCAATAGAATTGATTAGGTTGCTGTTTTTACAGAATGTTTGATTGTCTAAATTATCAGGTTCTTCATTTATACTCTTTCGAATGGAATTCCTGATGTTGTTCATCGAAGGAAGATCGTTGTATAGATAGATTGTCTTTAAGAAAGTGGAATCCTGAAATACGGAACGTGAGCCTATATTTTGGTCCAACTTTACTAGAGCCGGCGGTGCTGCATTTAAAATGGTAGTGTCTGAACTCAAAAGAGATTGTAGTGATTTATTAGGATGATTAGACACTAATTTATCAATAGATACCTTACCATGCTTGTTATTTTGATTGATAATGGTCGACATAGGTGTTAAAATATCAAAATAAAGATTGGTACTATTCAATAGGAAATCCCAAAGACTCATATTTTTAAGGATGATATTTTCATTGATAATTTTTTGTAAATCTATATTAGACCTCAGATTAGTTACTTCAGAGTTGAAATTACCGCTTGGATAAACATTGAATATCATTCCATAAGAATCACTCATTGATTTTATGAGCTCCTTACGTTTGCTAAAAGCCATAGATTGTCCTGGATTGTCTTTAACAGTGGACAAGGAGTCTACAAATGAATTTAACTTTTTAATAGATGGCAGAGATATTTTACCATCTGTTGACTTCAAAACTGACTCTTGAGTTTCTAAATATTCTTTATAAATATCTAATTCATGAATCAATAAATGAAGTTTAACCATCATAGTTATATTATCTACCTGCTCTAAGATGTACTCCTTTTTTAAACCAAAAGATTCATAGTTACTTTTTCTTTTGTCTAATTCCTTAATTTTCATTGTCAACAATCTATTCCAGTTTGAAGGATTGTCGTCTAGATTGTATTCTTTCTTCCAAAAATTAATCAATGATGTTAGATGAACTACGTAACTATCTAAATAATGCTTGGCAGTTTTAAGATTAGGAATTGTTTTAACAATACTTGAAAATTGATTGGCAACTTGTTTGACAAAACTATCACGCGCTACAAATAAATTATTCTTTATTTGAGTATATACATTAGAGTCTCCATCTGAATTGAATGTATTAAATAGAAGATCCTCTAAAGAATTATAAGGTTCGTAATTTTTCTTGGAAAGCTTTTCAGCCAAATTGATATTAAAATTACTAATTGAAGAACTATTTTGATGAGGAATATTATTCAAATCGTTTGAAATTACATAATCAATTGTCTCCTCTGCCTCTTTTTTTGCTCTGTTTTTAATCTGAACTTCTTTGTTTTTGTATTTATCACCTAACCAAGAGTCTACAATTTTCTCAGCGTATTCAAGAGCTACAAATTCCTCCAATAAGACCTTAGGATATTGTATCATAGAAAGACCTATAGAGACAAAATGTGATATATGCTCTGCACCGGCAGCTCCATCAATCCATCTGGCTGATGCTACATCTTGTAAACCTTGTCCTTGCTTGTTTTCATTACCCAACAAAGAAACATAGAGACCTATGGTTTTGAACAGAGGTGTTAAATCTGTGTAGTCACACATGTAAGTATTATTGACAGTACTTTGACCAAAGTAATCAGGAGAAAGAATGATATTCGTATCAAATGGAGCCTTCAATCCTATAGAACTTGGTAAAGGTATATTATCCGGCCACATCAATTCAAAAGAAGTTCCTTGCTTTGAATAGTGTTCCAATGCTTTTATTGCAAAATACGAATTGATAAAGAAATTTGAAGTATTCTGATTGAGGTCTGTTTCCTTAGGCATCATCAGGATTGAAAACAAATTTTGAGGGTTTACAAACTGTCTCACTAAATAAGCCAAGTCTAATAAAACTCCTGAACCTGTACCTCCTGTCAAAGAACCCGTTATGTATACTGCGTCAAAACCAGAAGCAGCTTTGTTTAAATTTAAAATCTTTTGTTTTACATCGTCAAAATTTGCCCATAATGACAAACGACCGTAAGATGACTTACCTCCTGCTCCAGAAGTACTTAAAGCTGTTGTAGGATCTGGAATCCATGAGGAATCAATATTCGTATTTCCTCTAAACTTACTGATTGAATTTGACATGTTTTTCAAACTCAATTCAACCCCAATAATATCGTTGGTTCCTAGAGGAGTTTTTCGAGGTTTATTTGATAAATCAGTTTCTAGGTAAAGGTAATGAACATTGTTAGGTTTGTTCTCACCTGTAAATTCGTAATTAAACTGTTGTGCTTCTTCTAAAACTTTTAGGCCACTTGAACCTATTCCTATAAATAATGTAGCCATATCTTATTTTTTTAAAACTGTAGTTAACTTTGAATAGTTAAAAGAGAATATTACAACAATGGATATAAATAGTAATATTTGAGGGAATAATCGTAAATATAGATTGTTCGCATCTGTAGGAAATTGCAACCAATTGAAACTATGTGTGCCGTTATAAACATACAAGATGGCAATATAAATAGAGAAGAAAACACTCAGTAAACCTAAACTTAGCAAATAATTAAGTTTCAATCGTTCACTGATACTAAGTTTTGATTGCTTGCTTTTATCAAAACTAACCAACAAAAACACCCAAATAAACAGAGCAGAAACTGCAAATAAACCCAGTGTTTCAATTATCAAATCCACCGTAGTTAAAAACTTGGTACTGATAAAAATTTCATACATATTTTTTTATATTTTAAATTAAAATTTTAGTTATAAAACTGAACATTGAACTTATCAACGTTCGTATATTAAATCACCAGGAGTCGCTTTTTTGAGTTTTGTCCATATTCTAAATGATATTGAAAAAATAGGAACTAAAACAAATGCAAGTAGTAAATAAGGCAAATAAATATTGGTATATTTTATATGTTCATCAATACTAATATTCGATAAATCTATCATAAATTCTAAAACGAAACTTCCAAACAAATAAGTCAATATATAGGCTACGGAGAATGCACTAATGACTAAGACAGAAGAAATCAAAGTATATATAAGTATTACAGAGT
>JBELGW010000097.1:0-3889 GCA_042091715.1 Polaribacter sp. | reverse complement strand
TCCTGAAGTAGCACCAGCTTTCCAGCGAATGTATTCATTAGAACACCTTGTCAAACTTGACAAACTTGGAGAAGTAACCTTTACATAATTGTAAATAGTTGCATTCAAGGTATCGTGGTAGGTATTGTTTGTAGGATCAGATACACGTACCATAACTGGGGATGAAGATGTTGTAATCTCTGGTACTGACCAGTCATAAGAGGCAAAAGTTGGAGTAACTGTGTTGTAGGTAGTGTTTTTAGCAATTTCTACCCAAGTTTCTCCTTGATCCAAACTATAATGTAGGTCAACTCTGTTTTTGTTGAATTCTGCAAAACGCCACGAAAGTTGTTTGCTTAAGGTCGGAAACCATAAGTAAGAAACTGCACCCAAACCTACATATACAGGATCTGCCTCTTGTATTGTAAAATTAAGATCACTTGTATCTACAACTAAAGATTGTTCGGCATCCGTAATCCTAACTTTTGCTTGTGTAGTTACATTGTTTGGTACTTGCCACTCATATGTACCTGTTGTGTTGGGATAATCTTTAACAATTGGACGCCATGAATCTCCTCCATCGATAGAATAATCAATATCAAATCGTTTTGATGTCCCTTTAATATCCCAATTAATTTGCTTTGTAGGAGTCCCCACACTTTCAATATGTGCTGTAAAAGCTCCTCTTCCACTCGATGAAATAGTTATAGCTCCTGTACCATCTGTCGAAATGAAAGATTTAGAAAAGTAAGATGTTGTACTACTCCCAAAGCTTTTTAACAATTTGCTACTATACGTATATGCTCCATCGTAAACTTTTATTTCACCTGAATCTATATCTAGTTTGTCAACACGAATTCTTAATTTATTCAGAGGATTGTCTGGATAAAATGTCTGAGTATAATTCATATGGCTACTTTTATTCTGTTTTACAACACGAGCCGTATTAACAACCCTGGTAGCATTGCTAAAAGTAATATCAGCTCCTTGACCTTCAACTCCAACAGTCGCTTGCCATACTTCGCCTCCATTTGGCTGTACAATAGCTACAGAAGATACAATTGTAAAGACTTCATCACTCTCATCATAATCACATCCATTGTATTTATTTCCTATAACTCTAAGTCTAGCTTGAGACGTTGGATAGTTAGGAACTGTAAACCTTGCAGCCCCATCTGCAGCTCTAGAATCTATGTCTAGTTCAATCCAAGTAACACCATCATCGAAAGTAATTTCAAAATCTACCAAACTTGTGCCTTGCCCATAAGAGTAAGTTGCGGTTTGTTGGGTACCCGCAGTCAAACTCTCTCCTCCATTAGGCGACAATAAAATCACAGGATTTGAAGGAGTCGTAACAACACTTGCTTCACTAGTAGATGTCTTTTCAATATTCGCAGCATCTGAAACTCTAACCTTTAGATTCTCTGTCAAAATGTTAGGAACACTCCAATTGTAAGAATGATCTTTATTCCCAGGACTGCTGTAATTATCTGTAATAACATTCCAATTCGTATCATCTATACTCCATTCAAGCTTGTAAACTCCTGAAGTAGCACCAGCTTTCCAGCGAATGTATTCATTAGAACACCTTGTCAAATTAGACAAACTTGGAGAAGTAACCTTTACATAATTGTAAATAGTAAATACATTATCATTTAAATCATGAATAGAGCTATTAGAAGGATCTGAAATTCTCACTAAAACTTCATCAGAAGGTGTAGGAGGAACCAACCAGCCAAAGTTGTTAGAAGCATTAGATGCAGATTGTGAAACGTTGGTCCATTCATTACCATTATTTGTGGAATAATCAATCTTGATTTGATTTCCTAAAAAAGCACTTCTCCAATTCAAAAAGATATACTGATCTGGAAAGTATTCTTCACCACCGTTTGGACTATCTAATATAATCATCGGATTAGCTTCAAGAATCGTAAAATTTTGATTGCTAATATCGATTATATTTCCATTTAGAGCATCTGTAATTTTTAATCTAGCTAAGTTGGTAGGAGTATTTGGAACTTGCCATAAGTAAGATCCATTTGTTGTAAAATAATTGGACACAATTCTAGTCCAAGAACTACCTTCATCGATAGAATAATCAATATTGAAATATTTTGATGTTCCTATTATACTCCAATTCACATTGTAATGTTCAGTACCAACACTACTAATAATTGCATCCCAGCCTTTATCAGATTTATTATCTCCGTCAGAAACATATTTAACTGTGAGTTGACCATACCTATTTGTAGCTGTGTACACTCTTTGACTACTTGAATTACCGGAAAGAGAACCTATAGGTGTACCATTGGCATTAGCTTCATCGTAAATATATAGTTTATCACCTTGTTCTAAATTATAACTTTGAAATGTAATTCTAATTTTATTTGAAGGAACATCTGGTGTGAAAGTTTTTTGATAACTCTTTGAAGAATATTTATTATGTAAACCACCGTCATCATAAAAACTACCTGAATTTAAGTTTTCTGGTCCATTATTCATAATAACAGTGTTTCCTTGACTACCTACTTTTGATTTTAGTGTTTCTCCACCATTAGGATATAAAATAACTACATCAGAAGTAATGGAAAAATTAATTTCATTTTCAAATACCTTACAATTAGGATCCTGAGAATCTGTTAGTCGTATTTTTGTTAAATTTATGTTTGGAAAATTCGGAACTTTCCATGAATACTTTCCTGTTGCAGGAACATTACCTGCTTCCACTATCCAAGTTTGACCTCCATCAATAGAATATTCAATTTGAATATTTTTTACTTCATTACCATTGTATGAATAAATTAGATTGATGTTATTTCCTGCAATAAAATTTTCATTTCCTAATGGATACAATAAAATTAACGATCCATCTATAATGAAAAAATTATCACTCACACCATTGACATTTTCATTCAATGCGTCAGTGACCTTCACTAAGCAATTCACGGAAGTTATGTTGGGGATACTCCACTCAAAAGTGTTCTGGATAGTATTATAGGACGATGCAATTGACACCCAGTCCACACCTCCATTAATTGAGTAATAAATATTGTAGTATCCTGAGGTGTTTGAAGAAGTCCACGTTATATTTTTATCTATACATGAATCAAACCTTTCAGAACCGTTTGGGGACAATACATTAATAGTTTGTGAGTATATGTTGAAACACAATAATAATGATATTGTTAATAATAATTTATTCTTCATTTTTTTAATTAAGTTAATGCCTTAAGAGGAATTATAGCCTCAGCTTTGTAATATGTAATTTGGATAATAAGTTTCAATTTTGAAATAATAATCTTTACCCTTAAGAAAATCGGGCGCAATTTACATCTTTTTTAAGTTTTATTTTCATCTAAATGATGAACGTATTCTTTGAGTTGATAAATGAAAAGACACAAAAAGCTAATTGACTCAATAAAACATGAGTTTAATTGAGTTTTTGTTGAAAAAAAAAATATTTTACACGTGAGTTGAATCTAAGATATTTATACTTATTTTTTGCTTTTTTAAATAGAAAAGTTAAAACAATCTTAATGACTAATTAGGACTTCAGATAATAAATTTGACGCAAATCTATATACCTCAGATTAATATTATCTATTATGACTTCTAGATCTTTTTCAAATAAGATCAAAAAATCTAACTTCAATGAAAAATAGTAATCAAGTCAAAATAAAAAAATTACGCGAACGTCTCTTTGTATTCATATTACATTTCATCAAAATTGAAACATATAGTATTACTCGATTGAATAAAATGAATTTTAAATTTACAGTTTAAATATTATCACCCCAACTGATTAGTACTGTTACGAAACACTTGCATGAGGGTTTTAACGTTTCGTCTGTCTATTGACTCTTTTGCCCATATTTTTGCAAGTTGCAAACCAAAATCAATCGGTTTCTTA
>JBELGW010000096.1:0-4048 GCA_042091715.1 Polaribacter sp. | reverse complement strand
CGAAGTTAATTTTATGGATGCGTCTCGGGTTGGAATTAAACTGAAAAACCAAAAGCCAAAAGCAATAATAATAACAATTACACTAAGAAATAATAGTGATACCCATTTTAGTATTTTGTATTTTTTAAACATAATATTTCGTTTTTTAAATTTGGGCGAATTACCAATTTTAAGAAGAGAAAACATGTTTAAATGATCATTCTGTCAGCGTAAAATATAACTTAAACACAAAAAAACCTCTTAAAAGATTTTAAGAGGTTTTAAAATAAAATTTTCCGTGTTGAAATTACTCTTTCACTGGAATTGTATTATTTTTCTTTAAATGTTTTGCGTAAAAACCCATCATTGCTTTGTAAAGTGCAATGGAATTTTCTTCTTTTCCAAATCCGTGTCCTTCATCGTATTTAACCATGTAAGGAACATCTACGCCTTTCGCTCTCAGAGATTTTACAATTTGGTCTGACTCATCAATATTTACTCTTGGGTCATTCGCTCCTTGAACTACAAAGAGTGGTTTTGTAATTTTATCTGTATGATATACCGGAGAAACCTTTTCCATAATCGCTTTTTCTTCAGGAACATCTAAATCATACCAAATTTCTTTGATAATTTTTAAATATGGTTTCCAATATGCTGGCATACTATCCATAAATGTAAATAAGTTAGATACACCAACATAATCTACACCACATGCATATAAATCTGGAGTTTTAGTTAAGCCTCTAAGTACAGCATAACCTCCGTGGCTTGCTCCATAAATTGCAGCATTGTCTTTATCTACCCAACCTTGGTCTACAACATATTTTAAGCCATCTTCTACATCATCCATCGCTTTTCTACCTATTTGCTTGAATCCAGATTCTAAAAATTCTCTTCCATAACCTCCAGAAATTCTAAAGTTTACTTGTAAAGTAGCATACCCACGACTTGCAAAAAGTTGCGCTTCTGGATTAAAACCCCAAGAATCTCTGATACCTTGTGGACCTCCATGTGGATTTACTATTACAGGTACTTTACTCCCGTTTAAAGCCTCTTTTGGCAACGTTATATAGCCATGCAATGTAATACCATCTCTACTTTTAAAAGTAATAGGGCGCATTTCTGCCATATCCTTTTCAAGAAGATTTGGCATTAAATTATACAATAATTTAAACTCGTTTCTTTTAGCATCGTACGAATAGTAAACACCATATAATTTATCGCTTTGTAAAAAGATTAAATATTTACTTTCATCATCCGTTTTATCTGCAATTGAATAGTTATACGCTGGGAATTTTTTACTAATTCTTTTGTGTAATTTTTTATAATACTTACTCATTGGTACAATGTTCATTTTTTCACCTTCGTAAGCGAAATAATCTAACTCATACCCTCTATTTCTAGATAAAGACATCCCTGAAACATCATAATTTTCATTGGAAAATAATGTTTTTAAGATCTTATTTTCTTTTAAATCGTATAAATAAATTCTTGTTTTATCACTATCTAAATTAGAGGTTACGTAAGCATCATGCTCATAATCTGTGGCGTAATTGAATGACGAAATTGCAAAAGAATCTTTCCAACTTAATTCTTTTAAAATGGTATAATTCTCACCATCTATAGTGTAATAGAAATCTATATTTACCCCGTCTCTTAATTTAGAAAAACCTCTTAAATTTCCTTCTTTATCAAAGACATATCCATCAATTGGATTGGCAGCATCTTCATTTTTATACAATTGCTTTAATTCACCAGAAACAATATTTATTTTATAAGGCTCAAAAATTTGAGGATTATTTTTGTTCATTGAGATAATTAAATGATCCTTATCTTCTTTTAAGTTATTTAGGATGCTCACTTTTACACCTTCAAAAGGTGTTAATTCTTTCTGGTTTTGACCATCAACGTCAACGGCAAATAAATGATAATCTTCATTACCTCCTTTGTCCATTACATAGATCAATCTATTGTCATTAGCCCAACCAAAACCTCTTATCAACTCATCCTTTTCTTCGATAACTCTCACGACTTCATCAGTTTCAAGATTTTTTACATATACATGGTTTTTCTTATTTTGATCTTTTTCTTTATACGATAAATATTTACCATTTGGAGAAAAACTAAAAGAACCTGCTTTTGGTTTTGCAAAATAATCTTCTACCGAATATGTGTAATTTGACGGACTGTAATTAGCTAATTTTTCTAACTCCTCGTCTGTAGATGGTAAATCTGTATTACCAGGTTTCGTTTTAATCGTTTTATTCAGTGTCATAGGTAATTCCATTCCATTTTGATAAAGTGTTCCGGTTAGTGCAGCACCTTCTAGTGTTCCCACAAATTTCAATCCAGCTTGTTTAAATTGAATAGTTAATGTGTTATCAGAAAACGTAGTTGTATCCATAGGAATGTCTGTGGCGCCCTGTGATGGACTATCCATAGTTGATGTGTACTCTCCTTCTTCTGATGATTTGATGTTAAATATCAATGGGATTTCCATACTTTGTACGGATACTTTACCTTTCCATGCACCCACAATTTCTTGTCCGTTTACTTGATTTGCCAAACCAAAAAAAAGAAATAATGCACTTCCAACTTTTGCAATTGTAGTTTTCATTTTAATTTTGTGTTTTAAGTTATGATTAGATTCCAACATAAGTAGACGTAATAGGTAAGATATTGTTACAGCAATTTAGATTAAAATTTAATAATTGTTGATTCTTCCTATTGTGAAACTGCCTGTTTTTATCTATTTCAAACAAATTCTAGATTTCTAGGATTGCTTACTTGAAGCCTTACTTAACTAATAGCATAGAACAAAATATTTATTTTGTGTTTCATTATTGGAATTCAATTCAGATTTAAAATGGCATGTAACATTTCGTTCGATATGAAAGAAATTGCATTCATTGAACAATGTATCATTGTGAGCTTCGCTTCAAATTGAAGTGTCAAAAGGAACAGCAATCAATTCCCTTTCATTCGACTCCAGAGTGTTCGCATCAAAAATTGTGCATCACGACTCGTTTTAGGGACTTCAGTGGCTACAATTTTTCCTTCCTTTTCTGTTAAACGATATGAAAAAGTAAAAAAGGAACTACCATCTTTTCTTGGAATTAGCCCAAAGCGAAGATCGTTAAAATACCATTCGCCTTCTTTTTCCTCTAGAATATACCAGCCTTCAGAAATAGCGATCAGTCGCTGCACATTTGTATCGTTTAAGATCACCTCTGATTTTTCACGATTTTTCGGATAGGTTGTAAATCTGATGGCTTGTGTATCGAAAAATGAATAATCTGTCATAAGATAGGCCTCTTTTGTGTCGATATTGGCATTCCACAGAATCGTATTCAAAGGTGCAGGACGTGTACTAATTGCGGTATAGGGGATCCCTTGATTTTTTAAGGCATTTTCAATTTTATTATGTGCTATTGATTTTAAGATGAGTGTGCAAACGAGATAACATGTTGATAGAATCAGACCGAATCTATTGAAACGTCTTCTGAGTTTTGACTCACGTTTACAAAACAGTATGCCGATGCAACAAAGCAGTAAAGGCAAGGTATACATAGGATCAATAACGAAAATAGTATTGAAAGCTATTTTTATTTGAAAGGGCCAAAACAACTGTGTGCCCCAGGTAGTGAAAGCATCCAACAATGGGTGTGTAAACAAACTCCAAAAAAATAGTTTGGACCACGGTTGCCAGCCAAGATGTTGCTTTCGTTCTAGTGCATTGACCAACCATCCCAATAAAGGGGCTACAATGATTGCAAATAAGACAGAATGGCTGAAACCTCGATGTACTTCTATGGCCGTAATGGTATCTGTAAATACTCCTAAGAATACATCAAGATCAGGAATAGTACCGCCAATAGCTCCGTAAAGCAACGCTTTGTTGCCAATTTTCTTACCTAAAACAGCCTCACCAACTGCTGCTCCTAATACAATCTGAGTCAATGAATCCAAGACTACTATTTTTTTTTAAAATGTTTGACAAAGTTTCTATGAGCTCAATGTAGTGAACTTTTTACAATTTCTTTGATAAAATGAGTACCATGTATTCTTT
>JBELGW010000095.1:0-4154 GCA_042091715.1 Polaribacter sp. | reverse complement strand
CTAAAAAATACCATGCTTTACAATTTAAAAAACAACGTATTAGCTACTTGAGAGCGCTTACAATAGGAACACTTATAGAAGAAGCCTCAAACGTTTTTTTGAAGAATGAAGAAGCTATTTTGAAAGGAGAATACAATATTTCATTGTTAGATAAATGTAAGTACGAAGCACAATTGAATGATATCCTAAGAATTAGTAGAGCTAAAATATATAAAAGTACAGAAGTTGTTGAGAAAGAAGTGGCTGGATATAAGGTGATTAAGGATTTGTTAGACGTTTTTATTACTGCATGTAACAATACTTATGACGGGAATGCTTCCAATTATGATAAACTAATCGTAAATTTACTACCTGAGGATGCTAGACAATTACCTGAAAAACTAATAGATCGCATCATGATGATGTGTAGTTATGTAGCTGGAATGTCTGATGGATATGCAATACTACTTCACAAAAAAATATCAGGAGGGATGATTTAATCTTTACCCCTCCTAAAATATAATTTATTACTAAATAATAATATGCGTGTAAAATTATCGGTTATTACAGCTATAATAATAGTTGTATCTATTTTTGACTTTTTTGTTTTAAATGATTCTAGCATAGAATCTTTAAGGGATAAACACAAAAGGCATCTAGTCAATAGTCCATTTGTAAAGACAGACCATTTGTCTAAAAAGGAAAGAAAAGCAAAAGGACTGCCACCTAACAAATATTTTGAGAGATTGTGGGAGCTTACTATGAACCCTGAAACAGGAAGACCTGAACCTCGAAAAGCCCTTTTGCTTCAAAATGAATTGAATGCGAAAAGAAAAGCCAACAGATCGCCTGGTGATAGTGAGACGAATCCATGGATCGAAAGAGGTCCCAATAATATTGGAGGTAGAACACGTGTGATTTTGTTTGACCCAAATGATGATTCCCATAAAAAAGTTTATGCTGGAGGTGTCAGTGGAGGTTTGTGGTATAACAATGATATTACAGATGAATCTAGTTCTTGGTATCAAGTTTCTGGAGTTCCTGGAAACATGAATGTTTCTAGTATTACGGTAGATCCAAGAGACTCTAATGTATGGTATTTAGGTACAGGAGAACAGTACACTGCAGGAGATGTAGTTGGAAATGGAGTTTATAAAACTACAGATGGTGGTCAAAATTGGGTCAATGTATCTCTTCAAGCAATGGGAGTTGGTGACTTGACTGGAAATTCAGAACTTCTATCAGGGGTTTATTTTATCAATGACATTATCGCATGGGACAATGGAACAAGTACAGATGTTTTTGTTGCAGTAGGAGGTTTTATTTACAGTACTGCTAGTAGCCCAAACAACTGGTTGGGATTGCAATCCGCAGGCTTGTATAAAAGTAGTGATGATGGAACTTCATGGGCACGTATCGAACATAGCAATATGAGTTTTGATTTTGGAGATGATATTTTTTATTACACGCCCAATGATTTAGAGATTTCTGCAGACAACACCCTATGGCTTGGAATGATTGGTTCTCCAATTGACGGCAATGGTTCTGGTTTCGTGTTTAGTTCAACAAATGGAACAACTTGGAGAAAAAAATCAACATTGCCAAATTCGGATCGAGTACAGTTGGCGGTATCTAAGATAAATGCAAACTCATTATACGCACTTACTGAAGGAACCGATAATGTACCACATATTTATAAAACTACTGATGGGTTTGATTCTTTGGAAGAATTATCAAAACCAGTTGATTCAGATTCAGGTATACCTGCAGAAGATTTTACGAGAGGTCAAGCTTTTTATGATTTGATGATAGAAGTAGACCCAACTAACGATGCTATTCTTTACGTTGGAGGTATCGACTTATTTCGATCTTCAAACAGTGGGAATTCCTGGACCCAGATATCAAAATGGAATCCTTCTATTGAAGGAAATTTTGGAGAGGTTCATGCAGACCAACACGCTATGACTTTTCGCCCAGAAAACAATAATCAAGCTGTTTTTGGAAATGATGGAGGGGTATATTATTGTAATTCATTATCTGCAGCCAACCGCTCTAATAAAGTGTTTGAGATGCGTAATACAAATCTAAATATTACACAATTTTATAAAACGGCAATTGGACCAACTTCCGAAGACGAATACTTCCTTGCAGGAGCACAGGACAATGGAACTCAGTTCTTTTCTGAGCCAAATCCATTCAGCGCCTCAGAATCCCAAGATATTTCAGGTGGAGATGGGGGCTATTGTTTTGTCGATCAAATCGGTGAATCTTATTTAATTGTAAGTTATATATTCAATGAGGCTACCTATCTGTATAATTTTGAATTAGAACAATGGAGAATCGTAATTCGTGACAATGGTGATGGAGATTTTATAAATCAATCAGAATTAGACTCTAATTTAGATGTTTTATATGTGAATGGTACCAAAAGATCTACTAATTCTTATCGTTTGTACCGACTTTCAAACTTAAATAATATTCCTGAAAACGGTGCTGCTACTAAGCAAAACTTAAGTAATTCTCTTCTGAGATCTGCACCAACTGCCTTAAAGGTATCACCATATCAAACTAATAGTACTACATTAATAGTGGGAACTGAAACAGGTAAATTATACAAAGTAACCGATGCAAATGCAAACGATAAGTGGACAGACATTACAGGAAATCAGTTTTTGGGAAGTATTTCAGATATTGAGTATGGAAAAAATTCTGATCAAATATTTGTTACATTTCACAACTACGGTGTGAAAAGTATATGGTTTACAAAGGATGGAGGGGCTACATGGGAATCTAAAGAAGGTGATTTTCCTGACATTCCTGTAAAATCTATTTTGCAAAATCCAATTTTTATCGATGAAGTTATTATAGGGACAGAATTGGGGGTTTGGAAAACTAAAAATTTCAGTGCAGATGCTCCAAATTGGGAACAAACCTACAACGGTATGCGTGATGTTAAAGTAATGGATTTACAGTACAGAAAAGACAAGCATGCCATCATGGCTGCCACTTATGGAAGAGGTTTGTTTAGTGGTGTTTTTGATTCAGAAGAACCTACCTTGTATCTATCAGTTGCATCAGAGATCAAACAGATAGCTCCAAATTCATCAAGTCCTTTTTCTATCGACTACGAGCCTATTTCTGGTTTTAATTCTGATGTTACGTTCAGTATAGAAAATTTACCTAAAGGCATAACAGCAAATTTTGAACAAAACAGTACGCAAACAATTGCAGGCAAAGGGACTGTAGATATACTCTTTACAGTAGCAGAAGATGTTCCGTTAGGAGTATACAATTTAAAGTTACAAGCTGTCTTTTCAGTCGTAGAAGATGCCCCAACAGGAGCACAACGTTTAAAGTTGCTAGATGATTCGACAAATGAAACTAAAACATTGAACTTTCAGCTTTTTGTAATTAGAGATAAAGATTTAGATACTATCTTAGATGTAGATGATAACTGTCCTGATGATGCCAATACAGATCAGTTGGATACTGATAACGATAATATAGGAGATGCCTGTGATGATGATGATGATAATGATGGCTATTTAGACGTAGAGGATAATTGTCCTTTGTACAATTCTCAAGATCAGAATGACAATGATAATGATGGTGAAGGAGATCCTTGTGATGATGATGATGACAATGACGGTGTTCTAGATATAAATGACAATGCACCTTTTGACGCAAATCCTGATCAGAAAGATACTGATAATGACGGTATTGGGAATGTCATAGATCCGGATGACGACAACGATGGAATTGTGGATGAATTAGACAATTGCCCGTTTAAAAAGAATCCTTTACAGATTGATTCTGATGAAGATGGTGAAGGTGATGTGTGTGAACTTTCAGTAAATTATACGATGCATATACCGAAAGCTTTTACTCCGAATGGAGACGGTTTTAACGATACCTGGACGATCAAAGACCTGTATAAGATTTACCCAGAGAACTCTTTGAGGATTTTTAATAAATCAGGCAAGGAAGTGTTCTATGCAGCACCTTTTGAAAATAATTTTAACGGCCTTGACAAAAATGGAACTGGGTCTAAATTACCAATTGGTTCTTACACGTTTATTTTAAATACAGGTGCCCCAATATTCAATTATTACCCATCTTCAAGTGTGAAAAAAGGATGGATTTATATTACCTATTAAATTAAGAATACATGAAAA
>JBELGW010000094.1:0-4242 GCA_042091715.1 Polaribacter sp. | reverse complement strand
TATCACTAAATGGACTTGGTCTGCCAAGAATAATAAATGGAAATACCTTTGATCCCAATTTCCCTGATTTACAAGTGTTTGTGTATAGGAATGGCATACAAGTAGGACTCGCAAACGATTTTCGTCTAAATCCTCAGCCTGGTCAACCTGCAAATCCGCAATTGAACCTGTTGCTTGGAGATTCTGTCGTATTTCGCAGCAAACACTTACGACATGAAATACAAGATTTACCTGAAGTATGGATTGCACGTAGCTCGGGAGAGTCTAAGTATTATTGTACTAAAAATATAAGGCTTATTACTAAGAAAGGTGACATTGTAGAAGAAGAAATACTCCCGCCATTTCGAAAACCCTTTATAGGTTTTGATTTTAATGGCAACGGTATCATTACAAGAAATCGTGAACCGGGGCGCACTCGGAAATTTACACCATTTGAACCATCTATACTTTCAGAAGGAGGCTTGCATGAATTTTTTTGGATTGCACAACGTCGTATGGATGTCAATGTATCAGATTTTTCAGACAATACCAATGTTTCTTTTGACTTGGCTAAAAGTAAAGCGATGATAGACGCAGTTACTTATAACGATGCTGATAAACAGAAGACTGAATTTAATTTTTCCTATGTAAATAAATTTCTTCCACCAAATGTTGATACCGCACCAAAGGAGCTATTGAAGATGCGAAATAACAAACGGGAAGGCTTTAATAGAAAAGTATTGTTTGATTTAGCTTCCCATATGTTTCACAAAGCTATACAAACCGGTCCAGATTATAAAGTTCAATATAATTTTTTAGGAAGTGTCTATGATTTTTTATTAAAGGGTTCAGCCGCTAGCGACTTTCCGTGGGGGGTAAAATATGATTATTGGAAAGGGACACATCCCGAAGTGCAAGAATCTTTTCATTCGGATCTTGTTGCGCTGAATCACCTATTAGAACAAAGATATAATAAAGGAGAAGAATGGTCTACCATTGATTTATTTGTATCTCTTTACGTATTTGAATCTTTAAATAGAAATAATAACTTAAGATATATTAGTGAAAGTGGAGAATCTGTAGTTGATTATCAGGGCTATGAAATTCAAGATAAACACACCTATAAAGCTTATGGAGTAGCAAGTAAAGCTTGTAATGGCAAACCATGTGTACGGTATGATGCTACTGGAGGTGGGGCTTACGAAAATGTAAAAGCACCTGGAAAAATTACATTTAGGTATAAGAATTCATTTAATGATACACATGAGATCCCTATAAAACTAAACATTACTAGTCCTTTTGACGACAAAGGTTTTTACGGCAGTTTAGAAGGAGAGCAATGGCCTGCTCAAGGAGGTACTGAAGTTTCCTACACATTTACAGGCTTGGAAGGAATAAATGATGATGTAAAGAATCGTTTGGTCATGGTATACAGTTATGAAAATGAATTAGGACTCTTAAGATATGCAAAGCGCCCCTTTAACCAGACTAATTATGATTATGAAAACGGTCGTTGGACAGAGAAATTTAATATAGGAGGAGCGGGTTACAGTGAGGTTACGGTATATTATAAGACTTCCAATACTCCAAATGCGGCCAAAGTAATCATTGCAGGAAAAGAACTTTTGCCGATTAAATTACGACATGTGTCGGTTCCGGGAAGTAGGGCTTCCTTTGCAACATCTACTGGAATACTAGCAGGTCTTGATTTGATGGAGGGAAAAGGAGAAGCTAGCAATACTTATTTGACAGATTTGGTAAAGGAGGCAGAAATTGAAGGATTAGATAGCGAATATTATAAACATTATACTTTTTCACAGGGAGATAGAACCACTTTTGTAGCTATGGATGGGGCGCCTCATACTTTTTTTCATTATGATACAGATTGGGAACTTTCCGAGCGTACCCTAGCCAAAAGAATGAATACTCAGGATTTGATGGAAAGAATTTCATGGGATATTGAAACTTATAATATTAAAGATATTAGAACTTATGAGGATCCTCTAGGTGTTGGTCATATAATTGATCATACTTGGGAAAATCCAGGTCTATTTGTTATATCTCTTTGGTATGAAACTGATCCTTTTAATAATAGAGGAAATTTAATAAAGATGGACCCATTTTCAGTAAAGGTTATTCAAGACCCATTCCAAGACACAAACGAATCGACCAAAGGAAATATCACCTTACGTGCTTTGACTGATTTACAAAGAACTCAATTGGAGGAAAAGTATCCTACAGTTACTCTAAGTGATAATATAAAAGTAGCTAAAGTAGAAAATGTTTTTAGTGTATTCAAAGCAAAGGCAAATGTTGACTATCCATTAGTAGATTTAGATTTTGATTACAAATACTATTGGAAAGTCGATGGGGACGATAAGCCAGAATCCTTGCCTGGATATCGAGACCTAAATACTCCAACTCCTAAAGTTTTTGTAAGGTCATATGAGGACCACCATTTCAGTTTTTCTGATGATATTGAAAATACTGAAAGTATGAATACATTTTTCAAGGGTTGTAGTCTAACAGAATACAACCAATATCGTTTTCCCTCTGAAAAAAATGTTTATTATTATGATAAGGACAATGGAGCCTATGGTCTTTTGGATAAAAAGTACAGAATTAAACCCAATGCGATTTTGAGCTATGGATATTGGGCTAAAATGATACTTAGGGATAGTAGAAAAACATTTTTTTTCGGTGAAAACTTAGGTCTTCTTAAATATAAAAATTTCTTAAATCATAAATCCAATGTCTTTAAAGCTGCATTCCCTCCAAATTATAATCCAAAATTAGCTTTGTTTTTGAATGGTTTTAGTTCAGGGAAAACTGTACTTTTTGATCCCATGACCATGAATGGAAAGGAACTTTCAGTATATGTAAATCCGCCTAGTGGTGAGGCTTTTGTCGCCGAATTTAAGGGAGAAGCACCAGAAAATCCACTCGTTCATTTGGAATTTGAAAATAATTTAGAGGATACTTCTGGTAACAATGTGACTGTAACTAGTTCTCAAGGTACTATCAATTACAATCAAATTTATGCCAAACAAAAACATAATTGTGGTAAGATTGTGGATGAAAAGATTAATATTAACATAGAAGGTTTGCCCTCCGTTTCGGATTTCAGACGCGCTACCATTGCATTTTGGATCCGTATTGATGATGTAAGTTTAAACCAAACGATCTTAGAGCATCTAAAAGATACAAAAGGAATAATGTTGGGACTAATTGATGAAAAGCTAGTAGCTACAATGAGAACTACTAATGAAGTATTAGGTACTATACAGAGTGAGTGTTTTTTAAATAATCAGACTTTTTACCATATTGCACTTGTACTTGATATGGAAAGAAATGAATTTATAGCTGATTACCCTGACCCTTTCCTTAAAATGTATATAAATGGAACACAAGTTGGACAATTATTATCTGATGAAGTTTTTGAAGAAGGAGAAATGTTTTTTTCTAAGGACGCTATGACATCAATAGGAGGGTTATCATTACTATTAAATACAGATCCATTTAAGGGTTATATAGATGATTACTATATGTATGACAAAGCCCTCAGTTTGACAGAAATCAACCAGCTCATCATGAGCGCAGTTCCAGATGTTATTGCAGGTGGCCAGCACAAATCGAATACAAAAACCGGTCTTGAAAAGGGAGTAGAACCTGTTGTATTGTACCCCAATCCCACCGCTAAAAACAAAGCACTCACCTTAGAAACCCACCTCGAAAAGGCGGAGACAATTACCTATAGCATCACCGACATTTCGGGAAAAACGGTAGTGTCCAAAAG
This sequence comes from Polaribacter sp., assembly GCA_042091715.1. Taxonomy (GTDB): domain Bacteria; phylum Bacteroidota; class Bacteroidia; order Flavobacteriales; family Flavobacteriaceae; genus Polaribacter. The sequence continues at coordinate 467 of JBELGW010000094.1, read as the reverse complement.
TATCGCGATCAGTGCAGGAACCACAAAAACACTAATAAAAGTAAGTGGCTTAAAAGCAGGAGTCTATATTGTCAAGATAATAGGAAATCAATTAAATAGTAGGCATAAAATTGTGATTGAATAAGCATTCATCTCAAATCGTATATTTTCACTGTTCCCCCTCCCTTATTAATTTTTAAATTAATTTAATAAATAAAAAGGGCATGTTCCAAAAGGAAAAAGTATCTAAAAGTATTGTTTGTATGCTATGTTTTGTTTCAATTCTTAGTCTTTGGCCAAGAAACAGCGCCATTACTTACAGCTACAATTGATTTTATAATCAAAAGGATGCACCAAGTGCACATAAGATCTCAAGCTATCGGTTGAAAACTAATGGAAATACAGGGTCGTGGGAGACTACCACGTTGATAGGTTATAGGTGTAAAGGCAGTAATGTCATAGCCAAGTAGTACTAATAACCCATAGGC
>JBELGW010000093.1:0-4291 GCA_042091715.1 Polaribacter sp. | reverse complement strand
TGTATATTTGCCTCGCAATACCGCGAAAGTAGCTCAGTTGGTAGAGCGTCAGCCTTCCAAGCTGAATGTCGCCAGTTCGAACCTGGTCTTTCGCTCAAAACTCTATCTTAGGATAGAGTTTTTTTTTGGACTCATCCGAAACATCCAAAACCTAGAAACAACATATATTATTGCTTGTTCTTTATCTGCAATAAAACTAATAGTAGAATAGGAATGGCAAGTAAAAAAACCGTCAACGTATTTTGAACTATCAATTCTGGAGCGAACAAAAGCGTAACTACAAAACCACCTATAGCACCACCTAAATGTGCTGCATGCCCTATATTTCCTCCACCTTTTTTCATACCGTAAATAGAATAGAGCAAATAACCAACCCCAAATATATATCCAGGTAGAGGAATCGGTATGGGAAACATAATAAGTGTCATATCTGGAAACATTAAAATAGCACTGAAAACTATACCAGATACTGCTCCAGATGCTCCTACTGCACTATAATATGGCTCCGTTTTGTGGTAGTACAACGTAAAAAAACTTCCCGCTAACATGCTACTAAAATAAATAAATAAAAAAACAAGGGGCCCCTGTTGGTATAAAACAGTATCTGAAAATAGAAAAAGAGCATACATATTAAAACCCAAATGCATATAATCCGCATGTAAAAAACCAGAAGTTAGCATTCGAATTCTTTCGCCCCTTAATATAGCAGCAATGTTAAACTTATACCTCTCAAATAAAGGTGCATCTTGGATGCCTTTGTAAGAAAAGACAACTGTTATAACAACAAGTAACAATACGATAGGATGAGCGTCAATATTCATACGACAAATTTTAGTGTAAATATACTAGGATATATTTTAGTATTATAAAATTAATAAAGGAATAGCAGGGATGCAATAGGCTTTGTATCTTTGTTGGAAATTGAATTTAATTTTATGCAACGTATTATATTTTATACTATCTATCCTTTTTTATGGGTGTTTTCTAGATTGCCTTTTTTTGTATTGCACCGTATTTCGGACTTTTTCTTTGTAATCATATACCATCTAGTAGGATATCGTAAAAAAGTTGTTTTGAACAACTTAATACTAGCTTTTCCTGAGAAGGATATCAAAGAACTACACCGTATTCGTCGAGACTTTTTCAAACATTTTGTAGATATATTTATAGAGATGATCAAAACCTTTTCTATTTCTAGAAAAGAAATAGAAAAACGCTACAAATATGTCAACAAAGAGATATTTAGAGAAATTGAAGCCTTGGATAAAAGTGTCGTATTAATTGGAGCGCATTATGCCAATTGGGAATGGATTGTAAACTTAGCAAATTATACCAATATGCATTGTGTGGGTGCCTACACAAGACTCACCAACCCTTATTTTGATAAATTAATTAAAACAAATAGAAGTCGTTTTGGAGCTGAGTTTGTGCAGACTTCTAAAACCATAAAAAAATTACTCGACTACAAAAAAGAAGATAAAAAATGCATCTACGGGTTGTTGAGTGACCAATCACCACATATCTCTAAGACACACCATTGGGGAGAATTTTTAAACGTTAAAGTACCCCTTCATACTGGGGCTGAAATGTTAGCTAAAAAACATGACTTTGCAGTGGTCTATATGTCTGTAAAGAAAGTTAAACGTAGCTATTACGAAATAAGCTATGAAATCATGACAGATACACCAAGGAATCATGACGATTACGACATTACGGAGCAGTTTCTCAAAAAAGCTGAACAACAGATTTACGAAACTCCTGAATATTATTTTTGGACACACAAACGTTTTAAATACAAGGACAGAGCTCCCAAAGAATAAATGTAAAACCTAGCAATAAGCTAGGTTTTTTAATTAAGAGTCCCACGCTTCTGTTGTTATTATTAAAACTAAAACGTATTTTATCAAAGAATAAACTCTTAATAAATTATGAAAAAACACATAGTATTTTTAACCGGTGCAGGCATGAGTCAAGAAAGTGGTATCAAAACGTTTAGAGATACCAACGGACTTTGGGAAAATCACAGCGTAGAAGATGTTGCAAGTCCTGAAGGATTTGAAAGAAACCCAGTATTGGTTTATGATTTCTATAACAAAAGACGAGCACAATTAAAAGATGTAAACCCCAATAAAGGGCATGAACTTATAGCCCAATTAGAAAATAAATACAAAGTCACGATTGTAACCCAAAACGTAGACGATTTACATGAAAGAGCAGGTAGTACAAATGTTTTACACCTACACGGAGAACTTCGTAAAGTAAGGAGTATGGAAAACCCAAAATTAGTATACGATTGGGAGCAGGATTTAGACACTTACAGTAGAAATAAGGAAGGACACCAACTGAGACCTCATATTGTATGGTTTGGAGAAAGTGTACCCGAAATTGAGAATGCGATGCATATTGTAAATGACGCGGACATACTCGTGATTGTTGGTACTTCACTACAAGTATATCCTGCAGCAGGTCTACATTTGGAAGCAAAACAAGGAACATTGAAGATTTATATAGACCCTAAGCCTAGCCAAGTTTTGGAACCTACTATTGAGGTCATCGCAAAAAAAGCAAGTATAGGTCTAGAAGCTTTCATAAGAAAACATCTTTAAAAAACAGATAAACCTCCATTCTAAATGATGGAGGTTTAATACGGTAGTCTAAAATTCACACAGAAACTACATAACTATCTAAATTAAAATTCCCTAACAACACGTACACGGTAATTATTATTTTTACTCTTATAAAGTACAGAATAAATCTCAAATCTAACATACCAATAACTATTTCCACTTCCTTGTTTAGAGGACCAATAGGGTATATTCTGAGCTTCATTAAATTCTCCTAAACTATTTTGATGAAGGTTTGTGTACATATTAGTCAATTCATCTATGGAAGGTAGACGCCAATCGTTGAACGAACCAGAACCTGTTGAAGGATTTACATAATCTGCCGCATAAGTCTTGGCTTCGTCTATATTTAATAAATCAGCAGCATCTTCCAAAGCACAAACTAGACCACTATTAGAGTCATCAGGATCGATCCAAAAAACGATCCCTCCATGTCTTAAGTCTCCAATTTCTACAGGTCCACTTTGACCAATTACCCAAACAGGGGCTCCATCGATAAACTGTAAATTTGCTCCATCTTGTGTTGCTGCTGCCAGTTCTTCCCATTCAAAACCATTCCAAAATAACATCGTGCCAGCACTGGTTCCACTTTGCAATCCATTAGATGCCGTAACAGCTGTGCTTGCATGTAGTGCATATGGAACACTCAAAAACTGGCTCGTCATGACAATCGAAAAGTCGTCACCACCTGTTATATCTGTTTCAGTTTTGATAAAATAAGGACCTTGATCCCATTCGATAGTATTGAAATCCATAGTAGTTTCTCCTCCTCCAATGAACAGGGTCAATAAGCCATTGCCATTGGTGTTGCTTTGATGAATTTCAGTATAAACTTGAATACCTGATATATGACCTTGCAATATAGAGATACGAGTACTAACAGATTGATCTGCAAGTACTAGATTACTAGAATTTCTAAGAAGTGCTTGGTAACTAAATTGTTGAGGACTTTGTGCAATTGCTATACATCCTATTAGTAAGAATAATTGAATACTAAATAATTGTTTCATTTATATTATTTTTTTTGAATTAAAAATGCGTGAATGGGGGTATTGTTTTGTTTGATATGTAGGACATAAGAACCCGAAACAATATCCTTAATATCAATATGGGTAACTAATGAGCTTATGAGTGCGTTAGAAATCAAAGTTCCTTGCAGCGAGTATATAGCATAAGAAAAAGTGCCGCTATCAAATTGAGAAAAAGATACTTTTACAATGTCTTTTGTAGGGTTAGGGGAAACTGATATTATAGGTTGAGATATATTCTTTGGTAATACTAGCGTTTGATCAAAGTAAACCTGTTGAATACCTAGAGAAAGTATCTTATCATCAGTAGCATTGGGATGGGTGAAAATTTGCCCGATGGAATAAGTGATACTGCCATCCAATTGAGTTACATTAGCTGCAGTTGAAAGTTGAGCAGTTTGAGCCTTTATACTAAATACAGCCATTAAGATGGTGGTAACAAATAAATAAGTTTTCATAAAAAGTGAATTAAGTGATTGTTTACAGAATAGAAACAGACAACTTACAAGTAACCCTACCAGAAAATTATATATTTTAAAAAAAAGGTGAAAAAAAATAAATCTAAAAATGAAAGCAAGCCTGTAATGCCTCAGTTATTCAGTGGGAAGAAAGTATAAAACAAAAAAAATCCCTTACTAA
>JBELGW010000092.1:0-4299 GCA_042091715.1 Polaribacter sp. | reverse complement strand
CAGGCAATTACCGAACGCATGGATGTACCAGGAGAAATTAGCATGTTTCGCGGCACCACGAAGCTAGCCTATGGCATCGATGAAATTGCAAAAGCCGTATGTGAACCCAGGGCACGCATGGAATGGGTAGAGCGCATGGCTGAAAATACTCTTATTGAAGGCAAACCCGACCAAGGGAAATGGCTAAGCTATGAAGCCTATGACTTGGTATGGCCTGTGAGCAATCGTGACTATGTATTACAGCAAACATTAGAGAAGTCGTTACATCAAAAAAAGAACAGAACAAGAATAAACGTCGTATCTGTAGAACACCCTGATTACCCTGAGAAATCGGATCGAGTGCGAGGTCTATTGCCCACATGTGTCTTTACCCTAGATGAAATAACGAATAAAGAAACATATTTTGAGGTAATGGTTCAAGTTGATCCAGGTGGAAGCATACCGGGCTTTATAAAAAACATGATCCAAAAAGGTTGGGCATTAAAAACCATGCGTGCTCTTAATAACTATATGAAAAGTCAGTAAACAGAGGAAAGCAAGGTCATTGTAAAACCTATTTATTGGTTCTTCAATAGGCATCCTCTATGACTCTCATATAAAAAACTGCTCAAAATATTCAAAAACAACCATGAAAAATGAAACTTGAATTCTATCAAATAGATGCCTTTACTGACAAAATATTTGGTGGCAACCCAGCTTGTGTTGTCCCTTTAGAACATTGGTTGCCTGATCACGTGTTATTAAATATTGCAAAAGAAAATGCAGTTCCTGAAACGGCATTCTTTGTAGAAAAAGGTGATAAAATCCACTTGCGATGGTTCACCCCCGAAATTGAAATGGACTTATGTGGTCATGCTACACTCGCTACAGCGCATTGTTTAAGTTCACATATAAACTACAAAAAAGATAGCATCGTATTTGAAACATTGAGTGGTGATGTAGAGGTATCCATAAAAAACAAGGTATACACTTTAGACTTCCCCTCGCGAATGCCAGTTGCCTCCGAACTTCCAGAGATCATTGAAAAGTCATTGAACATACAACCGAAAGAAGTGCTAAAATCGCGAGATTACCTCTTGGTATATGATACAGAAGAAGACATCAAAAACATTCAAATTAATAGACAAGTCTTTGACCAAATAAATCTTGACCCCGGCGGTGTCATTGTTACAGCCAAAGGAGATAACTGTGATTTTGTTTCAAGATTTTTCACACCACAAGCGTCCATTTTAGAAGATCCTGTTACGGGTTCAGCACACTGCTCACTAATCCCGTTTTGGTCTGAAAGACTTCAAAAAAAAGAACTCAATGCGCTGCAAGTTTCGGCTCGTCTTGGAAAATTACAATGTGTATCTAAAAACGATAGGGTGCGCATCAGCGGAACAGCGAAAACATACGCAATTGGAAAGCTATGGATCGAATAAGAACAACCATCAACAGAATACATTCATCATGGAACAGCAATAAAAAATAGTTTAAATAGAGAAACACCATTCAAAACGAATTCAACAAAAAATTAAAAGATATGACAGCAACAAACGTTTTTTCTTTAGTAAACATGCTTGCAATGCTTATGTGGATCTTCATGATCATTGCTCCAAAATGGAAAGCAACCCGTTTTCTGATTGATTTTAAAATAGTTCCGATAGCCTTAGCAGGTATATATGCCATCTATATTTTTAAAGCGATTCAAATAGGCGGAATGATGGATTTTGGCAGCCTTTCATCTGTTATGGCCCTTTTTACAGAGGAGAATGCTGTGCTATCTGGGTGGGTTCATTATCTAGTCTTTGATCTTTTAATAGGCATGTGGATGCTAGATCAAAATAAAAAATTGAATATCAACCAATTCATACTAGTTCCATGCCTTTTATTCACCTTTATGATGGGACCAATCGGTTTTCTGCTATTCACCATCGTTAAAACAATCAAACAAAAGCAATCATGATGTATGCAAGACACGTATTGAGCACAGTACAAAAAAACAGCCCGATACTGTATTGGATTGTTAAAATCCATGTTGTTTTTGCGATGGTAGCTATCGTGGGTAATTGGGTTGATGACAGAACCCTAATGGGTGTAAACGTATGGATAAAACCATTGAAATTTTCAATTTCTGGAGCGATCTACATTTTAACAATTGGATTTCTCATTACCTTATATCCTTACTCTACACGAAAGAAGAACCTTATCAATATTATTGTTTCTTGGACAATGCTCATTGAAATAGGGATTATTGTATTTCAAGGATCACGGGGTGTACAATCTCATTACAATACATCAAGTGCATTTGATGGTATCCTTTTTTTGGCAATGGGTGTATTAGTAGGAATCAATGTTTTCATCATGGTAGTATTCATTATTGATACGATCCGATTGAAATTAAATACACCCAAATTACTTCAATGGACCATACTTCTGGGTTGGGTCATCATATTTTTTGGCAGTTGGATTGGTGGGCAAATGATAGGGCAAATGTCTCATAATATCGGTATTGAAGATGGAGGGCCTGGACTTCCATTGGTGAATTGGAGTACAATTGGCGGAGACTTGAGGGTTGCACATTTTTTTGGACTTCACGGATTACAAATAATTCCAATTGCTGGCTTTATACTTTCAAAAAAATGGAAAACTAACACTAGAAATCAACTGATAATTGCAACTGCTTTTAGCCTCATCTATGCATTGTGCATCGGCTATACATTCTACCAAGCGAAACAAGGCACACCTTTTCTCTAGGAGTGTGTTCAATCCAATAGCGTCTTAAAGTCTTATAAGGCATTACTTATTCAAATCACGGGATACTTTTGAGATACTCGATTTCATACATTAAATCACAAGTAATAATTAAATACTAATAATTTGTAACATTTCTGTATTCTCCGTATCCAAAGGAAAATAAAAAAAATGAAAAAACCACTAATCCTATTTGTATTTTTATTCATCGCAATCGGCGGTAATTGTCAAACCTTGTATTCAAAAGCATATGGAAATCCCAAAAATGAACCACTCATTTTTCTTCATGGTGGACCTGGCTACAATTCAGTGGCCTTTGAACGAACCACTGCTCAAAAACTGAGCGAACATGGATTTTATGTAATTGTCTACGATAGACGTGGAGAAGGTCGATCTACAGATCAAGATGCGGTATTCACATTTCATGAAACAAATGAAGATTTGGACGCCATTTATAAACAATTTAAATTGACAAAAGCTACCTTAATTGGACACAGTTTTGGAGGTATTGTGGGAGCACTTTATGCCGAAAAAAATCCCACAAAAGTAAAGTCGATTGTACTAGTGGCTGCTCCACTATCCATGCAAGAAACATTTTCAACAATACTAAAAAGTTCAAAAAAGATATATACAGCCAATCAGGATCGTACCAACCTAGGCTATATCGAAATGCTCGAAAAAATGGACAAGACCTCTTTAGAATTCAGTTCTTATTGCTTTACACATGCTATGCAAAATGGGTTCTACATGCCAAAAGAACCAAGTAAAGAGGCCATTTCAATATACAATGATTTAAAAATGGATACTTCTTTTGGAAACAGTGCAGCAAAAATGACCTTTGAAGCACCCACCGGATTTTGGCAAAATGAAAACTATACTTCTATCGATCTCTCAAAAAACCTCTCTTCTCTTGTCAAAAAAGAAATACCTCTTTTTGGCATGTACGGAATTGAAGATGGTTTGTATGGAACAAAACAAATTTCTCAACTAAAAAAAATCATTCCTTCACAGCATTTTAAATACCTTGAAAATTGTTCACACAACGTCTTTATAGATCAACAAGATCAATTCATAAAAGCTTTAAAAAATTGGATAAAAAATGACATTTGAAGAAATTCATAAAACCTACTGGCCAAAGGTCTACAGACAGTGTATAGGGTTTATGAATGATCCTGATATTGCAAAAGACCTTGCTCAAGAAACCTTTATAAAAGTTTGGCAACAACTTCCAAAATTCAGAAATGAATCTGCCATAAGCACGTGGATATTCCGAATCGCTGTGAATACGTGTTTGCGCCAAATTGAAAAGGACAAAAGAATGCCAAAGTCTGACTTACCAGCAAATATTGCTCCTGAGGAAGTCATGAGTATTGAAGGTAAAGTACAATTTCTATATCAAAGTATTTCTGAGCTTCCTGAAATTGACCGAATCATTATTTCATTGGAACTAGAAGATTTGAAACAGAAAGAAATTGCAAAAATTGTAGGTCTTACAGAAAGTAACGTGAGAGTAAGAATTCACAGAATAAAAGATAAATTAACTAAAAAATTCCAGCACTATGA
>JBELGW010000091.1:0-4425 GCA_042091715.1 Polaribacter sp. | reverse complement strand
ATTCATTTGATGAATTGTACAAGCACCTTCAATTAGACAATACATTTATTGACGTAATTACACTTTCTATTTTAGAGAAACGAATCAATCAAACACAGCCCAAATTGGTCTGTATTTCGGTTCCTTTTCCTGGAAATTTATACAGTGCATTTCGATGTGCGCAATATCTAAAAGAGGAACACCCTGAGATTAAAATAGCAATGGGAGGCGGTTTTGCAAACACAGAACTGCGCTCTTTAAAGGATGCGAGAGTTTTCGAGTTCTTTGATTTTATTACCTTAGATGACGGCGAATTGCCTATTGAACTCTTATTTAAGTACATCTCTTCTGAAGAGCGTAAACCTAATTTTAAAAGAACATTTTTAATAGAAAAAGGAAACGTAACCTATAAAAATAACGCAACTCAAAAGGCGTATAAGCAGCATGAACTCGGAACTCCAGATTATACAGACTTGCTGCTCTCTTCATATATCTCTGTGATTGAAATTGCCAATCCGATGCATAGCTTATGGAGTGATGGCAGATGGAATAAGTTGACCATGGCACATGGCTGTTATTGGGGTAAATGCACCTTCTGTGATATTTCATTAGACTATATTAAAACCTATGAACCCATCGCTGCAAAAACATTGGTGGATCGTATGGAAGCTTTGATAGCGCAAACAGGTGAAAACGGATTCCACTTTGTAGATGAAGCTGCTCCTCCCGCCCTAATGAAAGCCTTAGCTTTAGAGATTCTTAAAAGGAAACTAACCGTAACTTGGTGGACAAATATTCGATTTGAAAAAAATTTCACGAAAGATTTATGTCTCGTTTTAAAAGCCTCTGGTTGCATTGCTGTGTCTGGCGGACTGGAGGTTGCTTCTGATCGCTTACTAGAGCTCATAGACAAAGGTGTTAGCGTAGCACAAGTTGCACAGGTAACACGCAACTTCACAGAAGCCAATATCCTAGTGCATTCGTATTTAATGTATGGCTATCCTACACAAACCGTGCAGGAAACAGTTGATAGCTTAGAAATGGTGAGACAGTTATTTGAACTAGGCATTGTGCAATCGGGCTTTTGGCATCAGTTTGCCATGACAGCGCACAGCCCCGTTGGCATGGATCCAGAAAGCTATGGTATTATCCCTAATTATAAAGAGATTACATTTGCCAATAACGATGTTGATTTTACAGATACCACCGGTATTGACCACACACAATTTAGCTTTGGTCTCAAAAAATCGTTGTTCAACTTTATGCATGGTATCGGATTTGAAACTCCCCTCTATGAGTGGTTTGATTTCGATATTCCAGGAACAACCATTGATGCCGATTTCATCAATGATAGCTTAGCTTCTGAAGTGAGCTTACATACAAAACCGACCGCAAAAATAGTTTGGTTAGGGACCCGTCCATTAGTTGCTGAATTTACAAAAACGAAGAGAGGTCAAACACGAACTTTATTGCAGCTAGCATTTCACACAAAAACTGCTTGTACTGAATTGATCATAGAAAAAGAGACCGGAGAATGGCTGTTAGACATGCTAGAAACATTAGTTCCGGAGCGTACATCTCCAAGATCTTTTGGGCATTTAAAAAAAGACTTTGAAATGTCTTTTGACGACTTTGAACTTTTTTGGTATTCAAAACCTGTTCAAAAAATCAGAGAACTCGGCTTATTGGTTTTATAAACCACCTCAACATGCACAGCTTGCTATGTCAGAAAAAAAACACCATTAAATTCGCCATGGCGGGTTTTTACGATGTACTCCTGCCTTGTACAGTTTTATCCTATGCCCATCAGGATCCTCACATTCGGCCTCTCTCCATAGCCATCTTTGATCTTTTGGTTGCTGAGTAAAGACCATACCCTTTGCTTGCAATTCCTCCACCCATGCATCGAGATGCTCTTCTTCAAAATAGAGCACCACTCCAGCTCCCGATTGGATTTTTTCGACCAAATGAATAGAGAAGGTGGCGTCACCATCTGGAACTTCAAATCGCACATAATTAGGCAGTGCATCTACAATAAGATGCAGACCTAATTTCTTATAAAACGATACTGATTTTTCCACATCCAATGATGGAATTGTAATTTGATTTAACCTCATTCTTCTTCTTTTTTAGGGCCCTTTTTAGATAAAAACACAAAACACTAGCACCAAAGAACCATAAAATGTGGTATCTAATTTCTTTAAAGCTTTGTGGTTTTGTCAACACTAAATTCAAAAGTAACCTTTCACTGATGCCATTGGGACACTTTCTAATAGATATTCGCAATACAGAAATAATAAGAATAGATGCCACCTTACTAAAAAATTAGTATCTCATACATTTTTTAGAGCTATAGATACCATTTCATAAATCTTATGTGATTTTTGATGCTGCACCTGCTAAAAACAGTTGTAATATTGTACCTTTATTTAAATTCTTTTCCATGAAAAATAGTCTGTTCGCTCTTCTTCTTTTTTTTGTTTTTTATAGCTGTACGCAAGACTCGTATGTAAAAGAAATCAGGGACTATCAAAACGAACAGAATTTAAAATTTCACCAAAAAGAAAGCTCTCCTCTCACCGGGAAAGACTTGGACAATTTTAGTGCTCTGGCATTTTATAAAATAGCACCCAAGTACAAAGTAACTGCTATTCTTACTAGAGAAAAAGACCCGGTTCTGTTTGAGATGCAAACCACAACCGATAGAAAACCACTTTATATAAAATATGGAACTTTATCTTTCACAATTGATGGTGAACCGCAAACCTTAGACCTCTATCAAAACAAAGATTATGACAGGGAACCTCGATTTAAGAACTATCTCTTTTTACCTTTTACAGATGCTACTAGTGGAAATGGTTCTTATGCGGGTGGACGCTATTTAGACCTGCTAACTACGGATGAACGCACTGATGGAACCATCACATTAGATTTCAACAAATCATACAATCCTTATTGTGTTTACAATAACGAATTCTCCTGTCCACTCACACCGAAAAAAAACAACATCAGTATTGCCATAAAAGCAGGAGTTAAAAATTTCAAGAAATAGTGATCTTTACACATCCTTCATTCAGATGAGCCTCTTTTAAAGTTTTAAGGATTGATAGCAATCTCGCCTTCTGCATCTAATTGAATGGCAATATTCAAGGCCTCTAACACTGATTTTCTTACTTTCAACTTTGTTTCAGCATGTGCTTTTTTATGTAATTTCGAAAAGAGTTCTGCCACTTTAATAGCTGTTGGTAATAAGAGATTTTCTGGCACTATCTTATCTAAAAATCCTGCTCGCTCAGCATCAGTGGGGTTATAAATTTCTGAATTATTTACACTTCTATTGAGGTAAACTTCAGACAAACGACCTTGTGCAATAGCTACTCCGGCGTGGTGCATGGTCATCCCTATAAGTACTTCATTCAAACCAATCTTAAAGTCACCAATCACTCCAATTCTATAATCTGCAGATAGTAATAAGAATCCTCCTTTTGCTATGGCATGGCCAGAACAAGCAACGATTATTGGTTTTGGAAAAGACAACATCCTTAAAGACAGTTGAGACCCTTTCATCACTAATTCTTTGGCTGATTCGGGACTTTGGGTCATGACTTTTAAATCAAACCCTGCTGAGAAGATTCCGGGCTGCCCTGTTAAAATAACCACTCGATCTTCCTCCAATGCGCTGTCAAGTCCACTATTTAATCCATCAATTACCTCGTGAGAAATCGCATTAGCTTTTCCATTAACAATGGTAAGTAGTGCGTAGTTCTCATCTTCTTTATATTGTACAACTTCGTTCATTTCATTTTATATTTTGGTAGCTCGAAACACTGCTCAAACCAATTCATTTATTATTTAATGAGGTGCATCCCTGCAAATACGGCAAAAAAACCAACCACAAAACTTGCAATGGTATATCCTGCAAAGCTCATAAAGTCTCCTGATTTTAAAAAGACATGATTTTCATAAGCAAAGGTTGAAAAAGTGGTAAATCCTCCGCAAAATCCTGTTGCCAATAGCAAGGTATGGTTTTCCGTTAGTGCTTCATTTTTTGCTGCCAAACCCAATACAATTCCAATCAGCAAACTTCCAATGATATTGGCAGCAAAGGTTCCATAAGGAATACCTGTTTCTGGGCTGTTTAAGTATTTTCCAATCAGATAACGCAATGCACTACCAACGCCTCCACCCAGAAAAACTAAAAGTACTTGCCTCATCTCTTCTATAATTCTATTTGATCAATATCAGACCAATTCCACTTACCTTTAATGGTACCTTTATTTAAAACCATAATACCTGGATTCGCTCGTATCATAGTCTTTAAAGTAGTTTTATCGCAAAATAAGAAATCGAATGACAACTCGTATTTCTCTTTTGCCAAAATCAATTCGTCGGTAAAAGAAGCCGATGCACCATACACTGCATAGCCTTTTTTTAATGCTTTTTCTG
>JBELGW010000090.1:0-4462 GCA_042091715.1 Polaribacter sp. | reverse complement strand
TCTTTTTTTCAAAGTGCAAATATAGAGGTTTAAATTTAAAAAGAAAGTTGTTTTTATGCTTTTTTGCATATAATAAAAAAGGCGTCTTGTAGAAAGACGCCTTTTTTTATGTAATGAATTCTCTTACTCTAATAAGGGAGAATAGTTCGTCAAATAATCATACGGATTATTCAAGTTATTCGATGCTTCAAAATTAGTTCCATAGGTGTCATCAATAGCTTCTAGAAACTTGTTAGCCATCAAAGCATAACCTCTAGCAGTCAAGTGAATCCCGTCCAAACTAACAAGACCACCAAATACCAAGTCCGTTGTCATTGTAAAGTCTCCAAATACGATTCCTGTCGTTGCTGCTTCGTTGAGTATTCCATTTAAATCTACCAAAGCAAGTCCTTTTTCTGTAGCAACATTTGCTATAGTTGTATTGTAAGTATCAGTTGCTTCATTTAAATCTGCCTGCTCCTCAGGAAGCAATACCCATTTGTCTTCCAATGGTAATGTAACACCTATAACTGATGCTGCTCCTGCATCTTCTTGTGAAACGCCATCACCCATCAAAGTCGCAACATTTTCCATATCAACTTCTCCAATCAATGAAGAAGTTGGAAGTAGAAGTAGATCTTCTGCAGTTGCTTGTCTGTATTTTGGTAAAGCTTCAAATTCAGAGTTTATAGCTCCTAAATCAGTCAGATTCTCATCTATAATTACAACTGCATTCGTTTCTCCTTCAGCAAAAGTGATGGTTCTTTTTGCAGCTTCTTCTTCAGTAAATAAATTACTATCCTTTAAAGCAGCTAAAGCTTGTTCAATACCAACATTGTAAGCAGCATATCCTTTGTTTACAGCAGCTGCAGTTGCAGCATCCAAAGGAACAGGATTGTGAGGCACTGTTGTAAAGTGAGGCAAACTTGAAACGTATGGTACATTGGTTACAACTCCTTTTGCACCTCCAGAACTCATTGTTTCAACTATATATGTGAATGTTTCTGAAAATCCTACACCTGGTTCACCTTCATTAGGAGTGATTGGATTGCTACCATCTCCTCCCGTTGTTGCGTAGCCTAAAACATCGTTTCCTCCAATTTCTGACAAGCTAAAAAATGTAGGGTTTTGGCCTATTGCATCTCCAAGCATCGTAGCATCAGGTGCAGATGCCATTCTTACAAAGTAAGGGTTTGCTGTTGAAGTTGCAAGATTTGCAGCGTCACCAAGTCCATTAAACAAAAGATGGATGCTTTTTGCACCAGGTACCCCCATATTTTGAAATGGCCCCGTTGTAGGTATAAACGCGTCAGTTGTAGGTGTTCCGGTAAGTCTTACAGGTCCAGCTCCATTAAAGTACAATCTTGGTGGAAAACTTTCGTTGGCAGCCCCTCTAAATAAAAATCCTCCTGTATTGTCACTCATCATGGGCTGTGTAAAACCATTGTCTTCCCCTGAAAACTTTTTTGCCAACATGTTTGGAAATGAATTGGTTTGTCCTATTTTAAACAAGGCGCCGTCTGTGTATCCTGCAGTAAATGAAGCTCCCAAAGCTACATAGTTACTAAAATCCACACCGTTTTTGTCTAGTGCTGGGTACACCATTGGTTGCATAGACGCGTCAGTGTCCATTTCTACATCATCACAAGCTATTAATGCTGAGAAGCATGCTATAAATCCTATATATTTAAATTTCATAATTGTATTTTTTTAAGTTTATAAGTTATTGATTACCCAAGAAACGTAATATTGAGAGCCAATAAGCCCTGTACCAAATGCAGTAAAGTATTCGTCACCCATCAAGTTTGTTGCTCCAAATTTGATGTTTGATTTCAAGTTTGGTACTTTAAAGTTAACTTGCGCATCAAGTACGTGGAAAGCAGGTACTACACCGTTTCCGAAAGAAGCTTCCCATACATAGCTTCCACTCCATCTCCAAGCCAAGTTAAATCCGATATTTTTAACCACTTCTGGATGTCCAAAAGAACCTTTGATTTTGTGTTCAGGTGTGTTAAAGTTGGTTTGAAAATCTGGATTTTCACTTTGGTCAAAATCTAATTTAGCATAGGTATAATTCATTCCTAAGTCATAACCTCCAAATACTCTTGCATTCAAACCTAAAGAAGCTCCATAAGAGTTGATTTCAGCACTTGAATTCGTATATGTTTGGTAAACTTGATAATCTCCATTTGCAATGGCTGCCAATGAAAGAGAATTGTCACCAACCACACCATAGAAAGGTGAAATCACAGTTTCATTCGATAAGAAGTCTTGGTAAATGTTGTAGTATCCACTCAAATCAACAATTACTTTGTTTAGTTTTCCTCTATATCCTAACTCTACAGATGTTACCTGTTCTGGTTTTGCATAACTAGAATTAGCTACTTTCAGCATTGCAGGATTTGCTGTCGCAGCAAACTCACCTACTGATGATGCTGAATAAGAATTGTTGTAGGCTCCTTGTCCGTCTTTGTCGTAAGAGAAGGTTCCGTCTCCATTGTCGATAGCTTTCTTAGCACCTAAGAGTGCTGCTCCATCAGAACTTACACTATATCTACGAATATCTCTTTGAGGGTTTGTCGAAGCACCTCCAATCAAGATAGCTCTACCTACGTCAAGTCCGATAAATAAATCTTGAGTGGTTGGGTTTCTAAAACCTGTTTGACCAGATACCCTGATGTTGTGCTGACCTTTGTCTCCAAATGTATACCCCAACGATGCTCTAGGAGAAAAGAATCCATCGAATAGTTCTGATTTGTCATAACGAACAGAAGCTGTTAATTTCATCTTCTCATCCATGAATTTCCTTTGAAGTTGCGTATATAAACCGAATTCAGAATAATCAATAGTTCCATCATTGTCAGTATAGATCGTACCTCCAGAATTTAGGCTGTAAGTTCTTGCAGAACCACCCACTTGAATTTCAGCAAAAGAAATAGACTCCCCAAAATTGTAGTTTGCATCCGCATGGTAAATTTTTGAATTGTCTTGGAATTTAGAACCTGTTGTCAAGTCAGGGTCTGTGATACTCTTATTAAAAGCTTCAATAAATTCTGGTGTTCCAGGTTCAAAACGAGCCTTTCCACCATCAGAATCTCCGTCAGCGGCAATTCGAGCAGCAACATGTGCTTCATCGTTCGTTTTACCTTCCAATACTTTTCCTAAGTATTCACCAACATATTCTCCAAACCAAGTTTGATCATCTTTAGCGGCTCTGTTGATGTTGATTCCTGTAAAAATCATGTCGTAAGAATCTCCTGCATCGTCTTCTGTAACATATCCTCTTACGAAGAAATTGTCACTTTTTATTTCAAGTTTGTGTTGTGTCAACCAAAAGTCTTTGATGGCATATCTGTTGGCGCCTTGGTAAATAGTTGATCCAGCTCCATATTTACCAACATATGAAAATTCTAAATCGTCTTCAAAAGGTCTGTGGTAGAATCCCCAGTCTGCTTTTAAGCTTTCTGCATTGTAGTTTGTAAGGTGTCTTTCGTCGTATCCTGTTCTACTCACTGCCACATCTGGAATCATTGCTTCTGCACCAGCAGGAGCTCTTCCAAGTTCTACAAGAATTTTGGCAACGTCTCTAATGTTTGTACTAACTTCATCACCATAGATATTGATTCCATCATAGTTGATGTCGGCTCTTGTGGTTCCAGTTCCAGCTTTTGCAGTGGCATTGTTAGCACCCCAATCAGTACCTTTTAAGTAACCAATGTTTAATTTTGCTGCAAATTTATTTGAGAATTTATGTGCTAGACGAACACCTATATCTGTGTATAGATTATCGCCATTGGCTTCTTGAGATGTCAATCCAGTTTTCATATAACCACTGATACCTGCATGGTCAAAAGGGTTTTTACTGGTCATGAATAGAATACCGTTAAAGGCATTGGCACCATACAAAGCAGAAGAAGCACCAGGCAATAGCTCTACAGAGTTGATGTCGGTTTCTGTCATACCTAATAAGTTTCCTAATGGGAAGTTTAGTGCAGGAGCGGAGTTGTCCATTCCATCGACCAATTGCATAAATCTCGTGTTAGCAAAAGTTGCAAAACCTCTCGTATTGATGGCTTTAAAGGTCAAACTGTTTGTGTTGATATCAACCCCTTTTAAATTTTCCAAACCATCATAGAAATCTGCTGAGGCTGTATTTCTAATTTCTTTAATTCCAAATCGTTCAACAGTTACTGGAGATTCAAAAATACGTTCTGGAGTTCTTGAAGCAGAAATTATTACTTCGTCTAGTTCTGTACCTTCTTTCAGTGTGAATTGTAAAATTTGATTGTTTTTAGTGACTTTTAGGCTACTAGATTCAAAACCAACACTACTCGCAATCAGTACAAAAGGAGGGGTTTGTTCTGTTTCTAACCTAAATTTACCGTCAAAATTTGTGTTTGTTCCATTTTCTCCGGTTTTAAGAGTGATATTTACTCCAGGAACTGGAGTTTTCGTGTTGGAATCTACAACAGATCCCGTAATC
>JBELGW010000089.1:0-4532 GCA_042091715.1 Polaribacter sp. | reverse complement strand
CAACTTGTTTATATGCGGAAGTTTTATCTTTATATACTCCCATTTTGAAAGGATATGCGGAAGTTTGCCTTCCTTATATCCATTCTCCGTCCATAAAAATATACCTTTAAAACAAGTCATCAAAGGGATTTTGTATTTTTCTCAAATGGGTGCGTTGTCAATGCTCAAATGAACACCTTGATAACTTCTATTCTCTCTTTTCTTTTGAGCTACTTTGACTTTTTAGTTGGTTTCGTTTTAATTATAGCAGCTTAAATATGTGGAGTCGGAGTAAACAGCTTTGTGCTGTGTCCGAATTAGTAAGCCATCTTTATACTCCTGGAACAACAGGTCATTTTTTAATGCCTTGTGTTTAGGTGTTCTGCTACATGAACTCCTAAACTCGCGCATGCTTGTAATAAATAACCGCCAGTTGGGGCATCCCAATCTAACATTTCACCAATGCAAAATTGATTGGGCTTCTGTTGGATTTCAAAATGTGGAGAAACCGATGAAATATCGATGCCGCCAACACTTGAGATGGCTTCGTCAAGGGTTGCTGCTTTTACAATCTCTAGAGGGAGTCTTTTGAGTTTGCCTGCCAATGCTTCCAGGTTCATATAGGTTTCTTTTGAGAGCTGTGATTTTAGTAGGTCGATCTGAGCATTCGTTACTTTGAGGTCTTTCTTTAGCTTGGCAGTGTTGTTTTTTTGTTTAGATGAATTGAGTTTAGCTATGATTTTTTCTTTCGTCAAAGAAGGCTTGAAGTCTGTAAAAATGAGTGCTTTTTCATTTTGATGGAGTTCCTGTCTAATCTGCGGACTTAGTCCGTAAATGGCATTCCCTTCTAAACCGAACTTCGTAATCACCGCTTCCCCTTTTTGCAGTGAATTACCACAAGAGATGGCCATGTTTTTTAAAGGCGTTCCTTCGTGTTTTTCAATAAAATCAGATGGCCATGCTATCTGATACCCGCAATTAGATGCTTGAAATGGACGTGTTTTGATGTTGTTTTGAGCGAAGGTGTTTAACCAGTTCCCATCAGAGCCTGTTATTTTCCAGCTAGCGCCTCCTAAAGAGAAAACGGTGTAATCGCATGTCACCGATTTTTGTTGAATGATCGGATTGTTCTTGCTGTCCCATCCTGTAAATTCATGCTCGTATTTAAATTCGACGCCTTTTTGATTTAAATGAACAAGTATTGCCTTCAATACTGTAATAGGTTTTATCCCTTTTGTAGGGTATACCCGGTTGCTGCTTCCAACATAGGTTGGAATTCCTATTTGTGCGAGCCAGTTTCTGAAATCTTCATTGCTAAAGTTTTGCAATGCTTCGTCCAGGAATCCTGAGGGAGTATAGCGTTGAATCAATTTTTGCATGGATTCTCCATGGGTTAAATTAAAGCCCCCTTTACCTGCAACTAGAAACTTTCGCCCTACAGTCTTGTTTTTTTCGTAGATGGTAGCCGAAAACTTTTTTGGATCTAAAAAAGCAGCCAATACCAATGCTGAAGGGCCTCCACCAATAATGCAAACTGTTTTTTTCATAGATATGATGCGTTCCTAGTTTCTTTTTGCGAGTGCTAACCCTAAAAATGTCAATGCCCCATTTAAGACCAATACAAAAAAACCAAAGTCAAAACCAAGCAGGTCTTTGCTGTAAAAACTAATGACATAGGTTAAAATAGGTGCTATGACACAGATATAGGGCACTGCTTTGTCTTTTATGGTGTGTTTGGTAAATAAGCCAAACGCATAAAGTCCTAACAAAGGGCCATACGTGTATCCGGCAAACGTAAATATTTTTGCAATAACACTGGCATCAGCAATAAAATACTTGAATACTAAAATGGTAGCGATGAGTATGCATGAAAAAAGGACATGTATCTTTTTTCTGATGCGTTCTTGTTCTGCTGCGGTTTTCTTTGTATCAATTTCTAAAATATCAATACTAAAAGAGGTGGTGAGTGAAGTCAATGCAGAATCAGCACTCGAGTAGGCCGCAGCAATCAATCCCAGCAAGAAGAACAGCGCAGTTAGGAGACCTAAGGAGCCTTTGGTGGCTATAATAGGAAATAGCTCGTCTTTGTGTGCATCAATTCCATTGCGCTGAGCATAGTCTGTTAGTAAAACCCCCAAAGCTAAAAAGAAAAAGTTCACAATAACCAAAACAATGGTAAACCAAAACATGTTTTTCTGAGCATCTTTTAGGTTTCTACAGGTCAGATTTTTCTGCATCATGTCTTGATCCAGCCCCGTCATTACAACGGCAATAAAGGCACCCGCTAAAAATTGTTTCCAAAAGTAACTACCGCTATTGATGTCTTCAAAAAAGAAGGTTTTAGACAATTCACTGTCGGCAACATAGGTGAATAGATTGCCTATCTGCAATTCGTCTGAAATTGTATAAATACAGACTCCAACAGCAATAAGCATGAATAAGGTTTGTAGTGTGTCTGTCCAAACAATGGTTTTAATTCCTCCTCTAAAGGTGTACAACCAAATCAATAAAATAGTCATAGAAACGGTCACCCAAAAAGGAACTCCATACGCGTCAAAAAGTAATAGCTGTAGTACATTGGCTACTAAAAATAAACGAAATGCGGCACCAATAGTTCTTGATATTAAAAAGAAAGTAGCACCAGTTTTATACGAGTAATTTCCAAAGCGATCTTTTAAATAGGTGTAGATGGAGGTTAAGTTGAGTTTGTAATAAAGGGGGAGCAATACCAAGCCAATAATGGCATAGCCTACTACATAGCCAAGGACCATTTGCATATAGCCCATGCTCTGTTCCTCTACCCATCCAGGAACAGAAATAAAGGTGACTCCAGATAGCGAGGCGCCAATCATTCCAAAAGCGACTAAATACCAAGGAGAGGAATTATTTGCTTTAAAGAATGTTTCGTTGTTGGCAGACTTTCCTGTGATGTAAGAAATACCTATTAATACACTAAAGTAGGTGATGATTAATGCAATGATGTGAAGTGGCTCCATGTGTAAATTGTAACTGCTGATTTGTTTGTTAGCAGTTACGAATATAGGATTTTTAAAGGATAGATAACACTGAAATATGTAAAGACTGCTGTGTCTTGATGCGACTTGGACTCTATGATTTCATTCCTCCCTTTTTTGTGCGCTATGCTAAGAACAGGAATGACTTCTTTTTTTTCAGTATGTTGATAACTGCTGTGAGCAATTAGTGGTAAAATACAGGAGTAGTGTGATTTCTATGTATGGTAAAATTCTTACATTTGCGCCAATGGATTTCTCATCAAAATTATTAGAAAATGCGGTCAATGAAATGTCTCGTTTGCCGGGTATTGGAAAGCGCACTGCGCTGCGTTTGGTACTACACTTGTTAAAGCAGCCTAAAGAGCATGCGAGCTATTTGGCGGAAGCCATTACACAGTTTAGAAATGATATCAAGTTGTGTCAAAAATGTCATAATATTTCTGATGCATTCTTGTGTGAAATATGCAGTAATAGCAATCGAAATCCAGAAGTGGTGTGTGTGGTTGAAGATATTAGAGATGTCATGGCCATAGAAAGCACCGGTCAGTACAAAGGACTTTACCATGTGTTAGGAGGTAAGATATCTCCAATGGAGGGCGTAGGGCCTCATAATTTACAAATTGAATCGTTGGTAGAGAAGGTGGCGAAGGGTGAGGTAAAAGAACTGATTTTTGCCTTGAGTTCTACCATGGAAGGAGATACTACTAATTTTTATATTTTTAAGCAAATAGAGGAATTTAACATCACAACATCAACCATTGCTCGCGGTATTTCTGTAGGGGACGAATTGGAGTATGCAGATGAGGTTACCCTGGGGCGCAGTATTGTAAATCGCATTCCTTTTGAGCAGAGTTTGAAGAGTTAGTTTTTTCCTTTTTTTTACTGATTTTTAGATTTTAGGTGATAGATTGTCAATGTTTAACCCGTTAACTAATAGCTTTGTAAAGTACAATTGAATAAACCAAAATCAAAATTGCATCCTATATGCACGTTTGTATCGATTTTGGTTTTACTTTGTAGAACTGATAACCAAACCACGAGCTGATTATTAAAAAAGGACTAAAAAAATAATTGTTTTTTTATTTAGAAAACCATAGAATATAGCTATTCCAATTGTAATTTATCATAAACTCACGATAAGAAATAAACTTCTTCCACACTTAATTAACTGAATTGTTTGCTGATTTTTTTATAAAGGTTAAACAGATAACAAAAAGGTGCTATTGCAGGTAGTATTGCCAAGTAAGGATAATTTAAATCCATAATCAATCTTCGATTTTAATTATTTCTTACATTGTACATATTCTTCACTGCTGAGAGAGGAGAAGTGCTATGTTTTAATTTTTTGAACATAAGTTATCATAAAACTTATGGATAAAAGAAAAAATAGAATGGGTAACTCTATTTCATTATATGCATCAACTCCTTTACCTTTTTCAATGATATCCCAATCAACAAAATTAAAAGTAATACCACCTATTATGGCCATTGACAGCATCAGAATAAGAAGCGTTTTTTTTGAAGGTTTCCACATGATTT
>JBELGW010000088.1:0-4570 GCA_042091715.1 Polaribacter sp. | reverse complement strand
TTAAATGTTTCATATTTACTTGTTTTTAGTCTAGATCGATATTAGGGTTGTTTAAAATCTCTATTTGTGGAATTTCGAAAGTTAACCTAGTATCGTTGTACGGAATTGGCACACCTACATTCGAGAGGTGGTTAGCACCTCTTTCAGAAGTTAATTTATTTCGTTTGAACGATAGATAAGATTTTCCTTCACCCCATAATTCGATTCTAGTCTGAAGAAGAATCTCTCTTTTTAAGTTCGAACCAGAGAGACCATCTATGTAGGAAGTGTCTGGTAAGCGTTGTGATAATATGGCTTTCAAGGACGCTTGCGCTGCAGCATCGTTACCTAAATCAACATTCGCTTCGGCATTTAGTAAATACATTTCAGCTATTCTCATAAAGACATAATCTGTTTCTATATTTCTTTGTCCACCAATTTGACGTGCGGGATCATAAAACTTATTGTAAGGCGTTAAATAATATCCACTTGATGGATCTGGAAAGAATTGGTTCTTTCTAGCATCATCGGCCGGTATTGCATCAAACAAATTTTGATCGATCGCCTTTCTGTCTCCTGCCCAAGCATAGCTATATGAGAAGATATCCATTTGACCCCACCAAGAAATAAGTCCAAGTCCATTGTCTAAAGTTACATCCTGACCCCAAATCCATCCGGCATTTGAAGCATCATTGAATCCTCCTAGGATATCTGAAGAAGACATAAGAGTGTATCCTCCTGTATTGATTACCTCACTTGTTAAACGAGCAACTTCTGCATCGTTACCCATAGCTGCATATGTATATGCTAAAAGTCCTTTAGCTACATTTACATCGACTTCATTTTTATTGCTACGAGTGAAACCATCCATAAAAGATATGGCATCCGTTAAATCACTTACAATCAATGCATACACATCAGCCCCTGTACTTTTAGCTTTCGGGGTGGCGTCTAAATCAATATAGATAGGTAAAGTTAACTCATCAGGAGCATAACCTTCAGTAGTATACATTTGAGATAAATAAAAGTAAGCGTAAGCACGCATTGCTTTTGTTTGACCTACCAACTGACGTACCTGCTCATCTTCTGGAACAACATCATTACCACCAGCAGATGCAATTAAGAAATTACATGAACGGATGATTCTGTAATAATATCTCCATGGTTTATAGTTGTCGTTAAGAGTGTAGTCAGTAGTTGGTTGAAATTGTTGTAACCTATTGTACCAACCGTATGTATTGATGGAAAGTGCCATATCACCAGTTAACATATCCATTTGAATATCGTAACCTTTTTGGCCAAAATCAGTGTGGTCACCTGTACCACCTGTACCGGTCTCAATCATGGTAGTATATATACCATTTAACTGTCCTGCGACAAGTTCTGGATCATTATTTACTGATGCTTCAACTCTTTCTACAGAAATAAAGCTGTTTGGAGTTACATCAATAAAGTCTTCTGAACAAGAAGTTAGAGCTAAAAGTGCTGAAACTACTGTCAATCGAAGTCCTGTTTGTAAATATTTTTTCATTGTTGTAATTATTAAAATTTAACTTTTAATCCGAATGTAAACGTACTCAAAGGAGAGTAAGCATAAATACTAGATCCCCCTGTTTCAGACGCGGACGGATTGAATCCCTTACGCTCAGAAAGGAAAAATAAGTTATCTCCTGATACATTTATATTAATTCCTTCAACACCGATTTTGTCTGCTAATTTGGCAGGGATAGAATATCCAATTCTTGCGTTGTTAAGCCCCAAGTAATTCTTTGCTGTTAGGAATCTTGTAGATGCTGAAGCGACATTTGTATCTAGTCCTCCAGATAGTCTTGGAACATTAGTTACATCACCAGGTTGTTGCCATCTATTTCTGATATCCACATGCCAGTTATTAGCTCCTACAGCATCGTTATCCATAAAGTTCGCGTAAGCACCGTCGTAAGAATATCCACCTAAAGAATAAACAAATAGAGTTCCAAAATCAAAATTACCCCAGTTTCCTGATAAACGGAAAGCACCTTGAACATCTGCTATTGCCGATTTACCAACATATTTTTGTGTTGCAGATGAATAGGCTTTAGTCGTTTGTTTTGCAATAGTCGCGTCTGGATTTTCAAATAAATATTCCTCCATACTTGGAATTGAGGAATCTCCTCCATCAAATCTTCCATTTGCATTTTTGTCATCAAAATATTGATACCACATTGCACGTCCATCGGAAGGATCTACACCAGCCCATTCTCTTAAATAGAAATCAAATAAAGAATTCCCTTCTGAACGACCGTATAATCCAGCGATATCAATCACCTTTGGTGAATCTGTAGCAGGATCAAAAGGCATTTGTGTTATTTCGTTTGTCAGAGTTGTTCCATTGATACCAAGATCTAAATTGAAATTTTCTTTTTTGAATAGGTGAAAATTAAGGTCAAATTCAAATCCTCTGTTTGAAAGAACTCCATCATTTACTTGAGAAATAGCATTACCTGTTGATATAGCATCTCTTCTATCAAATATTAAGTTATTTGTAGTTTTATCATAATATTGTAAATTGATATCTACAAATTTACCTAAGGTAGCGTCAAGAGAAGTAGAGAATTGGTTTGCAGTTTCCCATGTTAAGTCTGGATTTGCATTTGGTCTTAATATCAATGCTAAACCGTTATTATTCGCGATATCAAATCCATTGTAACCTGGATATCTTCCAACACCAGCTTGATCTCCTGTTACCCCCCAAGAGGCTTGTAACTTAAGAAAATCAACAAACTCTACATTACTCATAAAGTTTTCCTTAGACATAATCCAAGTTGCACCTACAGAGCCAAACGTACCCCATTTGTCATTGACAAAGCGAGATGAACCATCTCGTCTTAAGGATCCTGAAAGGTAGTATTTGTTATCAAAATTATAGTTCAATTGTCCAAAATAACTAATTAAGCTATTTTCAAAAAGAGTAGATCCAGTTTGTGATGGAATTTTAGTCACGAAATTAGACAATTCATCTAATTCTACATTATCATCCACCATACGCGTTGCTCCAGCAAAAAGTTCTCTAATATCAGTTGAATTAGATTCCTGCGCAGCTAAAATATCGAAATTATGTACATCGTTTAGAGTAAACGAATATCTCAATAAGTTTTGAACGTTTAACGTGAATCTTTCTGTATTGGTCTTGTTAATGGCACCTGTTGTACCTTCTGCAGAACCATAAAATTTGTTTCTTACTGAACTAAAGTTATTTTGTCGGTATTGCATACCAACTACTGTAGAAAAAGTCAAACCTTCTGTGAAAGTTATTTTCCCACTAAAGCTTGAGTTTAATTCATGAGTCTTTGAACCTTGACGGTTATAAGTTGCATCAGCAATAGAGTTGGTAAGAGCTCCAAATCCACGTCCTATACCATAGTCGTACTCATAATCACCATACCCTTGACGTTCTATTGGCAGTTTAGCACCATCAGCATCCCTTGTGAATAAAGGGTAAATAGATGGTAAATTATCTACGAACCAAAAAATACTTCCTGAATCTGATGATTGACCATTTGTTAGGTTCTCGGAGTAAGTATATGCCATATTTGCAGTAGTAGAAAACCACGACTTAACTTCCGAGTCCACATTTAAACGTGCAGAATATCTTTCAAACTCTGAATTTATTATATATCCAACATCCTTTAAATAACCAAAAGAAGAAGAGTATCTTGTTTTGTCGTTACCACCTCTCATAGAAAGGTTAGCTTCATTTCTAATAGAATTTTGGAAACCGTAATCTGCCCAATTTTCCGGATCGTATTTACGGGTTACTCCCGCTGCAATTTTTCCTGTATTAGGATCGATTAGTTGATCATCTGCAGCATTCCATAAGTTATATTTTGAAGCGATAGAACTACCTGATCCTCCGAATAAATTTGCATTTGCAAAAGCTTCTGGATCTGAAACGCCACTTGCTGCACCGTAATTTTTTACCCCTTCCCAAGATAATTCTATATACTCTTCAGGAGAACGAATTACATCGTGACGCGGCAGAAGACTATAGTTCATACCTGTCTTAACATCCACTTCTATTGTAGATTCTCCAGCTTTTCCGGATTTTGTTGTAATCAAAATTACACCATTAGAACCTCTCGATCCATAGATCGCGGTTGCTGATGCATCTTTAAGTACAGTAGTCGAAGCGATATCATTTGGATTAATCGAATTTAAACTTCCAAAAAAAGGTATCCCATCTACAACGTATAGGGGAGCTCTATTCCCGTTAACAGAACCGAAACCACGAATTCTTACTGTTGCTGTCGTTCCCGGTTGTCCTGAATTATTTATCACTTGAACTCCGGCCACCTCTCCTTGCAGTGCTTGAGAAACGTTTGTGACATTTTTGGAATCTAATTTCTCAGCTTTAATTTCTGTCGCTGAACCAGTAAAGGCCGCTTTTGTTGAATTTCCATATCCAACAATGATAACCTCAGACAGTAAGTTATCACTTGTCATTGTGACGTTAACCGTAGTTTCCTCACCTAAGACAATTGATACTTTTTGCATACCAACAAAAGAAAACTCCACCTTATCTCCTGGCTCACCTTTAATTTGGTACATACCA
>JBELGW010000087.1:0-4608 GCA_042091715.1 Polaribacter sp. | reverse complement strand
TACAAAAAATGGCAAGCTATCTACATCACACTGCTACAACCTAATACCCTTGCTGCGTTCCCGCCCTGGGGGATTCAAAGGGAGCTAGTTGTGTAGGACTTGCCGCTGCAAAGCTACAATCATTTTTAAATATCCACAATCTTTTTTTATCAATTTTGTAACATTTTTTATTCTTTGGTTACTAATCAATCGTTTAAAGATAGAAAACATATCTTTACTAAAACAAATAGAAAATAAAACCGTTTATCTAACTAACTAATTATCAAAACAAACATGGAAAATCAAGTATCAAGTAAAAGTATTATTTTAAATCAGGGACTATATTTAGGAATTACATCGGTATTAATAAACTTAGTCGTTTATGCATTGGGAAATCATTTAGAGCCTCACTGGTCTGTTTTCCCTATTAGTATGGTTATAATGACCGCATTCATCGTCATGGGGATGAAGCAATTCAAAAAAGGAAATGGCGGAATTATGACTTGGGGTCAAGCCGTGAAGATTGGTGTTGGATTGACTATGATCAGCGCGGTAATTGTTACTATTTACAACCAAATATTTGCAAATTTCATAGAGCCAGACTTTGTACAACAAATGGCAGCTGTGCAAGAGCAAGCGTGGGTAGATGCCGGTTATAATAGTGAGCAAATAGAAACTTCTAAAGCAATGATGGAAAATGTTCAAGGTCCCGTAATTTCATCTGCATTAGGACTAGTAGTGGCTGCTTTTTTAGGATTTATTATCTCTGCAATAGCTGGTGCCGTGATGAAGGAAACTGGTGAAGAGCAGTACTAAGAGAAAAAAATAAACGTTTTAAAGGTAAAACATCTGCAGATGTTTTACCTTTACGTTTTTATAGTACCTATTCAATGCAATACACATGGACATATCGGTAGTCATACCTTTATTAAACGAAGAAGAATCATTACACGAATTATATGATTGGATTGCACAAGTGATGCAGTCCAATTCTTTTGTATACGAAGTTATCTTTATTGATGATGGTAGTACAGATACCTCATGGAATGTGATTGAAGAACTCTCTACACAGCACAAAGTAGTCAAAGGCATCAAGTTTCAGAAAAACTATGGAAAATCTCAAGCGCTAGACGCTGGTTTTGAAATAGCTATCGGTGCTGTGGTCATTACTATGGATGCCGACCTGCAAGACAATCCTGATGAAATACCCGCATTGTATGAGTTGATCATGAAAGAGGACTATGATCTAATTTCTGGTTGGAAAAAGAAACGTTATGACAATATTATTACTAAAAACCTACCGTCTAAGTTATTCAATGCAGCAGCGAGAAAAACTTCGGGGCTGAAATTACATGACTTTAATTGCGGACTCAAAGCCTACAAGAATGTTGTGATCAAAACAGTGAAAGTAAGCGGAGAAATGCACCGCTACATCCCTGTCTTGGCAAAAAATGAAGGTTTTACAAATATTGGAGAAAAGGTCGTTAAGCACCAAGCACGCAAATACGGTGAAACAAAATTTGGTATGGATCGTTTTATCAATGGCTTTTTAGATTTAATCACCATCTCTTTTTTATCAAAATTTGGCAAGCGCCCCATGCACTTATTTGGTCTTTGGGGAACCTTGGTATTTATAGTAGGCTTTTTGTCTGCTGCCTCTATCGGAATTACCAAACTGTACAACTTATCACAAGGAAAAAAAGCAATATTGGTCACAGACAACCCATGGTTTTACATCTCCTTAACTGCCATGCTTATTGGAACACAACTCTTTTTGGCAGGTTTTATAGGGGAGATTTTGATCAAAACAAAAAGCAACGAAAAGCACTATAAAATTAAACAAAAACTCAATTTCTAAATCCGTACATTTGCGGACAATTTTTACACTACATGAATACAATTATAGCCGACGCCAAAAAGTGGCTTGCAGACACATTTGATGCAGCAACCAGGACTGAAATACAAGAATTGATAGACACAAACTCGGATGATTTAGCAGACCGTTTTTATAAAAATATGGAATTTGGAACAGGCGGTATGCGCGGCATTATGGGTGCCGGAACCAACCGAATTAATAAATATACGCTTGGAAAAGCAACACAAGGATTGAGTAATTATTTACAGCAATCTTTTCCAAATAAACAACTTAAAGTAGCCATTGCTTACGATTGTAGGCACAACAGCAAGGAGTTTTCACGACTTGTTGCAGAGGTGCTTTCTGCGAATGATATTCAGGTATTTCTATTTGAAGATCTTAGACCTACTCCAGAATTATCATTTGCTGTAAACCATTTAGGTTGTGATGCGGGAATCGTATTGACTGCCTCACACAATCCACCTGAATACAATGGCTATAAGGTGTATTGGAATGATGGCGGACAAATTGTACCTCCTAATGATGCAGGAATTATCAATGAAGTGAACAAACTCGATTTTTCTGAAATTAAGTTCAACGGAAACGAAGCACTCATCTCAACAGTTGGAGCTGACATCGATGAGGCTTTTTGGAAGGCTTCTTTAAAAAATGGAACCTTTGACGTAAAAGGAAGAGAAGATTTGAGTATTGTATTCACCTCTTTGCATGGTACTTCAATTACACTCATACCAGAAGTACTAAAACGCGCAGGATATACCAATGTGCACATTGTTGAGGAGCAAGCAGCTCCCGATGGTGATTTTCCAACGGTTGCCTCTCCAAATCCAGAGGAGCCTGAAGCGCTCAAGTTAGCGATTGATTTGGCGAACAAAGTAGGAGCTGATATTGTGATTGGAACGGATCCCGATTCTGATAGACTAGGAATTGCTGTACGCGATTTAGAAGGGAATATGATTTTATTGAACGGAAACCAAACCATGAGTTTGATGACTGATTTCTTAATCAAACAATGGAAACAAAACGATCAGCTCAATAACAATCCATTTATAGGATCTACTATTGTGTCTACAAACCTAGTCAATGAAATAGCTGCAAGCTATGGAGTAGAAACAAAGGTTGGTTTGACCGGCTTTAAATGGATTGCAAAAATGATTGAAGATTTCCCTGCACAAGACTTTATCGGTGGCGGAGAAGAAAGCTTTGGATACATGGTTGGTGATTTTGTAAGAGATAAAGATGCGGTTACCTCTACCCTATTGGCCTGTGAAATTGCAGCTCATGCAAAAGCAAATGGCAGCTCTTTTTACAACGACCTTTTAGACATTTACACGACACATAATTTTTACAAAGAACACCTCATCGCTACGGTGAAAAAAGGAATGGATGGCGCTGCTCAGATCAAACAGATCATGGTAGATCTTCGCAATGCTCCTCTGCAAGAAATTGATGACTCTAAAGTGGAGTTTTTATGTGATTATCAGACATCAATTCAGAAAAACATGCTAACAGGAGAAGAAACTGTAATGGATATTCCGAAGTCGAATGTATTGATATACCATACCGAGGACGGAACAAAAATAGCAGCACGACCTAGCGGGACGGAACCGAAGATTAAATTTTACATCAGTGTGAAGACAGCCCTAGACACAATAGAAAACGCAGGAAAAGTCGCGCAAGAACTGGACGCTAAAATTGAGAGAATTATCAAAGAATTAAACGTGTAATGACGTATTTTAAAAAAATAGTACATTTTGCAAGTCCCTATAAAAAGTTCGCATTACTCAATGTGGTCTTTAACATACTGTATGCAATATTTAATGTTTTATCTGTTTTAGCATTTATACCTGTTCTTGGAATTTTATTTGGCACAGACAAGAAAATCACCAAGGAACCTATCTACCAAGGAATTACTGGTATTGGGACGTATGCTAAAGAACGTTTTTACTATTTTATTTCTCAAAAGATTTTGCAAGAAGGCGCTATTGAAGTACTCCTTTTTATTTGTCTATTAACTTTTGGTTTATTTTTTCTAAAAAACCTATTCCGTTACCTCGCTTCCTTTGTTTTAGCGTATTTAAGAAACGGTGTTGTAAAAGACCTAAGAGACGGCTTGTATACTAAAATTATAGACCTACCCATTGCCTATTTTTCAGAAAAGAGAAAAGGAGATATCATTGCAAGAATGACAGCAGATGTTCAAGAGGTTGAAAATTCTTTTTTAACCTCTTTAGAAGCAGTGTTTAGAGAACCTTTGACCATTATCATCTCATTGGCCATCATGCTCTTTATGAGCGTAAAGCTCACCCTCTTTGTATTTATTTTATTGCCGGTATCTGGACTATTGATCTCTGCGATTAGCAAACGACTCAAAGCAAATTCGTTAAAGGCACAAAAGGAAACAGGAAAATTTCTCTCTTTTATTGAAGAAACACTTACTGGATTGCGTGTTATTAAAGGATTTAATGCAGAAGGTAGCATTACACAAAAATTCACAACATCTACGTTGCGTTTTAGGAATTTAATGACCAGTGTTTTACACCGAAAAACCTTGGCGTCTCCCATGAGTGAATTTTTAGGTTCTGCAACCATCATCGCCATACTCTGGTACGGAGGGACGGAAGTTTTATCGAATACAAGCGCACTGCAGCCAGATGAATTCATGGGCTATATTGTTTTGTTTTACACGGTATTAAACCCAATCAAAGCCATTACCACTGCCTACTACAACATTCAAAAAGGAGATGCATCTGCCC
>JBELGW010000086.1:0-4628 GCA_042091715.1 Polaribacter sp. | reverse complement strand
GTAGGTCGTTGCCTTTCTTACAAAACCTCAATCAGAAATGATTGAGGTTTTTTTTATTAAATCATTGAAATTAATTACAAATTCCTACGTTGTAAACTCGAATTCGCTTTTCTTTGTTGTTGGATATGAAACCATTGTTATTATTTGCTATTATCGTTTGCTCTGTTGGAACTTCCAATGCACAAGTTGGTGGTGAATCGGTATATAATTTTTTAAATATTTCAACTTCGGCAAGGCAATCTGCACTTGGAGGAAAAGTGTTTACGTTGGTAGACGACATTAATCAACCCCTTTGGAACCCTGCTGTTATTAATGAAACAATGGATCGGCAATTGTCTGTAAATTATACTTCCTATCTTACTGGAATTAATATGGGTTCTGTTGCATATGCAAAACGTTTGAGTAGGAGGTTTGGTACGCTACACGCCAATGTGCAGTATGTCAATTATGGTTCGTTCATTGAAGCAGATGAGACAGGTGTTATTACAGGGGCATTCTCGGCAAATGATGTTGCAGTATCGATGGGATATGCATTGAATTTACCTTGGACAAATATATATGTTGGTGCTACTGTGAAGTTGATAAGTTCTAGCATAGGAGGTTATACATCGTTCGGTGTCGCAGCTGATTTTGGATTGCTCTATAGAAATAGGTTTAAGCCGTACGTATTTACTTTGGTTTTGAGAAATATTGGTACACAGATTACCTCATATAATGGAATTCAAGAGCGCTTGCCCTTCGAATTGGCAATTGGGGGATCTTATGAACTGGATAATGTGCCACTAAAATGGTATGTTACTATTGATAATTTACAACAATGGAATGTTTCAGCAAGTAATCCATCGAATCAAACTAGTGATATTGAGGGGAATATAACAAATGAGTCTATTTCATTTCTGAAAAATGCAGTTAGACATTTGATTGTTGGAGTGGAGCTCTTTCCAAAAAGTGCTATTAATTTGCGGTTAGGTTATAATGTTCGCAGGTCACAAGAGTATAAATTACAAAACGTGCGTACTTTTGGGGGAGTATCTTTTGGGTTTGGTTTGAAGATGAGAACGATGAAATTGAATTATGCGTATTCAAAAGTGCACACAGCGTCTAATATTAGTACATTTAGTTTAGAAATAGATTTAGATAGTAAAAGATAAATGAGTGAAAAAATAACAATAGCGATAGACGGTTTTTCATCTACAGGAAAAAGTACCGTAGCAAAAGAATTAGCGAAAGCATTAAAATATATTTATGTGGATTCTGGCGCTATGTACAGAGCAGTCACGTTATTTGCAATGCAACAGGGGTATTTAAAGTCTAATTTTTTTAATGAAGAAGGATTGGTTGGTAGCCTTGATGGGGTTGATTTGAGATTTGAGTTCAATGCAATAACAAAGAATGCAGATATGTATTTAAATGCTGTGAACGTAGAAGCTGAAATCCGAACATTGAAGGTTTCTAATTTTGTGAGTATTGTTGCGGCAAATTCAATGGTCCGAAAGAAGTTGGTGGCAATGCAACAGGAGTTTGGTAGAAATAAAGGTGTTGTCATGGATGGCCGTGATATTGGGACTGTTGTATTCAAAGATGCTGAATTGAAAATATTTATGAATGCATCTGCAGATACACGCGCAGAAAGAAGATATAAAGAATTGAAAGAAAATGGCGAAGATGTGACTTATGAGGCCATTTTAGAAAATGTGATAGCTCGTGATTACAAGGATAGTAATCGCGATGATTCTCCTCTGGTAAAGGCAATTGATGCTATTGAAATAGATAATTCTCATTTATCCCGTGAAGAGCAATTTGAACGAATATTACTTTTGGTTCAAGAAAAATTGAAATAAAAAAAGCAGCCAATGGGCTGCTTTTTTTATGGTATGTCGAGATATTTGTGGGTTTGTAGTGAAACTTTCCATTTGGGGTTTTTCATCACATAGTTTACAATGAGTGGTATCATTTTTTCTTTTTTGCTCCATTCTGGTTGTAAATATAAGGTACAGTCTCTAGTTACTTTGAGCGCTTGTTCTTCAGCAAACTGAAAATCAGACCTATTGTGAATAATCATTTTAAGTTCGTCAGCTTCAGCGTATACCTCATTCAACGGTAGTTTTGTCTTTTTTGGAGATAAACAAAACCAATCCCATTTTCCAGAAAGTGCATAGGCTCCAGAGGTTTCAATATGTGTTTTTATGTTGTGTTTTTGTAATTGATTGGTGATGTAGTCCAAACTCCACATCAAGGGTTCTCCACCAGTAATTACAACGGTATTGCCGTATTTCTGAGCATTCGTTACAATGATATCTGTTGCAGTAGGTGGGTGTAATTTTGCATTCCAACTTTCTTTGACATCACACCAATGACAACCAACATCACAGCCACCAATTCTTATGAAGTATGCAGCTGTTCCTGTATGTGCCCCTTCTCCTTGTATGGTATAGAATTCTTCCATGAGTGGAAGCATTTCTCCTGAATTAATTAAATTTTGTACCTCTTTTTTCATTGGTTGGCAAAGATACTGAAACTAATAGAATTATTGGTAACATCTCATGCTATTCTGTATTTAAAAGTAAAAGCTGAAGACTTTACAATCAGTAATTTAGTTGATTTGTTATTTTTTTCATCTTTTAAAGACGTTCAATTATTTTTTATCTTTTAAAGTTTGTTTACTTTTAAGCACAATTAGGATGAAATAGGAACGTTGATGTTCTGTAATTAACTAAAATAGAAAAAATGATGTATAAGAATGTGTTCAAAGTATTTGGGATTTGTTTCATGAGTTTGTTGTTCCTGCAATGCAGTGACACGAATAAGTTTGTAATCTCTAAGGGAAAGGTGGGCAATCTGACTTCTGAGACAAGAATGTTAGATCTTCAAGACATTTTTCCAAATGATTCTATCGTTAAGAATTTAAGCGAAGGTGCTTTGGGAAATAATTTTTTTCAAGATGACGATGAATACCTAGTTTTTGAAAAAGGAGGGAACCACTTATTAACTATCATTCCGAAAGAGCAATTGGACTCTACGGCAACGATCAGAAGTATTCAAGTGTTTGACGAAAGGTATGAAACCAAATCAGGGATTACTTTAAAATCCACTTTCGAAGATATTAATTTGAGTAATACTATATCGAAGGTAGAAACCTCTTTGTCGTCTGCTACCTTATTTATTGATGACCTTAATGTAACAATTACCTTAGACAAGGAAGATTTGGGATTAAAAACATTTAGCACTCAGAAGATAAAACTAGAACAGATACCTGGTTTAGCTAGTGTGAAGTCACTCATTGTTTGGTTTAATTAAGCAGCTCTATCACATGGACAAGAAGAAGTATACACTTCAAAAAGAACCTATGATTCTTCCGACATCGGATGGTAAACTGATTGCAGAGCATTTTGGAAACGCATGCCAAAATGATAGACATTTGAGCGTTGCACATATGGTTGCTCCACCGAAGTGGAGCGAACCATTTCAAACACCTGAATTTGATGAGTATACCTTTATTATCAAAGGGAAAAAACAGTTTATTGTAGCGGATCAAAAGATTGTACTAGAAGCGGGTCAATCTATTCGAATTCATAAAAATACCCGTGTTCAATATTCCAATCCATTTGATGAACCCTGCGAGTATATTGCGATCTGCTTACCTGGATTTTCAATGGATTTGGTGCATAGAGAGCAGTAGATCTAATTTTTTCTTCTTTGTGACGCTAATAATGTGTTTTTCAATAACATGGCTATGGTCATGGGGCCCACTCCTCCTGGAACCGGCGTAATGTATTGGGCTTTTTTACTGACAGTTTCAAAGTGTACATCACCGGCCAAGCGAAATCCATTTTTTTTCGAAGTATCTGGAACTCTTGTGATACCAACATCAATTACAGTGACATCTTCTTTTACCATGTCTGCGGTTAGGAACTCTGGTATCCCTAAAGCGGCAACTACAATATCTGCTTGTAAGGTAATTTCTTTTAAATTTTTAGTTCTACTGTGGGTAATGGTTACAGTAGCATTACCTGCAGTTCGCTTTTGAGATAATAATATACTCATTGGACTTCCAACAATATTACTTCTTCCGATAACTACCACGTGTTTACCGCTTGTTTCTATTTTATATCTTTCGAGTAGTTGTAAAATTCCAAAGGGTGTAGCAGGTAAAAATGTGGGCAAGTTTAAGGTCATTTTACCAACATTCATTGGGTGAAATCCATCAACATCCTTCTCGGGATTTACAGCCATTAATACCTTTTGTTCATCAATGTGTTTGGGTAAGGGCAACTGCACGATAAAACCATCAATTTGTTTGTTTTTATTGAGTGAATCAATTTCATGCAACAATTTTTCTTCTGATATTTCCTCTGATAGTCTCACTAAGGTTGATTCAAAACCTGCTTTGGCACAAGCTTTCACCTTGGCATTTACATAGGTCATGCTAGCACCATCTGTCCCTACTAATATAGCTGCTAAATGGGGTGCTCGGTTGCCATTTTCAATGAATTTTTTTGTCGCTAGAGCGATTTCATCTTTGATTTGATTGGAAGTCTCTTTTCCGTCTAATACAATCATACTTGTTTTGTTGTGTTGTTGTTGTTGTTGTTGTTGTTGTTGTTGTTGTTGTTGTTGTTGTTGTTGTT
>JBELGW010000085.1:0-4751 GCA_042091715.1 Polaribacter sp. | reverse complement strand
GGAGAGGTAGTAGTATCTTTTGTTGGTTATGCCAATACAGTGGTTGCTTTTGATGGCAACAATTTGGATTTAGGAACGATTGTACTTAAACCTTCTTCTGTTGGTTTGGAAGAGGTAATGGTTATGGCATCGTTTGCAATCGGAAGAAAAACTCCTGTTGCAGTATCTACAATAAAAGCCGAAGCAATTGAGCTAAAGTTAGGAGCTCAAGAATTTCCTGAGATTTTAAAAGCAACACCAGGTGTGTATGTAACAAAAACAGGGGGTGGATATGGAGATTCTCGTATCAACTTGCGTGGATTTAACTCTGAGAATGTTGGGGTAATGATCAACGGTATTCCTGTAAATGACATGGAAAATGGTCGTGTATACTGGTCTAACTGGGCTGGATTGAACGATGTGACTTCTTCTATGCAGGTGCAAAGAGGATTGGGAGCTTCTAAAATTGCAGTTCCTTCTGTTGGAGGTACGATCAACATCGTAACTAAAACTACAGATGCTGAACAAGGAGGGGTAATTAGAACTTCTTTGGGTAACAACGGAAATAAAAAATCATCTTTTACCTATTCTTCAGGTTTGCAAGAAAATGGTTTGGCTACTACAATTTCTATGTCTAAGTTATCTGGAGATGGATACGTTCAAGGGACTCCATTTGAAGGATTCAATTATTTCTTAAACGTGTCTAAAGTTTTGAACTCAGAACATAAATTGGCTTTTTCTGTATTTGGAGCACAGCAAGTGCACGGACAGCGTTACAACAGATTGACGATTCCTCAATACAGAGCTACGAATTTAGGAGGTAGACGTTTGAACTTAGACTGGGGATATAGAAATGGTCAAATGATGCATACATCATACAACTATTATCACAAGCCTCAAATGTCATTGAACCACTATTGGACAATCAATGAAAACATGTCATTAAATTCTTCTGTATATGCTTCTTTTGGATCTGGTGGAGGAAGAAGAACTAGAGGAACTAAATTTGGTTTTGGTGAACAAAATTACAGAATGGGTGGTATCTCTGATCAACCTATTGATTTTGACATGATCGCTGCTGAAAATACTGCTGCTGGAACTGCAGGTTCAAGTGATATATTATACAACTCTGTAAACAACCACGAATGGTTTGGAGTTATCTCAACGTTTAACTATGATATTTCAGAAAATTTAGTATTCACAGCTGGTGTAGATGCTAGATATTATATAGGTGAACACTACTACGAAGTATATGACTTGTTAGGAGGTTCTCATTATGAATATTCTCAATCTTTGAATAGTTTGGATGCTGAAGGAAATGAAGTTCCTAGACAAGATTTAATCTTGAGAAAAGGAGATCGTTTTAGTAAAGACAATGTTGCTGATGTATTGTGGGGAGGATTGTTCGGACAGTTAGAATACACTATGGATGATTTGACTGTGTTTGGTTCAGCTGCGATCAACCAAACAAGTTACTCTAAAGTTGACAATTTAAACTACTTGAAGACAGACCCAGCAAGAAATGCTGCCTCTGCTGACTTCTTTGGATACAACATGAAAGGTGGAGCTAACTACAATATCGATGACGCACAAAATGTATTTGTGAATGGAGGGATTATCTCTAGAGCACCTTTCTTGAGAAATGTATACGAAAGTGATTTCAGTAATAACTTAAATGCTGATGCTGTAAATGAGCAGGTATTCTCTGCTGAATTGGGATATGGATTTAAATCTTCTTACTTCACTGCAAATGTAAATGCTTACAGAACCTATTGGATGGACAAGTCTTTGTCTAGAACAAGACCGGATGCTGAAGGAAATATTATTTTCCAAAACTTTACAAATATCAACGCGATGCACCAAGGTTTAGAAATGGATTTTACTGCTAAAATTACCAAACAACTGTCTATGACAGGTATGGTTTCATTAGGAGATTGGAATTGGATTTCTAACGGTAGTGGTCAAGCAATTGATCAGGATGGTAATATCTTAGCTGATACTACTATCTATGC
Organism: Polaribacter sp.; assembly: GCA_042091715.1. Lineage (GTDB taxonomy): Bacteria > Bacteroidota > Bacteroidia > Flavobacteriales > Flavobacteriaceae > Polaribacter. The sequence goes on along the minus strand of JBELGW010000085.1, from coordinate 2,760 downwards.
AGATGGGTTAAAAGTTGGAAACTCTGCTCAAACTACTTTTGCTGCAGGTTTGAAATTCAAAGCTGACAAAAAGACTTCGTTTACTCTAGATTGGAATTACGCTGGTAAAAACTATGCAGACTTCAATATTGATTCAGTAACTTCTCCTGGTTCTGCACAACCTTGGGAAATGCCTGAATTCAACTTATTCGATTTAGGAGCATCACACAAGTTTAAATTTGCAGACTTAGATGCACAATTATCAGGAAATCTTCACAATATTTTCAATACTGAATACATTTCTGACGCAAGAGGGTTTGATGTAAATGAAGCACTCGTATATTACGGAGCTGGAAGAACATTCAACTTGGCTTTAAAAGTTAAATTTTAATAAACGTATATTATCATGAAAAAAATATTTTCAATCATTACATTGATGGCATTGTTATTTGCATCATGTGATCCATTAGAAGACATCTACTCAGAAGTAGATAATGAAATTAGCATGAACGAGGCCCTTTATAAAATTAAAGGGAATGCAGAAATCGTTATGACAGATGAAGACTATGAAGGGTTGGATTTGACAGACTCTTACTTTACAAATGATTCTGTAGCAAAAGTTATGATTTCTGAACATTTGTTAAACTTGTACCCTACATGGGGGAAGTTGTCTTCTGCTTTGGTGACTTATCATATCGATCAAGGAGATTATACAGCCCTTGATACCTATACAAGTGCAACTAAATATTTCGTTTCTGAAGCTGAGTATCCTACATCAGGAGCTAAAGCTTTTTACCCAACAGAAAAGGCAAGAGACTTTGCAAACACTATTTTAGGTGCTGCAATTGATAACCCTGAAGACGGAGATGTTCGTTTATTGAAGTATGAAACGTATTTGGTTACACCTTTAGGTGCTTCAGAAGAAATTTATTTTGAAGATTTTAGTTCGCTAGACAATGTAACAATGCAAGATATTGCTGGAGACACACATGAATGGGAAATTGGTGACAATGGAGACTATGGTGATGAAGTATTTGCTGTGATGAGTGCGTATCCAAATGAGGTAAGTGAAGACTGGATTGTATCAAATGAAATTGATTTATCTGATGCTGTAAATAGTACTTTTCAAATAAAGCAATATATCAATTACGCAAGTGGCGTTATGGATGCTCAGAAAATCATGGTATCTACGGACTTTACTGGAGATGTAACAACTTCTTCTTGGACTGAGATTTTATTAGAGACAAGACCTGAAGGAACTAACCACGATTTTATTACATCTGAATTGTATGACTTGAGTGCTTATGATGGAGATAAAATTCATATTGGGTTTAAATATATTGGAACTGATGACAATGGTTCAAGATGGAGAATTGATAATTTTTCTGTCAAAGCAGGAGCTATTACACCAACTGTCAATGGCCAAGAGTTTTACACATTTAAATTTGGTAAATGGAGATATGAAGATGAGGTATACATGATGCAGGCTGAGGATTACAACACTCTTGGGGAAGCATACGGTCAACCTGGTTACTTCGATAACTTTTCAAGCAGTGCACACCCAACTTCTTATATGCCAGCGTTTATGAGAACACAAGCTCCTTTTGCTTTCGCACAAGAAGGAGATGAAATTATGATAGCATATGACTACTATTCTGGTGGTGCACAAATTAGAGGAACTCATTATACATTTGAAAATGGAATGTGGAATGCTTATCAAAGTGTTACTGCCCGACAATTACAGTTTGCACATGATGGTCAGGTTTGGGTACCAGACAACACTATTGAGTACCAATTAGTGGAAGCTGATTACGATCATATTGTTGCTACCTTAGGTTCAAAATATCCAAGTATTACTGCTAATATGGATCAGTATGGAAACTTTAATGGTTTTTCTTGGGAAGATGAACAAATTATTGAAGCGCTTGGTGTTGCATTGTTAAATGTAAATCCAGACGCAGCAATTGGTCAAAAATATGCGGTTACTTATAGTATCTATGAAGGTTCTACAACGGATCAAACAGCATATTTGATTCTTGCTGAAGACAGTGAAGGAGTACTATCATATATAGAACAATAGTATTTTTTTTAATACATTCAAAAAGGTTGCTTATTCTTTATAAGCAACCTTTTTTTGTTTACTAAAACGTTTATTTATGAAAAATAGTTATATTTTAATTTGTTTTGTTTTTTTTATTTCAATTACTAGTGCCCAACAAAAGTACCTACAGTCGGGTCCTATGGTGGGTTATTCTGATTACCGAGAAGCGCTTATTTGGGTTCAAACCACCCGAGCCTCAAAAGTTAAAATAGGGTATTGGGACAGTGGCAATACCAAAAAATTTACATCTGCTGTTACAACAGATGCTAGCAATGATTTTATTGCCAAATTGTACCCTAGCGAAGTTGCATACGGTACTTCCTACGACTATGAGGTCTACATCGATGGGAAACGCTTGAAATTCGACTATCCCTTGCAATTCCAAACGCAAACTTTATGGAAATACCGCACAGATCCTCCTGAGATCAATTTTGCGATTGGTTCTTGTGTCTATGTAAACGATACCAAAGACGATAGACCAGGACGTCCATACGGGAGCGGTTATGAAGCCTTTGACAACATACTAAAACAAGATCCTGATTTTATGGTTTGGTTGGGAGACAATGTCTATTTGCGTGAACCAGATTTTGGAACTGCTACCGGCATCAAGTACCGCTACAAGCATACCCGTTCTTTACCCGAAATGCAGGCACTTTTAGGTAGTGTACATCACTACGCCA
>JBELGW010000084.1:0-4890 GCA_042091715.1 Polaribacter sp. | reverse complement strand
CTCAAGAGAAGTAGAACATTATTTCAAATAAACTCCTGAGTTTTACAACTAAAAATGTAGCCTTCCCTAAAAATTGACCTCCTCCCGATTAACTGTACCGTTTTAAACTAGATTATTTTGAGGTAAATAATGATTAACTTTAAACAAACTATTTACCATGAAACGATCAAAATTCACAAAACCACAGTAATAGCAATAAATACAGCTGTTTTCAATTGTAGCTATGCCTTGTTTATGGATAGCATGTTATAGGCACGGATTGCAAATCCACGCTATCGGGTTTTTACTTCAAGTAAAGATAGCGGTTAGAATACAAACTTAGTATTAGTAATTGGAAATCTCTTAACACTAAAAAAAAATCTTTTAATGATTCGAATTATTGAATATTTAAAAATAAGAAACACACTTATATCTGTTCAATGCTCTAATGTTAATATCAAAATCATAGGCTATAGAAAACTCATGAGTACCTCCTGTAAAAAAAAGATTGGTTGTGTTAAAATCATAGGAATAACCAAAACGAAAACCCTGCCACTTTATTCCTGAAAACATACTAATGGAAGAGATTCCAAAGCTAGTATTTTGATTTTTAATAGGTACAGAAGCTGTTGTAATACCAAATGAAAATTGATTGTCAAAAATATATTGAAATCCTAAATCAAAGCGGTTTACATTTGCTTGCATAATGAAGTCTGTCAATAGAAATATTTTACTTTTTCTAGCAAAAAAGGTTCTATTGTCCTCTAACAACGGTAAGTAATATTTACTATGTATAGAGATAAAAACATCTAAAGGAATATTTCCACCTTCTGTTAAAGATATATTGGGTTTATTTAAATGCCTTAAAGTAAGACCTATCCAAGAATCATCATTATTAAATAAAAGAGAAGAACTAAAATCGAAAAAATTTCGATTACTTCTAAGTAGAATTGGATCTATTGATGACTTATTAATACTATTGTTAGAAACGTTTATTTGATCTTCTAATAATATATTTTGAAATCCATAGTTTTTCATTCCCAAACCAGCAGAGATACTCGGTCTAAAAAACCAAGTACGATTCAATCTAAAGGCCATCGAGTAATTAAAGTTTATTTGATTAAACGAGTAACTTGCTCCACTTTCAGTCTGATTTAAAAACGAAACCCCTAAACCTATTTTATATTTTTCAAGCCAAGTGTCAAAAAAAGCAAAACTAGAATTTGTTTTAAAATCAGTACTATGCCATTGAGACTTATGAGCGGAACCAAATTTAGAAGCACGTATAGCTCCCGTAAATGAGGAATTCAAGGTTTCAGGCACTAAGAATTTTTGAGAAAAAATAACATCTTGCGCATGAAATTTCACCGTTAGCATTAAAAAAGAAAGGTAAAGTAGGTGTTTCATCTTATTTTAATAATGTTACGGGTGAACTTTTGGTTATTTCTTTTTTGAAAAATGTATTTCCACTTACAAACATTACATAATTTCCATTTTCTGCAGGTTTACCATCTATCAGCCCATCCCAACCTTTTAAATCAATACCCTCTTCTTTGTAAACGATAGTTCCCAAAGTACTATAAATAGTCATTTGAATATTTGAAAACCCTATAAAAACTGGTCTTATAGTTTCATTATATCCATCATTATTAGGAGAAAATGATGTTGGATGAACCAAACTAAATCCTTTTGTAATTACAAGAGGCATCTCAAAAGTCTCGATACAACCAGCAGCATAATAGACAGTTAAAACGACATTAAAGACACCTGCTTTGTCATAACTATGTATTGGGTTTTCTTCAGTAGATAAAAGACTTCCATCACCAAAATCCCAAGAAACAGAAGTATAATCTCCACTTGAAAAATTGGTGAATGTTATTGGGTCTTGTACAGATAGGAAACTGTAATTCGCTATCGCGAATGCATTGTATTCAAAACCTAGAGTCCCAATTGAAGGAACATTTACATTAAAGGGTTTTGTTGCTACACAACCTTGGGCATCTGTTATTGTAAGTAAATAAGCCCCATTTTGGTTTGAAGTCATACTACTATCGTCTGTTTCAGAAGTCGAGCCTGCTGACCAATTATATGTATAGGGAGGAAAACCACCGGTTACGTTTGCCTTTATTTGTTGGTTCACTGTTTTTATATCACAATTAGTTATAAATGTCACCTCTAGTTCTATAGTAAGGGGTTCCTGTCTAAAAATATTGAACTCTTTAGTTATTGAGCATCCATTTGCGTCTGAAATATTTACAGAATAATCTCCTGGAGGAACACCTTCTAAATCTTCTGTAATTTGACCCGTATTCCACTGAAAAGAGTATGGCATTGTTCCTCCCGAAACCTCTAAATTGATTCGACCGCTATTTACAATATCACAATCCGTTGCGTTTGTTACAGTTTCAGAAACTGCAAGTGCCGGAGGATTTGTTAATAAAAATGTTTGTTGAATTGGACACTGGTAAGCATCACTATCTGTAATCGTCACTGAATAGATTCCTGGACCAAGGTTGTTTCTTTCATTTCCTGCACTCGCATCATCATCCCAAGTAAATTTAAACGGAGCGATTCCTCCGGTTAAATTCAAGTCAATGCTACCATCATTTTCTCCGTTACAAGAAATAGGAGTTAGAGTAGGACTAATAAAAAATATAGGTTGCTCTATTAAAACATTTACTTGCTTTGAACAGTTATTAGCATCGATAACTGTAGCAGTATAGTTACCAGCTGATAAGTTTTTTAAACTAATACCGTTTGCAAAGTTACTCCATGAAATTTGATAAGGAGATTCACCACCAGAAATAGCGATATCAATACTTCCATCTGTTTTTCCATAACAACTCACATCTACTTTCGTGTAATTTATTTCAACTTTTGTAGGTTGATTGATGGTTATGTTGATATCTGTTGTACATCCTAAATCATCTGTTACACCTAAAGTATAAGTTCCGGCAACTAAATTATTGATGTTTTTTGAACTACTCGTAAAACTATTGGGCCCTGTCCATTCATATAAATAATCAAAAACACCTGTTGCTATTTCTCTTTTTGTACCTCCTGCAACATCGATTGCAATGCTACCAGTTGCTTCTCCAAAACACAAAACGTCTTGTATGGAGACCATTTCAATATTTAATTTATTTGGTTCGTTAAGAACAAAATTTGTTGAGGTTGAACAATTATTTTTATCGGTAATCTCTAAGGTGTAATTCCCTGTTGTTAGGGTGTTTTGATTTTTAGTGTTTTGTGTAATGCCACTTCCGTCTGTTGTAGACCAATTATAACTGTAAGGAGAAGTCCCACCAGAGATCTTTACTTCAATTGATCCATCATTTCCTTCAAAACAAGAAATATCTTTTTCTAAATCTTTCCTAATTGTAAGAATTTCGGGTTGTGTAACGTTTAGTTCTTCACTAAAAGTAAAACCTTCTTTATCTTCAATGGTCAGCGTATAAACACCCGCTTCTAGATTGTTAATGTTTTTATCATTTGATGAAAATCCATTTGGCCCTATCCAATTAATTAAATAAGGTCTTCCAGTAATGAAAGGAATCCCTCCAATTATATTTGTAGAAATTGAGCCATCATTGGCCTCGAAACAGCTATTGTTTTCAATTATTGCGTTGGAATTTATACTAGGATTAACAGTAACTTCGAGATTAAACGTATCTCCAATACATTTAGGTGTTACAGGGGTTACAATATATTTTACTTTAATAGCCGATGTTCCTGTGTTTTCTAATGTTTGACTTACTAAATTTTGTGGCGTTGTTTGAGCTGAAGCCCCGACAATTGAACCATCTGGTGTAAATGTAGGGTTTGTCCAAGTGTATTGTGTCCCATTTGGAACTGTATTTCCAATTATAGAACTAGGATTAAGGATAAAAGTTTCTTCACTATATATTGTAATTTTAGCGTCATTTATAATGGGTACTTGGTTAACTATAACACTTGCTATTTCAGAATTAATTTCAGAACATCCACCTGAAGAAAAAGATATTTCAGCATAATAGAACGTTTCTCCCTCTTTAGCAGTTGGTGGATCGAAAGAAGGATTTGTAGCTCCTACAATCTCCGTACCTCCAACATTTGTATTGGTCAAATTTGAGTACCATTGGTAAGTAGGGATTCCTGTTCCATTCGTATAGGCCACTTCCAAAAGTGTCGCGGACCCATTCAAACATATTTCAGAGGAACTAGGTTGGGTAGTAAAAGTGGGTGCTTCATTAATTGTTAACATAGAAACGGCACTACTTACAGAACAGCCAGATTCAGGTTGTGTAATTAATGCATAATAATAGAATGTACCTACTGTATCCGTCGAAGGTTTATATGTAGCCGAATCGCTACCACTAATTAGAGTTCCTCCAGTGCTGGAATTTGTTATGTTAGAATACCATTGATAATTGAACCCAGAAGTTGTTCCGCCTGAAACAACAACCGTCAAATCAGCTGGCGTAGCACTTTGACACAATTCTTGCGAAGCAATAGGCTGTGTATCAACAATGGGATCTGCTAGTACACTGACTTCAAATACACCACTTGTTGCAGATGAACAACCATTACCTGCTAAAGAAATCTCAGCATAAAAATAGAAAGTACCAGCATTGGAAAAAACAGGTGGGGTATACTTACTACTATCAGAATTCGGTATAAGAGTTCCCCCAGTATTGGTGTTAGATGTATGTGAAAACCATTGATAGGAAGGAGTTCCTGTTCCTCCTGAAAAAGTAACTTCCAATTCATCTGCTGTTCCTCCAACACAAATTATTTGTTGACCAGCAACTGCAGCCACTGTAACTTGCGGTACAACTATGACACTTGCAGTATTCGAAATAATTTCAGAACATCCTCCTGAAGAAAAAGATATTTCAGCATAATAGAACGTTTCTCCCTCTTTAGCAGTTG
>JBELGW010000083.1:0-5425 GCA_042091715.1 Polaribacter sp. | reverse complement strand
GGACGCTGAGACAAATAGAGAAAAAAGGATGAAAGAAATGTTTTTTTTCATAATGTTTAATTTGGTTTGTAATTTCATGGATTAAATCCAATAATTATGCCAACTTTTTGTTTTGTAATAAGTCTTTAGCGCCTCATCATGTTTTATCCATAAAAAACGCTGCCTAAGAGAGCTCTTTAAGCGTTATTATAGTTTATAGGCAAAATTCTAGGACTCTTGCCACGTCCTCAGGGTTTTCGAGGTCAATTTTTTCACTTTTTAAAAACTTTTTAAGTTTTGGTTTTTGATTTGGGAACATTTTAAATAAACTGCTCTTACTGTCCGGAAAGCTCTTCGCGAATTTATCTCCAGCTAGACGGAAATATATTGTTTCATTGTCTAAAAGTTTTGCCTGTAAATCAGCGCTCATGGAAGTTGTTGCTTTTTTACCAGGTCTAAGTTTTTTTATTTTTCTAACATAGAGATTGTATTGCTCATTTTTATCTATTACAATCATATATCCAAAATCCATTTCCTTATTGGACTCGTTGTAAAATTGCACATAATTATATAGGTCACCTGTAATTATGACTTCTAGTTTTGGGGATTGAGCTAAAAAATCTTCCTTTCCATTTTCAAGTTTTACCTCAATAATATCCGAGTATGCCTCATATCTGTATAACATGTTTCGCTCCAATTCTTTTCCTTCGAAAAGTAATTGTCCGGTAGTATAATTTTCCGAAAAGTACAAGGACCCTTCTACGTCAGACGAAATGTTTTCACCAATTATTTTTTTTGATTTTTGCAGTACCTCTATTTGACCCCAGTCATTCGAGTAATTCCAACCTTGTTGTTGTCCGATGTTTTGCCCTTTAGAAATCAGGGTTATAGATAGAAGAATTAAAAAGCTAAATTTTTTCATAACGTGTGTTTTAATTAATAAAGGATGAAATTATTTCAATAATTGTGCCGAATAATTGTCTTTAAGATTTATGATTTTTATTAAATCATTTTTTTCTTTAATGTCTAGATTATTTTCCTTTAAGTGGGTTTTGAATTTTTTTTGATCATTACCGCCGTACAAATTCGCTATGGTTTTATATTTCCATTTTATTTCTTGTACTGTCTCATTTTCTGATTTCTCGAATAGTTGATTTACCTCAATTAATTTATCTGGAATATCAGCAGCCATTGAATTTACAGATTCACGACCTTCTTTGAGCTCTTTTTTGTGTCTTAAGTATAATTTGTTTTCATCTAAAACCTCCAAATATCCTGTTGTTAATTTTTTACTATTCAAATTTTGGAAAGCATAAAATTCAAATTTCTGTTTTCCAAGAGAAATCTTCAGTGTAGAGCTTTTCGCAATTATATAAACTCTATCTTGATATAAGACTTCAAATTCGTCGTTATAGGCGTTGTAACGAATTTTTCGGTTCTCTTGAGAATTCGTCCGTTGGTCGATTACAGTTCCATTTTCAAAATTTTCTTCAAAATAAGGACTACCCAAAGATTTTTCAAGTTGAACCAAAGGTGATTTTTGAAAGTAAATTTCTCTATTCAGTTTATTGTTATTCGCTTTACTAGTTGTGTAATTACTTGGTTGAGCAAAAGATAAAGACGATACGCACAATGCGAGTGTTAAAAGAACAGTGTGTTTCATTGATTTGAAATAAAAGATGATTTTTTCAAAAATACAATGCGAACATTTTATTTTCAACTGTTTAGGTATCTTTTTTTTATTTTTCCTTCAAATTATTTTGTTCACATAGTCTTAACATTATGATTTTATCAGTAAAAATATGTTTTTAATGTATTATGTGTAATTTTATTAACCCTATATCGTTGTAAGTTTTAGCGATTCTCAAAAGGTTTGAGGGTATACTAATTTTATATGTTTTCAAATTGTAAAAAAAAATTAAAAATATCTGCTGTAATTCTCGTTTTTACTAGGAATTTTAAGAAATAATTAGCATTTTCGTCCCTGACTAATTCAAATAATCAAACTAATGAAAACAAAGTTTAATGGATTTCTAACGCTATTACTGGTGTTAGTTGTGCAGATTTCTTTTGCACAAGAAAAAACTTATTCGGGTGTTGTTGCTGACGAAAGTGGGCCTCTTCCCGGAGTAAGTGTCGTAATTGTCGGTACTAGTATGGGTAGCGAAACGGATTTTGAGGGAATGTATCAAATTGATGCAAAACCAGGAGATCAGTTGCAATTCTCTTATATTGGGATGCAGACGGTTACAATTACCTTAGGAGATGATCTTGCAATGGATGTTATGATGCAAGGAGACAATCTCTTAGAGGAAGTAGTGGTTACCGGTTTAGGTATCAAAAGAGAAAAGCAAGCCTTAGGGTATGCTGTATCTGAAGTAGACGCTGCTCAGTTGGAAGACAGAGCTGTTGCCGATGTAGGACGTGTCCTTCAAGGTAAGGCTTCAGGGGTTCAAATCGTAAATCAATCTGGACTCTCCGGTTCAGGTACGAGTATTATGATTCGTGGTATGAACTCTTTTTCTGGATCTAACCAGCCTTTATTTATTGTAGATGGTGTTCCATTTGCATCTGATACAAATGCTCAAGGGGATTTTGTAGATGGGAATAATGGTTCTTCTAGATTTTTGGATTTAGATCCAAATAATATCGAAAGCGTTTCTGTACTTAAAGGTTTAGCTGCGGCAAACTTATATGGTACTCAAGGAGCAAATGGTGTGATCTTGATCACAACAAAAGCGGGTTCAACAGCAGGTGTCAAAAAGAAAAATGAAATTTCTGTTTCTGCCTCTATGTTTTGGAACGAAATTGCTTCTCTTCCAGATTATCAAAATGATTACGGTGGAGGTTTTGATCAATCGTTTGGTTGGTTCTTTTCTAACTGGGGTCCTTCCTTTAAAGAAGGTGGTCCTGCAGGATGGGGAAATCAATCTGCAATTGATGAAAATGGTACTCTAGCACACCCTTACTCAACTGCTTCTCCTGCAACTGGAGTTCCTCAGGCTTTTCCGGAACTTGCGGATGCACGTTACGACTGGAAGCCTTACAATTCTGTAGGGAATTTTTTCAGAACTGGTACGATTAAAAATGTAAGTGTAAATATGCGTGGAGCATCTGACGATGGAAATGTGTCTTACAACTTTAATTATGGAAATCTTAATGAAGAAGGTTTTACTCCTGGAAATGAATTAAACAGGGATGCGATTTCAGTAGGGGGTAGAGCAAAACTTTCAAATAAATTTACGGTTGCTTCTACTTTAAACTATGCCTACACAAATTTTGTAACACCTCCGGTAGCTGCCTCTCAGGGGTCTAATGTAGGTGGTCAGAATGCGTCGATCTTTGGTAATTTAATGTATACTCCTCGTTCTGTGGATTTGATGGGTCTTCCTTTTCAAAACCCAACTACAGGAGAATCTGTTTATTACAGACAGGGGAACGATATTCAAAACCCTTTATGGACAGTAGCTAATGCTAAAAACATACAAGATACTTATCGTGTTTTTGGTTCTGTTAACGTAAGCTACGAGCTAAATGATAACTTGTTACTTAATTATCAATACGGTTTAGACGTTTATAATGAAAATAACGTCAACTATTCTAATAAAGGTGGTAAGACAGGTAATATTGTAAACCAGTCTGGTATCTACCAAACATGGAATAATATCAATAAAATTGAGAATCATAACTTCAATATTAATGGTAATTATCAGTTGAGTGATAACTTCGGAATGACCTTTGTTGCGGGTGTTACTTCTCGTAATGATCGTTTTGATAGACAGGGAGTTACTTCTTCAGGTCAGCAAGTATATAACGTTCTAAGACACTTTAATTTTGCTGAACAAAATGAGATACAGTTTTCTCAAGAGGGTAATATTTTAGGTGCATATGGTCAAGCAGAAATTGACTTTAGAGATCATTTATATGTTACTTTATCTGGTCGTAATGATTGGGTATCAAACCTGACAGTGGATAATAGATCAATTTTCTATCCATCTGCTAGTGTGTCATGGGTTCCTTCAAAAGCCATAGATGGCTTGAAAGATTCAAATGCTATTAATTTCTTAAAGGTGAGAGCTGGTTATGGTACATCTGCTTCGTTTGAAAGTGGTTATCCAATCGCTGCTTCTTTGATTTTAGATACTCAGTATTTCCAGAATGGAGAATCACAAGATGTTGTTATTAATACATCGGATTCACAATTGGGAAATCCTGGATTAAAACCTCAAACGATAGCTGAACTTGAGCTTGGTGTTGAAGGACGTTTGTTTGACAATCGATTGTCTGTTGACCTTTCTTTTTACAACAGGATTACAAATAATTTAATTGTTCCTAGACCTTTGGATGCATCTACAGGTTATACACAGACTATTACAAATATTGGTGAAATTAAAAACAATGGTTTTGAAATTGACATGAACTTAGATGTTTTCAGAAATCCTAACGGAATAAACTGGAATACAGGAATAAATATGTCAAAATCTAATCCAATCGTTGTTGATTTAGGATTGGATACGGATCGTGTTGTGTATTCAGGTTTTACGAACTTAGGAAATGCTGCAATTGTTGATCAGCCATTGGGAACAATAGTTGGGTCTTCTGTCGCACGTGATGAGTTTGGAAATAAACTAGTTAATGCTGCAGGTAGATATGTTGTAAATCCTGAGGCTACTGTGATTGGAGATGCTACTCCTGATTTTCAATTTAACTGGAGCAATGGTGTAAGCTATAAAGGTTTGACTCTTAATGCATTGATGACTTGGGTACAAGGTGGAGATATGTATTCTATTACGACAGCGAGTTTATTAGGTCGTGGTGTTGTAAGTGAAGAAGGTGTGAATCGTGAAGCTTCTTTCATCCTGCCTGGTGTGAATCCTCAAGGAGAACCGAATACAGCTCAAATTAACAACTCTGATTACTATTTTAGAAATATTGGTTTTGGTGCTAATGAGTTACGTGTTTACGATGCTACACGTTTTAGATTACAAGAAGTTTCTCTGTCCTATGCTCTTTCTCAAAAAGTGTTGGATAAAACACCATTTGGAAATGTTAGCTTTACAGTAACAGGTAACAACTTGTGGTGGTATGCTCCAAATATTCCTAAGGGAATTAATTTTGATCCAAATGTTTCTGGAACTGGAGTTGGAAATGGTCAAGGATTCGATTTCTTGAATGGACCGAGTTCTAGACGATACGGTTTTAGTGTTAAAGCGACGTTTTAATTAAATAATTCGAAACAGATATGAAAAAAACAATACATATATTTAAGTTGGGATTATTATCTCTAGGGCTTCTTTTAGGATCCTGTGCGAATGATAATATCCTGGAACTAGATCTGACAGAGAATCCCAATGCGCTTTCTCCTAGTCAAGCAGATCCAGATTTTCTATTGAATTCTATTCAAGTGAATTATGGTAAGTTAATGGAGGATTTTGGTACTTTCGGT
>JBELGW010000082.1:0-5505 GCA_042091715.1 Polaribacter sp. | reverse complement strand
ATTTTGACGGTAACTACTCTATTGAGGCAAGCAAAGGTCAAACAATCCAATTCAGTTATATTGGAATGAAAAACAGCGAACAAGTAATTGCAGACGCGGCAACAATAAACATTGTTTTAAAGCAAGATACAGAAGCGTTGGATGAAGTAATCGTTACTGCATCTGGAATTGCTAAGAAAACAAAATCACTTGGATACAACGTGCAAGTAGTTGATGCAGAAGCAATGAGTACGAAACAGAATGCAGATCTTGTAAACTCTATTACAGGTACTACATCTGGTATCAACATTACAAGTTCAGCAGGTGATGCAGGTGCTTCAACTAATATAGTTATTAGGGGAGCTGCTTCACTTACTGGTAACAACCAACCATTATTTGTTGTAAATGGATTACCTATTATATCAGGTGGTGGATACAGTGGAACTGACGGAGTAAACACTTCTAGTAGATCGATTGACATCAACCCTGAGGACATTAAAACAATGACCGTTTTAAAAGGTGGTGCTGCAACGGCATTGTATGGAGTAAGAGCAGCGAATGGAGCTGTAATTATAACTACTAAATCTGGTAAAGGACTCGATGGAAAGAAAGTTGAATTCCACACTTCTTATGGTTTGGACGTAGTATCTCAATTGCCTGGAAGACAGAAATTGTTTTCACAAGGTACAAATGGAGAATGGGCCGGAGGAAATGCGGCTTCTTGGGGAGCTAAAATTTCTGATTTAGAGTATAACGGTGATGAAAGCTACAAATGGGATCCTAATGGTAGATTAGTAGCTAAAGGTACAGGAAATGGTGTAGCAGCAAAGTATTACGATCCTTTTGAATTCTTTCAAACAGGAACAACACTTAACAATCGTTTTAGTATCTCGAATGGAAACGAAAAAGGAAACTTTTACTTTTCTGTTTCTAATTTCCAACAAGAAGGTATTAGTCCAAACAACACGTACGACAGAACAACTTTACGTTTGAATGGAAGCACAAAGTTGAGTGATAAAATTACCTTTGGTGCTGAAATGGCTTATACAAACTCTGCCGCACAACAACTTCAAAAAGGTTCGAATGTATCAGGGATAATGCTGGGACTTTTAAGAACTGCTACTACGTTTGACAATAGTGCTGGTTATGAATTTGCTGATGGAAGTCAAAGAAACTACAGAAACGGTGGTGGATATGACAATCCATATTGGGTAGCAAATAACATTGCTTACATTGAAGATACTCATAGATTTACAAGTAACGTAAACTTTAAAGTAGATTTTACAGATTGGTTCAATGTTACTTATAATGGAGGTATTGATGGGTATTTCTCAAGATTTACAAATCAGTTTAAAATAGGATCTAGATCTAACACTGGTGGTTACTATTCAGAGCAAATGGATTACCAGGGAGTTTTTAACTCAGATTTATTGTTGAATTTCAAACATGATTTTTCTGAAGACTTCAAAGCAAGACTTATTTTAGGTAATAACATGTACTCTACAATTACCAAACAGCTTTATGGTGACGCAGATGGAATGGAAATACCTAACTATTACCAATTAAACAATAGTAGCACAAACACTACTAGTGCTTCATTGTCAGAATACAGAACAGCAGCATTATTTGCTGATATTGAATTTGAATACAAAGAAATGTTGTATTTAGGTTTCACAGGAAGAAATGATTGGTCAACTACGATGCCAGAACAATCAAACTCTGCATTTTACCCATCTGCTAGTTTAGGTTTTATTTTTACTGAGCTTGATGCTTTGAAAAATGACGTTGTTACTTATGGTAAATTAAGATTTTCAGGGGCTAAAACTGCCAATATTGCAGGAGCATACAATACATTAAACACTTACTCTGCAGCTAGTACAGTTGATGGATGGACTGATGGTATTGATTTCCCATACTTAGAGCAATCTGGATTCGAAAAAGGATTAGGATTGGCAAATTCAGATTTGACTCATGAGAACATGACTTCTTGGGAAGTTGGTACTGAATTACAATTTTTAAACAATAGAATCGGATTAGACTTTACTTACTTCAATAACGATAATGAAGATTTATTGATGAATGTTCCTATTTCTGAAGCTACAGGACATACAAGTGCATTCCTTAATGCTGGTTCATTGAACTCGAAAGGTATCGAGGTAACTTTTACAGCAACTCCAATAAAAACTGTTGATTTCCAGTGGGACATTATTTCAAACTTCACTAAGATATCAAATGAAGTTGTATCACTTGCAGATGGTGTAGAAAACATCGCTTTACCAGGTGGATTTACAGTACCTCAAGTTAGAGCCGTTAAAGGTCTTCAATACGGAACAATCTTTGGTTACGACTGGTACAGAGATGACCAAGGTAAACTATTGATAAACAATGACCCTTCTGATGACTTTAGAGATGGTTTCCCAATGCCGGATAACAGAGAAATGAAAGCATTAGGAGAAATTAATCCTGATTGGACAGGAAACATTACGAATACTTTTAAGTATAAAGATGTTAGTCTTTCATTCATGATTGACGTAAAGTCAGGTGGAGACTTGTATAACGGAACAGCTTATGCAATGAACTATTTTGGTATACATGAAAGAACTCAATACAGAGATGCTGCTTACACAGACGCAGGAACTATTGATTTCGCAAATACTCCAATTGAAAACATCAAAGTTTACGATGGTGTATATGGAAGTTTAAATGATGCAAAAGAAGGAGTTTCTTCTGGACAAACAAATGTTACACCAGTTGTTCTTGACCAAGCATGGTTTCAAGGTTACGGAAGTAATTTTGGTGGTGGACCAACATCTGCTTCAATGGAAGATGCATCATGGGTACGTTTAAGAAATGTTACTTTGACATATGATTTACCGAAATTATTTAAGAATGTAAAGTCTGCACAAATTTACTTTACAGGAAGAAATTTATGGTTAAGTACACCTTATTCAGGTATCGACCCTGAAACAAGTTTGTCTGGATCAGGAAATGGACAAGGAATGGATTATTTCAATAGTCCTGGTACAAAGTCTTACACAATTGGATTGAAAGTATCTATATAACAACTTTAAACAACATTATGAAAAACATAAAAACATATACAAAAGTATTATCAATTGCTTTTGCGCTGATAATGACATCTTGTTCAGACTGGATTGACCCAGATTTGAACATTGACCCGGATACACCTTCAGAAGTATCATTAAACCTTCTTTTAACTCCTATTGAACAAAAAATGGGATATAGTTTACTAGGTAATGACGCTGTGAGATTGAACAATATGTGGACGCAGCATTTTAATGGAATTGCAAGACAATCTTATACTCAGGGACAGTACCAAATTACAGGTGGAGACGTTGACAATCTATGGACAACTGCATACCCAGGAATACTTCAAAACAGTAAAGAACTTATTGAAAGAGGAACTTCTGAAGGGAATTTAGCGTATGCTGGTGTTGGTAGAATTTGCCAAATGGCTACTTTAGGAATTTTGACGGATTTAATGGGAGATTTACCATACACAGAAGCTCTTAAAGGTGTTTCTAATTTGAGACCTACGTATGACACTCAAGAGTTCTTGTATGAAACTATCTTCAAAGAATTAGATATCGCTATCGAAAACCTAGAAGACAGTGCTGCAGGAACAATATCAGGTGATATTATTTTTGATAATGATTTAACTTTATGGGTCAAAGCCGCATACTCTATTAAAGCTAGACACTATTTACAAATTGGAGAATACCAAAATGCCTTAGATGCTGCTTCAAATGGATTCGCAGCAGATGGTGAAGATTTTGGAGTGTTATTTGAAACAGCTAACGAAAGTCCATTTTATCAATTTGTAGACCAAAGAGGTGATATAAGAATGGGTAAAACTTTTATTGACATGTTAAATGATCAAACTGACCCTAGAATTTCTTTTTATGCTAGTGAAAATGCAGATGGAGAATATGTTGGGTCTGCTATTGGATCTGAAGATGCTTCAGCCTCTGATCTTGGGAGTTACATTGCAGACAAAGCGAGTACAATGTACATCATGACATTTTCAGAACTTAAATTTATCGAAGCTGAATGTAAGGTAAGACTTACGCAAACAGGTGCTGACACATCTCTTAAAGAGGCAATTAGCGCTTCGTTAGTAAGAGTAACAGGAAGTGCAGATGATACATGGGTTGATGATTTGGCAGACAATACTACAGTTGATTTAGAAAACATCATCAAACAAAAGTATATTGACGGTTTTGGAACAAATCAACCATATGCTGATTATAGAAGAACTGGATTTCCAACATTAAGCTTAGCAACAGGTGCTAAATTGAGTGAAATTCCAGTGAGATTTCCATACCCTCAAAGTGAAATCAACTACAACAAAGAAAATGTACCAAGTGTAACTTTGACTACTAAACTTTGGTGGAATAACTAATTTAAAATACGAAATATGAAACTAAATAAAATATTAATAGGTTTATTGAGTTGTGTTGCTTTTATCAGCTGTGATATGCCTGATGAAACTACATTTGACTCATACACGAAGAACGTAGATCTAAATGCAAATTCAAATAGATATTTTCAATTTGCAAATTCAACTCAATCATTAAAAACGGAAGTTTCTGATGAAGGTGGGATCATTGAAATTGAAACGAATATTGATGTAGTTATTTTGGGAACGCCAAGTTCAGAAGATATCTCAGTGAACATAGCGATTGATGAATCAAATACCGAAATATCTAGTGATATGTATACTTTATCCTCTAACGAAATTACAATTTTGAAAGGTGAAACAAGTGGTTCTATTACGTTAACTACAATAGCTGTAAATATGCCTGTAGACGAAGAATTGAAATTTGTAATGACTTTAGATATGGGCGATCAAAACGCTAGTAAAGGAACTACATTGAACTACACATTAAAACGTTCAGCATTCTGTCCTTTGACAGACAGTGCTAATGATTTTGTAGGATCTTGGTCAGGGATTGATAATGCATCAGAAGTAAATACTGCTACTTATCCAATAACTAAGGAGTTAGTTGCAGGTGATGCTGGTATTGTAACTATAGATGGTTTAGGTTTTGGATGGCTTACAGACCCAGGGTATTGGGGAGAAACAATTGTAGATGGTACAGAAAAATCAACAAAACTTACAGTCAATGGTAATGGAACCATAACTATTGATGAGCAAGATTTGGTAACTACTCTTTACAGCGGTTCTGAATATGAATACACAATCAAAGGATCTGGTGAATGGCAAAATTGTGGAGATAAAGCAGTAATTACTTTATCTTATGAACTTATAACCGGTGGATCTTCCTACGGACCATTCACAGCTGAAATAACTATGAACTAATAAAATAGTTAATTCTTATAAAGCCCAAAGAGTAAACTCTTTGGGCTTTTTTTTCTTAATTTTTAATGACTCGTACGTATTCAACAATAAATACTACCTTTGCCCTATGGAAGGAAAAACAAGTAAGATATTTGGAATTAGAGCCGTTTTAGAGGCAATACATAGCGAAAGTTCAATTGACA
>JBELGW010000081.1:0-5788 GCA_042091715.1 Polaribacter sp. | reverse complement strand
TGAAAAACAGCGAACAAGTAATTGCAGACGCGGCAAAAATCAACGTAGTATTAGAGCAAGATACCGAAGCTCTTGAAGAAGTTGTAGTAACAGCTCTGGGTGTTACTAGAGAAAAGAAATCTATTGGTTACGCTTCTCAACAAGTAGCGGGAGAAGATATCGCAAAAGTAAAAGTTAACAACGTTGTAAACTCTCTTTCAGGTAAGGTTAGTGGAGTACAAATTAAAGGAAATAACAACTTTGGTGGTTCATCTAACTTCTTGATTAGAGGGGTAAGTTCATTACAAGGAAGCAACCAACCGTTATTCGTTGTTGATGGGATTCCAATTTCGAACAGAATTAACAACTCATCTCAACAAACTTCAGGTAGAAAAGGATATGACTACGGAAACGCAGCGTCTGATATCAACCCTGATGATGTTGCCTCAATTAACGTATTAAAAGGTGCTGCTGCATCTGCAATATACGGGTCTCGAGGAGCAAATGGTGTTGTAATAATTACAACTAAAAAAGGAAAAAAAGGAGCGGTAAAAGTAACTTTAAGTTCAAGTACACAAGTAGGTACAGTTGACGAATCAACATTTATCAAATATCAAAACAAATATGGTTCTGGTTATGGAGACTACTACGGACCTTATGAAGATAGTGAAGGAAATGTATTCACAAGATTTGAATCTTTTGATATGAATGGTGACAATATTCAAGATCCTGTAGTACCAACTTACGATGATGGATCTTATGGTGAGCCTTTGGATGGTAAATTAGTATACCAGTGGGATGCTTTCGTTCCAGAACACAGAAACTTTGGTAAAGCAACTCCTTATGTAGCTTCTACATCGACACCAATAGACTTTTTTGAAACTGCTTTGCAATTAAACAACAGTATCAACATTAGTGGTGGTTCTGACAAAGCAACATACAAACTAGGATTCACAAATCAAGACATGACAGGTTTCATGCCTAACTCTTCATTGAACAAAAATACCATTAACTTAAATGGTACATTAAAAATCAATGAGAAGTTAAATGTAGGATCTAATGCAAATATCCTGATACAAAGAACTGTTGGTAGGAATTCAACTGGTTATGGTGATAACATGATGGCTCAATTTAGACAATGGTGGCAAGTAAATGCTAACATTAAAGAACAAGAAGACATTTACTTCGCTACTAAAAAGAACTACTCATGGAATCACGAAGGTGCATTAACTGGTCCTGGATCAGGAGGAGAATTAGTACCTCACTATTGGGATAACCCATATTGGACTCGTTACGAAAATTATCAGTCTGATAACAGAAATAGATTTTTTGGTAATATTTTTGCAAACTACCAAATCAATGACTGGGTAAGCATGACTGTGAAAGGAGCTGTAGATACTTACAGTGAGCTAAGAGAAGAAAGAAGAGCTGTAGGATCAGTAGCTACTGAATTCGGAATTTTACGTGATGATGAAAGCTCAGGTTACGATAGATCAGACATTAATTTTTCTGAATATAACTATGACGTTATGTTAAACTTCTCTAAAGAGGTGAATGAAGATTTAAATATAAATGGTATCGCAGGTATAAATATTCGTAGAGAGAAGTATAGCTTCTTAAGAAATTCAACAGCAGGAGGTTTGGTAATTCCAAGACTTTATGCATTGTCTAACTCTAAAAGTTCTAATCCTAAGCCTATAGAAACTTTGTCAGAGAAACAAGTAAACGGTTTCTATGCTCAAGCGTCTATTGGTTACAAAGGAACTTACTTCTTGGACTTGACTGACAGATATGATATTTCGTCTGCACTTCCAAACGGAAATAACGAGTACAACTATTACGCAGCAAGTACAAGTATTATCTTGTCTAACTTGTTCGAAGCTGACTGGATGAACTTTGCTAAATTTAGAGCTGGATATGCAGAAGTTGGTAACGATTTACCTGCTAGAAACGTATTTGATACATTCTCTACAATTAACAACTTTGGAGATGCTACAGCATTTTCTTATGCAGGTACAAAAAACAACTCTGAACTAAAGCCAGAAAGAACAAAAGAAATCGAAGGAGGTTTGGAAGCTAAATTATTCAATAATAGATTTGGATTTGATATTTCTTTGTACAAGAAAAACACTGTTGATCAATTGATGCCAGTATCTGTAAGTACTGCTACTGGATTCTCTAACAGATGGGTAAATGCAGGAGAAATTGAAAATAAAGGTATTGAATTAGGTTTGAATATTGATGCAATCAAATCTAATGACTTCAAATGGAATGTTGTACTAAACTGGGCAAAAAACGAAAACTTAGTAGTTGACTTATACGGTGACCAAGAAAACTTACAATTGAGTTCTTACCAAGGAGGTATTTCAATAAATGCAACTGTTGGACAACCATACGGTTCTATTAGAGGTACAGGTCATGAATTCCATGAAAATGGACAAAGAATTGTAAATTCAAGTGGATATTATGTTGCCAAAGCAGATCAAGTAATTGGTGATATGAACCCTGATTGGACTGGAGGTTTGACAAATACACTTACTTACAAAGACTTAAGTTTATCTTTTTTAATTGATGTTCAAAAAGGTGGTGATGTCTATTCTTTAGATATGCACTATGGACAAGGTACAGGTCTTCCATACTACACAGTAGGAACTAACGACTTAGGAAACCCTATAAGAAATTCTTTAGCAGATGGTGGAGGTATTGTACTCGATGGTGTTTATGCTGACGGTACTACAAACTCAACTAGAGTAAGATCTGATTACTATGGTGGTGCATATTACTGGGGTAATTCTTCAAGAACTCCTGCGGCTCTAACTGTGTACGATGCTTCATTCGTAAAATTGAGAGAATTATCTCTTAACTATGATTTACCAATCAATAAATGGACTAATGGAGCTATCTCAGGAGGATCCCTTTCTTTGATAGGAAGAAACCTTTGGATTATCCACAAGAATGTACCATTTGCAGATCCTGAGTCAGGATTAGGAGCAGGAAACGCACAAGGTTACTTGTCAGGTTCTTTCCCTACTTTAAGAACTATTGGTCTTAACTTAAATTTAGAATTTTAAAAAACAAATAACATGAAAAAACATATAGCATTATTTGCAGCTATTTCATTCTTTTTTGCTTCTTGTGAAGTCGATGAAAGTCTGAACATAGATAAAAAAAACCCAACCGAAGTTCCAGCTAGTGGTTTGTTTACAAACGCACTAAAGAACCTTGGTAATAGAATGAATTCATGTGATGTGAATGAGAATGTATACAGACTATACGGACAATACTGGGCTCAAACAACCTATCCGGACGAAAGTCAGTACAACCAAACAGGAAGAAATATACCTGGTGGATTGTGGAATAATATGTACAGAGATGTATTACAAGACATCAAAGGGGCTAAAAGTTTAATTGGTGAATCTGAAACTACTAAATTAGCTATTTTAGAATTTGTAGAAATTTATGCATATACTGTGTTAGTAGATGCTTTTGGTGATGTACCTTACAGTGAAGCTCTTGACCCATTAAATCCGACACCAGTATACGACGATGCACTTTCAATCTATACAGATCTTGCTACAAGATTGGATGGTGTAATTACAAACTTGTCTAGTGGAACAGGATTTGAAGCAACTCAAGATATTTCTTACGGTGGTTCCATTGCACAATGGAAAAAAGCTGCTAACTCTTTGAAATTAAGAATGGCATTGAGAATGGCTGATGTCGATAGTGCTAAAGCCAAAACTATGGCTGAAGCTGCTTATACTTCAGGAGCTATTACTGCAAACGCAGATAACTTCGGTATCAACTACTTAGGCTCTGCTCCAAACACAAATCCATTGTGGGTAAGCTTGGTACAAAGTGGTAGAAATGACTATGTGGGATCAAACATCTTAATTGACAAATTAAACGATTTGAATGACCCTAGAATAGCTACATATTTCACTAAAGTTAAAGGTGAATACAAAGGTGGTATATATGGTAGTGCAAACAATGCAGCTAATAATTCTGCAATCTCTGATGTATTTAAAGAACCTACTTTAAAAGGAGACTTGATCACTGCTGCTGAAGTACACTTCTTATTGGCAGAAGCTGCTGCAAGAGGATACTCAGTTGGTGGAACTGCAAAAGAGTATTACGAATCTGCAATCGCTCAATCAATGATTGAATGGAATCAAGAAGAAGGTACAGAAGCTTACTTGTTGCAAGCTGATGTTGCTTATGACACTGCCGATGGTGACTGGAAAGAAATTATAGGTTCTCAAAAGTGGATTGCACTATTTAACAATGGATTCGAGGGATGGACAACATGGAGATTGTTAGATATCGATGAACTCGTTGAACCTGAAGATCCTAATGATGAAACTAAGACTTTAAAAATACCTACTAGATTATTATATCCAGTTGCTGAAGCTACATTGAACGGAGCTGAATTAGACAAAGCTATTGCAAAAATGACGGGTGGTGATATGAAAACATCTAAAATCTTCTGGGATAAAAACTAGTAGATTAATTATAAACATATAATATATACAATATGAAAAAAATAATCAAAAAAGGTACCTACTTTGCTATGGGGCTTGCAATAGTAGCTTCATGTAACGATATAGGAAATCCATTGGATATAGTATCTACAGGAGGACAAACGGTATTGAAAACGAAATCTGTAACAACATTCGATATTAACAATCCTATTGAATTGGAATACATGTTAGGAGAGGGTGTAACTGTACAAAGTGTTTATTTAGATTCTCAAGAGGAAGCGAATAAAATTACTTCTACAGATAACACAGCAACTTTTAATATATCTAAGTTAGATTCTATCGATGCTACTTTTAACGTGCTTACTAATTTGAGCAACGGAGTTACAATTCAAGATGACTATTCAATTTCAGTAGGTGCACCTGTATCTGTAGGAGCGGCTGAATATACTGTTGTTGAAGCAATTACTTCAAAAGAAGCTATTATTGTAACAAACAATACATTGACAGCTACTATCGATAATACTGAAGTAAGATGGAAAATCGGTGCAGAAGGAACGTTTCAAGCAGGAGATGATTTAGACATTGAGTCGTCTGAAGAGAAAATGGATTCAATAGATTTGAGAACTTTTGATTTGACAGCTGCACCATATAATATGATGGTAAATGACACACTTCATATGGAGTTTATCAGCAAAAGTGGAACGTTGATGGATACAATCAAATCAAGTGTAGTCTATATAACTCAAAGTTTTGTTGAGAGTACACAGTCAGTTACTTTTGATGCGGAAACTACAGAATTTCACCTTTTAGGTAGTGAAGACGAGGATGCAGATATTTCTTACGATGCTGCTACTGATATCATTACAATTGCAAACACTGATATAGAAGTTGTAAAAGTAGATGTGACTGAAGAAGAATTCACAGCTTTGACAACTGATTTTATCCAAGTGTATGAAATGTATGACGACGGTACAACTTTGGATAAAATCGAAGCCCCTTCAAAAGGCGAGGTTTACGTTTATCAAGTTGTAAGAATGGTTGCTTCTGAAGAGGCTGATGCTGAAGAAGGTGACGAAGTAGAAAAAACATTCTATGGAATTATCAAAATTGGTGATAAAGTTACTAGTGAAATTGTCACAAATGGTGATACGACTACTACAACAACTCTTGATGTAACTGCAATGGAAGGTTTTGGTAAAGCTCCAGTTGAAGTTGCAACTGTAAAGTAATAAGAAAACTATTTAAATAAAAAAAGTTTTTATTTAGTAATCTCAACCACCCTTTTTATTAAAGGGTGGTTTTTTTTTGACTTTATATAACTACCTTTG
>JBELGW010000080.1:0-5863 GCA_042091715.1 Polaribacter sp. | reverse complement strand
AAGAAGATATCAAAAGAGGAATGGTAATCTGTAAGCCAGGTTCTGTAACTCCACATGATAAATTCAAAGCTGAGGTATATATCTTGAAAAAAGAAGAAGGTGGACGTCATACTCCATTCCATAATAACTATCGTCCACAGTTCTACGTTAGAACAACAGACGTAACTGGAACAATTTCTTTGCCATCAGGTGTAGAAATGGTAATGCCAGGTGATAACTTAACTATTGAAGTTGACTTACATAACACAATTGCAATGAACGTAGGTTTACGTTTCGCTATCCGTGAAGGTGGTAGAACAGTTGGTGCTGGTCAGGTAACAGAAATTCTTTAATAGGATTAGAATTTATAATAACAAGGTGCTTCTCAAATTTGAGGTAGCACCTTGTCTTTACGGGCGTAGCTCAGTTGGTAGAGCACTGGTCTCCAAAACCAGGTGTCGGGAGTTCGAGTCTCTCCGCCCGTGCAAATAAGAAATAATATGGTAGAATACATCAAAGAATCGTTTGAAGAGCTTAGCAATCATGTAACATGGATGCAAAGAGATGAGGCACAAAAGTCTACTGTTGTGGTGGCAGTGTTTACAATTATTTTTGCTATTGCAGTATTTGCAGTGGATTACGTTTTTCAATTAGGTTTAGATAATTTTTTCACCATGTTTAATAACTAGATATGGCTGATTCTATTAAAAAGTGGTACGTAGTTAGAGCTGTTGGAGGTCAAGAGAACAAGGTCAAGGCTTATATCGAAACTGAAATATCACGTTTGGGATTGTCTGATTATGTAGACCAAGTATTGGTGCCAAAGGAAAAGGTAATACAAGTTAGAAATGGAAAAAAACTAACTGTAGAGAAAGTATATTTTCCTGGGTACATTATGGTTGAGGCTAATTTAGCCGGTGAGGTTCCGCATGTAATTAAATCAGTAACGGGAGTTATTGGTTTTTTAGGTGAAGTAAAAGGAGGGGCACCTGTGCCATTAAGACGATCAGAAGTAAACCGTATGTTAGGTAAAGTTGATGAACTTTCTGTTGAGAACGAAAGCATTGCAATACCTTATACTCAAGGAGAAACAGTAAAGGTTGTTGATGGTCCATTTAACGGATTTGACGGTACTGTTGAGAGAGTTCATGAAGAGAAAAGGAAGTTGGAAGTTATGGTAAAGATTTTTGGGCGTAAGACACCTGTAGAATTGAGCTATACACAAGTAGATAAAATTTCATAATTGTTACATAAGTAGAAATTGATTTTTCAGTGAGCTTCCACGAACTGAGAAGATTAAACTAAAGATTTAAGAATGGCAAAAGAAGTAAGTAAGGTAGTAAAATTACAAGTGCGCGGAGGGGCGGCAAATCCTTCACCACCAGTTGGACCTGCATTAGGTGCTGCCGGAGTTAATATTATGGAGTTCTGTAAGCAGTTTAATGCAAGAACTCAAGACAAACAAGGTAAGGTCTTACCAGTAGCAATTACTGTATATAAAGATAAGTCTTTTGATTTTGTTGTAAAAACTCCACCAGCTGCAGTACAATTATTAGAGGCAGCAAAAATTAAAAAAGGTTCTGGAGAGCCTAACCGTAACAAAGTTGCAAAAGTATCTTGGGATCAAATCAAAGTTATTGCGGAAGACAAAATGGTAGATTTAAATGCATTTACAGTAGAGTCGGCAATGCGAATGATCGCGGGTACAGCACGTTCAATGGGATTAACAGTAACAGGAGACGCTCCAGCTTAACTTTATAACATTTAATTAAAATGGCAAAATTAACAAAAAAGCAAAAAGAAGCGAACGCAAAATTAGACAATACAAAGTCTTATAATGTGAATGATGCTTCTGCTTTAATAAAAGAAATTACAAATGTAAAGTTTGATGCATCTGTAGATTTAGCGATTCGTTTAGGAGTAGATCCTCGTAAAGCTAATCAAATGGTGCGTGGTGTTGTAACATTACCACACGGAACAGGAAAAGATGTAAAAGTACTTGCATTGGTAACTCCGGATAAAGAAGCAGAGGCTACGGCAGCTGGTGCGGATTTCGTAGGATTGGATGAGTACCTTCAAAAAATCAAAGGAGGTTGGACAGATGTTGATGTAATCATTACGATGCCAAGTGTGATGGGGAAATTAGGTCCTTTAGGTCGTGTTTTAGGACCAAGAGGTTTGATGCCAAATCCAAAAACAGGTACGGTGACAATGGATGTTGCGAAAGCAGTTAAAGATGTAAAAGCTGGTAAAATCGACTTTAAAGTGGATAAAACAGGTATTGTACATGCTGCTATTGGAAAAACATCTTTCGATGCTGACAAGATTGCAGACAATGCAAATGAATTATTACAAACAATTGTTAAACTAAAGCCAACTACAGCGAAAGGAACATACATCAAAAGTATTTTCATGTCTAGTACAATGAGTCCAAGTGTTGCGGTTGATTATAAATCAGTTTAATAAGCAGTTAAAACTTAGAAAATATGACTAGAGAGGAAAAATCACAAGTAATCCAAGATTTAACAGCGAGATTAGCAGATACAAACACTATCTATTTAGCAGATATTTCAGGATTAGATGCATTGACTACATCTAACTTGAGAAGAGCCTGTTTTAAGGCAGATGTTTCAATGGCAGTTGTTAAGAACACCTTGCTTTCAAAAGCAATGGAAGCCTCTGATAAAGATTTCGGAGACTTACCAAATGTATTAAAGGGAAATACTTCTATTATGATTGCTGAAGCTTCAAATGCACCAGCAAAAGTAATTAAAGAGTTCAGAAAGAAGTCAGACAAGCCTGTATTGAAAGGGGCATTTGTTGAGGAGTCTGTATATGTTGGAGATGACCAACTAGAGACGCTTGTAAACATCAAGTCGAAAGAAGAACTTATTGGAGATATTATCACCTTATTACAATCACCGGCTAAAAATGTTGTTTCAGCATTGCAGTCTAGTGGTCAAAAACTTTCTGGTATCCTTACAACGTTATCAGAAAAATAAGTACGCGCACTAATAAACTATAATAAATAAAATTTTTAAAACAATTAAAATGGCAGATTTAAAAGATTTCGCAGAGCAATTAGTTAACTTAACAGTAAAAGAGGTTAATGATTTAGCTACTATTTTGAAAGACGAATACGGAATTGAGCCTGCAGCAGCAGCAGTAGTTGCTGGACCAGCAGCTGGTGGAGCTGACGGTGGAGCAGAGGAAAAAACAGAATTTGATGTAATCTTAAAAGCAGCAGGTGGTTCTAAACTAGCAGTTGTAAAATTAGTTAAGGAATTGACTGGATTAGGATTGAAAGAAGCTAAAGGTATCGTTGATAGTGCACCAGCACCAATCAAAGAAGGTATCTCTAAAGATGAGGCAGAAGGTCTTAAAGCATCTTTAGAAGAAGCTGGCGCTGAGGTTGAGCTTAAATAAGCTTTAATAGCTTAAACAAACTTGGGTTTAGGTCTTTGGAACACTAGTTCTAAGACCTAAACCATTTTGTGTATATATTCGTTTATATTTTATCATCGATTTTAATCAAAAAAAATTTCTCTTTTGACAACGAAAAACACTACTGAAAGAATAAACTTCGCATCGGCGAAATTGGGAACTGATTATCCTGACTTTTTGGATATTCAAGTAAAATCATTCCAGGATTTTTTCCAATTACAAACAAAAGCTGAGGAGCGTGGTGAGGAAGGTTTGTATAAAACTTTCATGGATAACTTCCCAATTACAGATACACGTAATAACTTTGTGTTAGAATTCTTAGACTACTTTGTAGATCCGCCAAGATATAGCATTCAAGAATGTATTGAAAGAGGACTTACACACAGTGTTCCTCTTAAGGCACGTTTAAAGTTATACTGTACAGATCCAGAACATGAGGATTTCGAAACTATTGTACAAGATGTTTATTTAGGAACCATTCCTTATATGACAAATTCCGGTACTTTCGTGATTAACGGAGCAGAAAGAGTTGTAGTTTCTCAATTGCACAGATCTCCCGGTGTTTTCTTCGGACAATCATTCCACGCAAACGGAACCAAGTTATACTCTGCAAGGGTAATTCCTTTCAAAGGATCTTGGATAGAATTTGCAACTGATATCAATCAAGTGATGTACGCTTATATTGATAGAAAGAAAAAATTACCAGTAACAACGCTTTTTAGAGCGATTGGTTTTGAAAGAGATAAAGACATTCTTGAAATTTTTGATTTAGCAGAAGAAATTAAGGTTTCTAAGGCAGGACTAAAAAAAGTCTTAGGACGCAAATTAGCTGCCAGAGTTTTGAAAACTTGGCATGAAGATTTTGTTGATGAAGATACAGGAGAAGTGGTTTCTATTGAACGTAATGAGATTATTTTTGATAGAGATACCATTATAGAGAAGGATTATATTGATGAGATTATCGAATCTGGTGTAAAAACAGTCCTTTTACACAAAGAAGATAATGAAATGGGTGATTATGCCATCATTCACAATACATTACAAAAAGACCCTACAAATTCGGAAAAAGAGGCTGTAGAGCACATATATCGTCAATTACGTAACGCGGAGCCGCCAGATGAGGAGACTGCTCGTGGTATTATTGACAAATTATTCTTTTCTGAACAACGTTACAATTTGGGTGAAGTTGGACGTTTTAGAATGAATACAAAATTAGGCTTAAACGAAGCAATAGATCA
The DNA here is from genome assembly GCA_042091715.1 of Polaribacter sp. Taxonomy (GTDB): domain Bacteria; phylum Bacteroidota; class Bacteroidia; order Flavobacteriales; family Flavobacteriaceae; genus Polaribacter. Next base: position 1,202 of record JBELGW010000080.1, on the reverse strand, counting down.
AAAAGTATTAACGAAGAATGATATTATTACCATCATTAAGTACTTAATTGAATTGATCAATTCGAAGGCAGAAGTCGATGATATTGATCACCTATCAAATCGTCGTGTTAGAACTGTTGGAGAGCAATTAGCAGGTCAATTTGGAGTTGGTTTGGCACGTATGGCACGTACCATTCGTGAGCGAATGAATGTTCGTGATAACGAGGTATTTACACCTATTGATTTGATCAACGCGAAAACCTTATCTTCTGTAATTAACTCATTTTTTGGTACGAACCAGTTGTCTCAGTTTATGGATCAAACGAATCCATTAGCGGAGATTACGCACAAACGTCGTTTGTCCGCTCTTGGACCAGGCGGTCTGTCAAGAGAAAGAGCAGGATTTGAGGTACGTGATGTACATTATACACACTATGGCCGTTTGTGTCCAATTGAAACTCCTGAAGGACCAAATATTGGATTGATTTCATCTTTGGCTGTATTTGCAAAGGTGAACAACTTAGGTTTTATTGAGACACCTTACAAAAAGGTTGTTGAGGGGAATATAGATGTTACTCAAGAACACATTTACTTGAGTGCTGAAGAAGAAGAAGGAATGAAGTTTGCACAATCTAACATTGAGGTTGATGTAAAAGGAGATTTCGTTAGTGATCGTGTTATATCGCGTGAAGGTGGTGATTTTCCTGTAGTTACTCCAAATGAAGTAGACTACATGGATGTTGCTCCAAATCAAATTGCTTCTATTTCTGCGTCATTAATTCCTTTCTTGGAACATGATGATGCCAACCGTGCTTTGATGGGATCAAACATGATGCGTCAGGCAGTGCCTTTATTGCGTCCTGAATCTCCAATTGTTGGAACAGGATTAGAGCGTAGAGTAGCAAAAGATTCTAGAATCTTAATCAACGCAGAAGGAGAAGGTGTTGTGCAGTATGTGGATGCAAATAGAATTGTAATTAAGTATGATAGAACAGACGAAGAGCGAATGGTTAGTTTCGATTCGGATGAAGTTACATATAACTTAATTAAGTTTAGAAAAACAAACCAAGGTACGTGTATTAACCTAAAGCCAATTATTAAAAGTGGTGATAGAGTTAGTGAAGGGCAGGTACTTTGTGAGGGATATGCAACTCAGAAAGGAGAGCTTGCTTTAGGAAGAAATATGAAAGTAGCCTTTATGCCTTGGAAAGGGTATAACTTTG
>JBELGW010000079.1:0-5874 GCA_042091715.1 Polaribacter sp. | reverse complement strand
TAAACGTTGTAATTTTAGACTTTGATGATAACAAATCTAGAATTCAATTAGGATTGAAACAATTATCAGCGCATCCTTGGGAAGCTTTAAATACTGACTTAAAAATTGGTGATAAAGTAACAGGTAAAGTTGTTGTTTTAGCAGACTACGGTGCATTCATCGAAGTATCTGAAGGAGTTGAAGGATTGATTCACGTTTCTGAAATGTCTTGGTCTACACACTTACGTTCTGCTCAAGATTTCGTAAAGGTTGGAGATACTGTTGAAGCGCAAGTTTTAACATTAGACAGAGAAGAGCGTAAAATGTCTCTTGGTATGAAACAATTACACCCAGATCCTTGGACAGATATTACTACAAAATACCCAGTTGGTTCAACACATACAGGAACTGTAAGAAACTACACTAACTTTGGTGTGTTTGTTGAGTTAGAAGAAGGAATCGATGGATTGGTATATATTTCTGATTTATCTTGGACTAAGAAAATTAAGCACCCATCAGATTTCGTAACGGTAGGTGACAAATTAGAAGTTCAAGTATTAGAATTGGATGTGGAAGGTCGTAAGTTAAACTTAGGGCACAAGCAAACTCAAGATAACCCTTGGGATGCTCACGAAGCAACATACGCTATTGACTCTGTTCATGAAGGAACCATTTCTGACAAGAACGATAAAGGAGCTACAGTAGCATTTGCTGATGGAGTTGAAGGTTTTGCACCAAGTCGTCATTTAGACAAAGAAGATGGTGGAAAATTAGCGAAAGGAGATACTGCTCAATTCAAAGTTTTAGAATTTTCTAAAGAATACAGAAGAATTGTAGTTTCTCACTCGGCAATCTTTAGAGCTGAAGAGAAGAAAAATGTAAAAGTAGCTGCGAAGAAAGCTGCAGATGCAGAAAAAACAACTCTTGGTGATATTGGTGGTCTAGCTGCCTTGAAGAAAAAAATGGAAGAAGGAAAATAAGCCCTTTATTTTATTTATAATAAAAACGTCGTTGAGCAATCAACGACGTTTTTTTTTACGTTTTAGTTAAGAATGAATTAACTAAAAATCAACTTTATTTATATAGAATAAAATTTATCTTTGTGCGGTAAATAAAAAAGAACTATGACATTAATAAAATCAATTTCAGGAATTAGAGGAACAATAGGAGGCCAAACAGGTGATAATCTAACACCAATAGATGCTGTAAAATTTGCTTCTGCTTATGGTGCTTTTATTCTTGAGAGAAATCCGAATAAAGAAAAGATCAAGGTTGTTTTGGGTAGAGATGCACGTATTTCTGGTAAAATGATATCGAGCTTGGTAGCCAATACTCTAGTAGGTCTTGGAATTAACGTAATCGACCTAGGGCTATCTACAACGCCAACGGTAGAAGTTGCAGTACCACTAGAAAAAGCAGAAGGAGGAATTATTTTAACAGCTTCTCACAATCCAAAACAATGGAATGCTTTAAAGCTACTCAACGAAAAAGGAGAGTTTTTGAATGGGGAAGAAGGAGCGTTGATTCTAGAGAAAGCAGCGCATGAAGACTTTACCTTTGCAGCGGTAGATGATTTGGGAACCTACACCAAAGATTCTAGTTATTTGCAAAAGCACATACAAGAAGTATTGAACTTAGAATTGGTAGATGTTGAAGCAATTAAAAAGGCCAACTTTAAAGTAGTTGTTGATGGTGTAAATTCTACGGGAGGTATTTTCATTCCCGCGCTATTGAAGGAGCTAAACGTTGCTTGTATAGAGTTGTATTGTGAGCCAAATGGACAGTTTCCTCACAATCCAGAACCTTTAAAGGAACATTTAACGGATATTTCTGAATTGGTAGTGAAAGAACAAGCTGACTTTGGTATTGTGGTTGATCCAGATGTAGATCGTTTGGCATTGATTTCTGAGGACGGCTCTATGTTTGGAGAAGAATATACGCTCGTTGCTTGTGCAGATTATGTACTCGGCAAATTGGGAGGCGGTAACACTGTTTCTAATTTATCTTCTTCCCGAGCGTTGCGAGATGTGACAGAGAAACACGGAGGTAGTTATACAGCGAGTGCTGTGGGTGAGGTGAATGTAGTTATTGCAATGAAAGAGACCAATACAGTAATTGGTGGAGAAGGAAACGGAGGAATTATTTATCCTGCTTCTCATTATGGGAGAGATTCTTTAGTTGGTGTGGCATTGTTTTTATCACATTTGGCAAATCAAAAGCTTTCTTGTAAAGCATTAAGAGACTCTTATCCAAGTTATTTTATGAGCAAGAATAAAATTCAGTTAACACCTCAAATAGACGTTGATCAAGTATTGGAAACGATGGCTTCGAAATATGCGCATGAAGATGTGAATACAATTGACGGTGTTAAAATAGATTTTGCAGAAGAGTGGGTGCACTTGCGTAAATCAAATACAGAGCCCATTATTAGAATTTATACAGAGAGCAATACTCAAGAAAACGCAGATGCATTGGCAAAACGTGTCATAAAGGAAATTGAAGATGTTATTCAATAAGGGCAGCAGAGTGATGTAATTTTTTCATGTAGCAATTCCTGTGAGTTTAGTATTCGTTTTACAAAGGTCTGTTGATGCGTAAATGTTACCATAACAACATTTGAATGTGCTTTATTTTAGTTTATTTTTATAAGATCCTATGGAATCATTAGAAACATATTTTAGTAAGTTTAGAAGAAATATTATCGGTATCGATCAAACATTTGAATCACCTTATGGCATGCAGCAGGTGATTTATACCGATTGGACGGCAAGCGGAAGATTGTATCGTCCAATCGAAGAGAAATTGATGAATGATTTTGGGCCTTTTGTGGCAAATACGCATACTGAGACCTCTACTACAGGTGCCGCTATGACCTTGGCATATCATGAGGCAAGATCTATTATTAAGCGTCATGTGAATGCAAATGATCAAGATGTGTTAATAACAGAGGGATCAGGTATGACTGGGGTTGTCAATAAATTTCAGCGAATTTTGGGCTTAAAAATAAATGAAAGTTTAAAGGAGTATACTCAGGTGCCAGATGCGGTGAGACCTGTGGTTTTTGTTTCACATATGGAGCATCATTCAAATCAAACTTCCTGGTTAGAAACCATTGCAGATGTGGTCGTGATACCAAGTGATGCGCAAGGTTTGATATGTTTTAAAGGGTTTGAGAGTGTGTTAAAAGACAATGAGCATAGATCGTTAAAGATTGCTTCAATTACTTCTTGTTCTAACGTGACAGGTATAAAAACGGACTATCATAGCGTTGCCAAAATAATGCATGCTCATGATGGGTTGTGTTTTGTAGATTTTGCCTGCTCAGCTCCTTACATAAATATTGATATGCACCCTTCAGATCAAGAAGCGTATTTGGATGCGATTTTCTTTTCTCCTCATAAATTTTTAGGAGGACCTGGTTCTTCGGGTGTGTTGATTTTTAATAAAAAATTGTACAAAAATGTGGTTCCAGATAATCCAGGAGGAGGCACGGTGAGTTATACAAATCCATGGGGTGAACACGATTATTTTGATGATGTAGAGACGCGTGAAGACGGAGGAACACCTGCATTCATGCAAACCATTAAAATTGCGCTTTCCGTGCAATTAAAAGAAAAAATGGGGGTTGCTATGATCCATGATCGAGAAGAAGAAATCAATGCTAAAATTTTTGATTGTCTAGAGTCTATTGACAATGTACATATTTTGGCTCCAGAACATAAAGATCGTCTTGGTATATTCTCTTTTTATGTAGACAACGTACATTTTAATCTGATTGTAAAATTATTGAATGATCGTTTTGGTATTCAAACGAGAGGAGGATGTTCATGTGCAGGTACCTATGGCCATTTTTTACTCAATGTAGATCAGGAAACCTCAAAGGCCATTGGAGAAAAAATTATAAGTGGCTGCTCCATAGAGAAACCAGGTTGGGTGCGATTATCTATTCATCCAACCATTACAAACAAAGAAATCGATTTTATTTGTGAAGCTTTAAGAGCGGTGTGTAAGAACGTTGCTGTATGGAAAGAAGACTATACCTATGATGCAAATCAGAATGATTTTAAACATAAACTAGCAGGTCCAATAGAAAAGGAATTGGTAACCTCTTGGTTTTATGAATGAGATTACACCTTATGACTTGTATAAAAAAGGGGGGCTAAAAGTTTAAGGCTGTCCTATTTTGGAGCTTTATTTTTGTGTTTAAATCGCTTGTGCGACCAAAGGTAATACGCTGGCTGTTTGTAAATATGCGCTTCTGTGAGGCGCAAATACCTATTGGTAATGGATTTGGGCTCTTGTGTTTTCGGGCTATCGGTTATCAATTCAAATTCAGATTCGTAATAGCCTCGTTTGACTTTTGTTGTATTCATATTGACCACAGCAAAATCAAACTTTTTAGAAATCATCTCTGCGCCGGTGAAAATGGGTACCTTTACATTGAGAAATTCTGTCCAGTATTGACTTCTATGAAGCTGAGGAGATTGGTCGCTTATCAACAAGTACAAGCCTTGCTTTTGCTGTTTCACATGGGTCATGATATTTTTGATAATCTCAGAAGATTTTACGCATTTCATTCCAAATTTACTTCTAGAGTCTTTGATAAGATTTTCAAAATTCTTGTTTTGGATCTTAGTGTATGAACCGTAAAAATTAATTCGAGTATGCAAAGAAAGTCCAATAATCCACTCCCAATTGGCATAATGAGAACTAACTAGAATGATGCTTTTTCCTTCTTTGTAGAGCGCATCAATAACATCCATGTTTTTGTAGGTGTATCTTTTTTTTATGGTTTCTTCAGAAATCGTAAAACCTTTGAATCCCTCAATGACTGAATCAACAAAATGCCTAAAGAATTTCTTTTGAAGTAGTACAAGATCTTTTTCATTTTTATGTGGAAACACCAACTTTAAATTCGAAAGAACTACCTTTTTTCGATATCCAATAACATAGAAAAACAGCACATAAATCAAGTCTGATATGATATACAATATACGAAATGGTAATTTTGAGAATACCCAAACAAAGGGGTAGGCTAAGTAAAAAACGAGTCTATGCATGTGTGTTTGTCTGTTGCAAATATCGGATATAAATTTCTTATATAGAAGTCAATCTATTAGATAGTTTTGCGTTAAGTTTGTATTTATATATTTTAGATCATATGAATCAAGTTGTATTAGGGCTTATCGTAGTCAATGTATTAGTTTCTATAAAAGGTTTTCAGGATGATTCCTTTTTGAATCGTTATAAATTTCAAGTAGGAAGCATACAGAAAGGAGAAAAGACAAGAATGATTACTTCTGGTTTTTTACATGTAGATTGGATGCATTTACTGTTTAACATGTATGCACTTTATATATTTGGTGATATTGTTGCCAACCTACTAGGTACTCTAAGTTTTATTTTGATTTATACTTCCGGTTTATTGGGTGGAAATATGTATTCCTTATGGTATCATAAAGCAACACCCTATTACAATGCTGTAGGTGCTTCAGGAGCAGTATCTGCTATTTTATATAGTGCTATTTTATTGTATCCTAGCATGACGCTCATGCTCTTTCCTTTGCCCATACCAATTCCGGCATATGTTTTTGGAGTAGGTTACTTGTTTTATTCTATTTATGGGATGAAGAAGCAATTGGGTAATATCGGACATGCTGCGCATCTAGGTGGATCCATCGCAGGGTATGTTTGTACGATTTTACTTTTACCAAGTTTAATTTTTGAGCACGCATTCATGGTAGGACTCTTGGCTGTGCCGATTCTTTTACTGATATTGTTTGGAAGCAAACTACAAAAATGATGGCTAAAAAAAAACCGAAACAAATGTTTCGGTTTTTGGAGCGAAAGACCGGGTTCGAACCGGCGACATTCAGCTTGGAAGGCTGACGCTCT
>JBELGW010000078.1:0-5945 GCA_042091715.1 Polaribacter sp. | reverse complement strand
TGAGGTATTGGCAAAATACCAAGACCGATGTCGATATATTATGGTTGATGAGTATCAAGATACGAACCACTCGCAATACCTCATTGTAAGAGCTTTGGCAGATCGTTTTCAAAATATCTGTGTGGTTGGTGATGATTCGCAGAGTATCTATAGTTTTCGAGGAGCAAATATCAGTAACATTTTAAATTTTCAAAAAGATTATCCCGATGTTAAAACATTCAAATTAGAACAAAATTACCGTTCCACTAAGAATATTGTTCAAGCGGCAAATTCTGTCATAGAAAAAAATAAAACACGTTTAGATAAAATTGTCTGGACCTCGAATGATGAAGGGGAATGTGTAAAAGTAATGCGCACCATTTCTGATGGAGAGGAAGGAAGATTCGTTGCCCAATCTATTTGGGAAAACATGATGAATAAACAGCTCACCGCAGGTGCATTTGCTGTATTGTACAGAACGAACTCCCAATCTAGAGCATTAGAAGATGCCTTGCGAAATAAAGGGATTCAATATAAGATTTATGGAGGTATTTCATTTTACCAACGTAAAGAAATTAAAGACTTGCTGTCTTACCTCAGAATGTTGATTAATCCGCATGATGAAGAGGCTTTAAAGCGAGTCATTAATACACCTGCTAGAGGAATTGGTGCAACAACAATGGATAAAATTACCATTGCTGCGAATCATTACAAGAAGTCTATTTTTGATATACTCCAACATATAGACAAAATTGATATAAAAATAAATGCAGGCACAAAGAATAAACTGCAGAATTTTGTAAATATCATCACAGCCTTGCAAATAGAATCACAGTCGAAAAATGCCTTTGAAATTGCAGAGACCATTGTGAAAAGAGTGGGTTTAATCAAAGACCTGGAGAAGGAAGGTACACCAGAGGCAATTAGCAAAGTAGAAAATATTCAAGAACTACTTAACGGTATTAAGGACTTTATTACCGATAAATTAGAGACAGGAGAAGATGCTTCTTTGCCGGTTTTTCTTGAAGATGTTGCATTGGCAACAGATTTTGATTCAGACAAGAAAGACGATACACCAAGAGTTTCAATGATGACGATACACCAATCTAAAGGGCTTGAATATCCATATGTGTATGTGGTGGGCTTGGAAGAAAATTTATTTCCCTCAGGAATGAGTATGAATACACGAAGTGAACTAGAGGAGGAACGCAGGTTGTTCTATGTTGCCTTAACAAGAGCAGAACATCAAGCCTACCTAACCTATGCACAAACGCGCTATCGATGGGGAAAACTCACCGACGCTGAGCCCAGTCGTTTTTTAGAGGAAATTGATGACAAATTTTTGGAATATCTTGCGCCAAAAAATCCAGAACCTAGTGCGAATAGATTTGTGGATGCTAGTTTATTTGATACTGCTCCAAAAACAATTCGTTTTCAAAAACCAATTAAAAAACAAAAGCAAGAATTTAAAGCCAAGAAAGAACGTCAATTTGCGCCTCCCAAGAATCTCAAAAAGGTGGAGAAATCAACATCGGAGAAATCAAATTTATTTGATAGCAGTATCGTGGCAGGAACCCTTGTAGAGCACAATAGATTCGGACCAGGCGAAGTGCTTGCAATAGAAGGTACAGGACCCAATAAAAAAGCTGAAATTAAGTTTGGAACGGTTGGTAAGAAAAAGTTATTATTGCAATTTGCTAAGCTAAAAGTGCTTGGATAAAATACGAGGTGTTTAATTTTTGATTACTAGAAATAAATACTTATTTTGCGAACATTATAATACTTCAAAAATAATAAGAAATAGAAAACGTTATCGTTTTATACTTCAATACACTTTATCATGGAATTCGAATTAGAATATAACTCAGGAAGGTCGTTAATGATCATTCCTGAATACGGTAGACATATACAAAAATTAGTGAATCATTGTGTTGCGCTCGAAAGTAAAGAAGAACGCAATAAAATGGCAAAAGCAATAGTTGATGTTATGGGAAATTTACAGCCACATCTTCGTGACGTTCCTGATTTTAAACACAAACTTTGGGATCAGCTATTTATCATGTCGGATTTTGATTTAGATGCTGACTCACCTTATGACAGACCTTCTAAAGAAGAATTACAAGAGAAGCCTGAGGCGCTTCCATATCCTAAATCTGCCTCTAGATATCGCTATTATGGTAATAATATTCAAACCATGATTGATGTAGCATTGTCTTGGGAAGAAGGAGAAAAGAGAGGGGCTTTGGTTTTTACCATAGCAAATCACATGAAAAAATGTTATTTGAACTGGAATAAAGATACGGTTGATGATAGCGTTATATTTAAACACCTACTGCAACTCTCTGATGGTAAAATTGATTTAACCGCATCTGAAGAGAAGTTGTCTGACAGTAAAGACCTTTTGAGAAAGAGATCTTCCCAACAAGGGAATAAAGGAAAATCACATACAGGTCAGAATAGAAATAACAATAATAGAAACAATCACACTAATAGAAAAAGATAAAAATGGCATCATTTAAAATTGAAGGAGGACATAAATTGAATGGGACGATTACGCCACAAGGAGCGAAAAACGAAGCATTACAAATCATATGCGCAGTGCTATTGACTCCGGAAAAAGTGGTGATAGAAAACATACCAGATATTATAGATGTCAATAAACTTATTTTTATTCTAGGAGAGCTTGGTGTCAAAATAGAAAAGTTAGACCCGAACACATATAGCTTTCAGGCAGACCAAATTAATTTAGGGTATCTAGAATCTGCAGACTTTAAAAGAGATGGAAGTTCACTTAGAGGTTCTATTATGATTGTAGGGCCCTTATTAGCTCGTTTTGGTAAAGGATATATTCCTAGACCGGGTGGAGATAAAATTGGTCGTAGAAGGTTAGATACCCATTTTGAAGGTTTTATAAGACTTGGGGCTACCTTTAGATATAATAAAGAAGAGTATTTTTATGGAGTAGAGGCCGACGAACTTTACGGAACCGATATGTTGTTGGATGAAGCCTCTGTTACCGGAACAGCAAATATATTAATGGCATCTGTATTGGCAAAAGGAACTACAACAATATACAATGCAGCTTGTGAACCATACATTCAGCAACTATCTAAAATGTTGAATTCTATGGGAGCCAAGATTAAAGGAGTTGGCTCTAATTTATTAACTATTGAAGGAGTATCATCATTAAAAGGTTGTCGACATAGAGTGCTGCCAGATATGATAGAAATAGGGAGTTGGATTGGTGTAGCCGTAATGACACAATCAGAACTAACGATCAAAGATGTTAGTTGGAAAGATTTAGGTCAAATACCGAATGTCTTCAGAAAACTGGGAATTGAACTAGAACGTAAAGGTGATGATATTTACATTCCCTCCCAGGAAAGCTACGAAATTCAGAATTATATTGATGGTTCTGTTTTAACAGTTGCAGATGCGCCATGGCCAGGGTTTACACCCGATTTACTAAGCATCGTTTTAGTGATTGCAACGCAGGCAAAAGGAACTGTTTTAATTCATCAAAAAATGTTTGAAAGTCGATTGTTCTTTGTAGATAAATTGATTGACATGGGGGCAAAAGTAATCCTTTCCGATCCGCATAGAGCAGTCGTCATTGGTCATGATCGTAAATCGCAACTGAAAGCAACAAAAATGACTTCTCCGGATATTAGAGCAGGAATCTCTTTATTAATTGCAGCACTCTCTGCAAAAGGTACTAGTATTATAAATAATATTGAACAAATTGATAGGGGGTACGAAAATATTGAAGCTCGTTTAAAATCAATTGGTGCTAGAATTCAAAGGATAGAAGATTAACAGCGCATTTTTTTTATGAAGTAAGACAGCGAATAAGATAATGTATGGCTTATAAGAGCGGTTGAAAGACAGGTAAAATAAATTTAAAATAGTGTCAATATGGCACTATTTTTTTATTGGCAATATTATTGCCAATAGAAAGGAGAGAATTTAATGCTTACAAGAATGAGTACAGAAGAAAATATAAAAGAAGAAGACATACAGAATACTGCGGAAGAGTCCCAAGTAGAAGAAAGTCAGGAAGTTATTGAAGAGGTTGCAACACCGGAAGAATTAATTCAGGCCGAAAAAGATAAATATTTGCGATTGTTTGCTGAGTTTGAAAATTATAAAAAAAGAACAACCAAAGAAAGAATTGAACTATTCAAGACAGCGGGTCAAGAGTTAATGACATCTATGCTGCCAATTATGGATGATTTTGACAGAGGTTTGGCAGAAATTAAAAAAGCTAAAGACAAAGAATTGCTCAAAGGAATGCAATTGATCAATGACAAACTAAAGAAAACATTGGAGCAAAAAGGCTTGACTTTAATGGAGGTGAAAGAAGGCGATAGTTTTGATGCGGACATTCATGAGGCAATTACTCAAATTCCTGCACCAACAGACAAGTTAAAAGGGAAAGTAATTGATTGTATTGAAAGTGGCTATAAATTAGGCGATAAGATCATTCGTTACCCAAAAGTGGTAATAGGGCAATAATACCTGAATTAGGTCAACTTTTGTAGCGTAAAGACAAGAGAAGAACGTTTCTACTTTCATCAAATAGACAAACGAAATCAAAATGGCAAAAAGAGATTATTACGAAGTATTAGGGATTAGCAAATCAGCATCTGAAGGTGAGATTAAAAAAGCCTATAGAAAGATGGCAATTAAATATCATCCAGATAAAAACCCTGATGACACTTCTGCAGAAGAGAAATTTAAAGAAGCAGCTGAAGCTTATGAAATACTGAGCGACGGCAATAAGAAAGCACGATACGATCAATATGGACACCAAGCATTTGAAGGTGGTCATGGAGGCGGTGGTTTCGGAGGAGGCGGAATGAATATGGATGATATATTCAGTCAGTTTGGAGATATCTTTGGAGGCGGCTTCGGAGGCGGCTTTGGAGGCGGAGGCTCAAGGCAAACGAGAGTGAAAGGAAGTAACATGCGCATTCGTGTGAAACTGACTTTAAAAGAGATTGCTGAAGGTGTTGAGAAGAAAGTAAAAGTTCGAAGAAAAGTCCAAGCAGAGGGTGTTAGCTATACCACATGTTCTACCTGTAATGGAACTGGACAAGTGATGAGAGTGACCAATACCATTTTGGGAAGAATGCAAACAGCTGCAACATGTCCAACATGTCAAGGAGCTGGTCAAAGTATCAAATCAAAACCAAAGGGGAGTGATGCCAATGGATTGATTGTAAAAGAAGAAACGGTATCCATTCAAATTCCGGCAGGTGTAACAGAAGGAGTACAACTCAAGGTTGCAGGAAAAGGCAATGAAGCACCAGGTAAAAATGCCATTGCTGGTGATTTATTGGTGGTTATTGAAGAAATTCAGCATGATTCTTTAAAGAGAGAAGGAACCAATATTCATTTTGATTTGTATGTGAATTTCTCTGAAGCAGTATTAGGCGTTAGCAAAGAAATAGAAACGGTAACGGGTAAAGTGAAAATTAAAATTGACGCAGGAACACAGTCTGGTAAAATTTTAAGACTCAAAGGGAAAGGATTACCGAGCATAGAACGCTACGGAGATGGTGACTTCCTAATACATATCAATGTATGGACACCACAAGAATTAAGCAAAGAACAAAAACAGTTCTTTGAAGCAATGAAGGAGGATGAAAACTTTGAACCAAGTCCAAATACCTCTGATAAGTCTTTCTTTGAAAAAGTGAAAGATATGTTTTCATAATTTCTTAGTAGAAAAAATACATTAAAGTCGGTCAATTTTTTGACCGATTTTTTTTGTTTCAGAAATTAAATAAAACTGTATTTTTGTCGTGTAAAATTTAGCAGATCTATCTTATCGCTTTGTTTGAATAGCAAAGAGGAAAGTCCGGACACCAAAGAGTAGCATAGCGGATAACGTCCGTCCAGCGTGAGTTGAGGACCAGTGCAACAGAAAGCAAGTACAGTTCGGCTGTAGTGAAACCAGGTAA
>JBELGW010000077.1:0-6153 GCA_042091715.1 Polaribacter sp. | reverse complement strand
ATCCAACGAGTAAGTACCTAAATTAAGCACAACCATCCGTGTATGGTGCGTATCCTAGAGGGTATGCACTATACACATTGTGCCTGTTTCACAACTCCTTGTAAATCGAATTGTTTTTTATATTTGCAGTCATGCAGGGAAAGAAAAATGATCAATAAAAGAGTCGAAAATCAATTTGATTGTCTCATTGGGTTTCAAAATAGAATTGCGAAGTATGTTTGTCCAACACCTGAGAAAAAAGGACTTCAGAAGCTCAAAACAACCCTGCTAAACAACCCCAAAAAACTAATTTTTTATCCTTGCTAAAACATAAAAAGCCCCTAAAAAGAACCTATTTGTTGTGTAAAGGTTGTTTTTAAGGGATTGTGCAACGGGTAACATTGTTATAGCACGTTATTTATATTTATAAAAAAATATTAGTTGGATTTTATGTAATGTTACTAGAACCGTTTTATTTTGATCAATTATGGTTTTAATATCATTATCCAAAGTTGAAACCAATTAAGTTCCAGAACCACATAAACCAGGTAAACGAAAAGAATACAATAACATGTAAGAGGTAATTTACTTTGCCTCCTATGCTTAGTTCTTGTCTTTTCTGAAATTTTCGGATGATTGTAAATACACCTAAGGCAACTGTGAATAAAGGTAAGCAGAAAATGGCATAAAAATACGTAGGGATTTGGTATTGTAGCTCATCTCGGCCATTATAGATGGCTAAAAATATAAATACAATAGATACTATTCCGAGTAAATTGAATATTGCTGTGGCGTGGGATACATGAACCTTTTTGACCTTTAGCAGAACATATCTTATCAGGTTAAAAAGAAATAGGAGAAATAGCGTGGCTACAGCAAACAGTGTGAATTCCTCACTTTCAAACCATTTCAGCTTTTTGTAAGCGAAATTTTCATTATAAAACCAGCCGATATCTCCTTTTCGGTCTTTCCCAAAGCCTATCTTCCAATTTTCATTTGTATTTTCAAAAAGCAAAGGGGCAATTTCTCTAAATTCTTGGCCCCACAGAGAGATACTTGAATCTTCTGTTGCTACTATTTTTACTTTGTAAGTAAACAAGAGGTTTAACTTCTCTATAGTAGAGTGGGAGAAGCGATTCATGACGTATTCTCCATTTATTTCCGATAAATCCGTTGTGGTGTTTTTGTTCCAAGTAGGTTCAGAATATGTACTCGGAAAGAAGCGGTGTATAAATTGCTGTACCATTTCCTTAGATAAGGATTCGTCTCCGCCGTTGTGTGTAATGAAAATACCGATTCCCTTTTCTGGGATGAAACAAAGGAAACTCCCATAGTTTGTGGCTGTTCCGCCATGCCTCAATAGACGTAAACCGTTTTGATGTGCTTCAAAGAAACCTACAGCTATACCAGGCAATTGAGGATGATGTGTAAATTGCTGACTGTGCATTTCCGCAAATGAACTATTTGAAATTAAGCTACCATCGTTTTTCGAAGAAGTCTGTAGATGAAAGTTTATGAACTTAGCCATGTCTTCTACCGTGCTTATCAACATGGAAGCGGGTTTTGTCTTGATATAATCGAAAGGTACGGGTTTCCATTGTTGGCTTTCCTTTTGGTAACTCATCGCAAAGTCAGTGGCCTTACTGACATCAAAAGTACTATTTGCCATTTGCAGTGGAGACAGCAACTCGGTCTGAATAAAATCCTCATAGACTTTTCCTGATACTTCTTCAACAATTAAACCTGCCAGAGCCAAACCGTGATTAGAATACGCAAAGGTTTCTCCGGCTTTAGTCACACGCTCAGGCATTTCGTTGTATAGGTATTCCTTTAGGGGAATTTGATTGGAAGCATCATGTGTCCGGCGTTCTAAGTTTTTATCCTCAAAACCAGCTGTATGGGTTAATAAGTTCTGTAGTGTAACTGAATCACCTTCTATGGATTTATAATTGAAATCTAGCAAATAGTTCCGAATGTCGCGATGCAAATCAATTAAGCCTTTTGAGTGCAATTGCATAACAGCCGTAGCTGTGACTAATTTTGTAACAGAAGCAACCCTGAACGAGGTGTTTGAACTGAACGGTCGATTTTCATCAATATTAGCCAATCCATGCCCTTTTGTTGTAAGGAGTTCTCCATCTTGTACAATGGCATACCCTATTCCTGTAGTATTGTTTTTTTCAATGTGCTCCTCCGCAATAGAATCCATAAATTGAATTACTTCTTGCTTGAAATATTGGTTCGTAATGCTGTCCTGCTGTGCCTGAATTTGTATACTAATAATGCACAGTAAGATCCCTAAAAGTTGTTTCTGCATGGCTGATGCGTTTTGAATTTTTATGATTATGACTGCAAAGCAAGTGTTTTTATAGGTTCAAGTCGTTCGTTCCGGCCGAAGCGAACCTATTGTTGTAGTGTTTTTTTGAACTGTCTAGGCGTCATACCTGTTTCTCTCTTAAAAACGGTGTTAAAAGTAGTCTTTGAATTAAAACCACATTCAAATGCCACAGCCAAAAGTGTGTAGTTCTCGAACTTTGGAGTGGCCATCTTTTGTTTACAATCTTCCACGCGGTAGTGATTAATAAAATTGTAAAAGTTGGTATGCAGTTCGTTGTTTAATACTTCCGACAATTGATGCCGACTGATGCCTAATGTTTCCGCCATTTCGTTTCCAGAGAGTTTTTCATTCAGATAGAGCTTCTCCCTTTCCATTAAATTTTTTAAATTTCTACTTAACAGTGATTCTGTTTTGATGGAGGCTTCTGTTTCTTCGGCTTTTCCTAATGAATCAGTTACCTGATCGTTTATATGTTTAGAGGTATCTAATGATTTTTTTTCGTTTTGAAACAAAGAGAGTATATCTGGCTGGCTGATAGCCTTGTAACTAATCGCATAAATTAGCAATACAAGCGCAAATCCGCCATAGGCTCCCATATGTTGGATGGATGAAGAAAGCAACAATTCTCCCAGAAAATAGAAAAAAGAGACAATGGTAACCACAAACAATGCCCATACACTGTGTTTTAACCAATTGAGGTGAATGTTTTCTACATTAGAAAACCAACGAAAAAGTTGTTCGTCATACTTTTTTAAATCTTTGGATATTTGCCATAGGTAGAAAAATATTTGTAGGAAACTAAATAAAGATATTACCGAAAAGAAATAGGTGGAATACCAATCATCACTCACCGTGCTTGAACTATTTCCCAAGTTAAGTGATAATACTTTTTTTTGTACCGAAAGCATATAAAAAGGAATCAAGGCTAACTTAGCAATGAAAAAAGGTATAAAATGTATTAGGATCTTAAAGCGATGATTAAGAAGTGTCTGAACATAAAGAAAAATAAGTGGGCCGAACAATAAGGTGTTTCCCCAACGGATTCTGATTAGAAAAGGGAAGTTTTTATAGAAACTTGCACTTTCAATGGCTTCAAATAAGCAGTTTAAACTCAATAGAAACAAAAACAAAGCGAGAGTGCGGTTGGCTTTTCGATTAGCCCTCGAAAAAAATAAGGCAATGACCAGAATAATTCCTTGTGCTGCTCCTAAATAGAATACGGTATTCATTGTTTATCTTGCGATTTTTTAAATGTGCTAACGTCTTTGTATAAGGAAAGTTGCGCAGTTTAAGTAATGAATTTAGTAAATAAAACACGAACCAAGAAAATCTGCGAGGATTTCCGTAAGTAGGCAAGAAGCCAGCAATAAATTATATATGTTGTGCCTGTTGCACAACCTTGTTGATAAAGATAATAATCTAAATGAAAAGGAGCCTTTTTATTTGTTAACTTTATATATGTAAGGCAAAAAAATATCAAGAAAAATTGTTTGCTCATTTTCAGTTAAGTGAATGGATTCCGATGGAGAACTTTTCTAAAAGGGTAAAACTG
Source organism: Polaribacter sp. (assembly GCA_042091715.1). Classification (GTDB taxonomy): domain Bacteria; phylum Bacteroidota; class Bacteroidia; order Flavobacteriales; family Flavobacteriaceae; genus Polaribacter. Next base: position 2,284 of record JBELGW010000077.1, on the reverse strand, counting down.
ATGCCAAGGCAATGCGCCGGTTTTATTGTTTGCTAAAAGACTTGCTGAAAACTCATATAACACAATTAGAAGGCCTATAATTTTCATAGAATTATACTCTGTCATAAAAACAAAAGTCCCTTAAAAAGGGACTTTTGAGATATTATTTAGGTTTTTTAGTGGCTTGTGCAACGGTTACCGGTGTTGGCGGTAGTTGTTTATTCTACTGTTAAGTTTTGTCTATCAACTAGAAAGTCAAAAGTTAATTCGAATAAGCCCTTACCATCAACTATGCCATTCCAAGCTCCATGCCCTATAGGTTCACCATTCGGTTTTGTTAAGGTTGCTAGTTTGTTGTAAATACCCAAAGAGTTGTATATACTTTGCAGTTCAAGTGCTTCATCATAAGGCGTAACAAGATCCTGTGCTGTACCATGACCCATAAATAATTCTGGATCACTAGCATCATATCTGTCATATTGTTCTAAGTTATAAGCTGCTTCAAAAACATCTAATTTTATGTTTGAACCCCAAAAATAAACCATACTTCTCACTAAATAAGATTCGTTTAAGTTTGAAGTAGAAAGTGTAGGGTCATCGCTAACAGTAATTTCATCTCTAAAGTCTTCTAAGTTGGAAATTCCTAAAGCAATTGCAGTAATTGCTCCGGCCGACGCTCCACCAACTGTAATAAAATCTTTATTTATGTTATAGCTGCTTGCGTTTGCCACAATCCAACGAAGAGCGGCTTTTGAATCCCTTTGGGCGAGATACATAGCAGTAGCCTGCTGAACTTCATCCGAACTCTGTGCTCCTTGCAAAGCATTTTCAACCCATTCTTGAGGGGCAATTCCTTTATAATACGTTAATAATTCTGCTGAAGTCATTCCTTGTATTATACCAAGTTCCTCTACTGTTCTGTAATCTATAGATGCAAAGACCCACCCTCTTGAAGCATAGTAATTTGCCATTTCTATAATTTCGGGTTTTGTCTTTGTTCCTCCATTAAATCCACCTCCATGAATGAACATAAAAATAGGTCTATTACTAGAATTATTATCAGGATAGTAAATATCTAATTTTAGAGGAATAGAAAAAGGAGTAGTACTTGAAGCGTTATGGCTAAGCCCCTCAGCATACGTTATATCTTCTTCTTTTAAAACCGTGTAAGAGGATTCAGCCTTAACTATTGGTGTTTCATCAACTATTAATGCATCAGCTGATTCATCTTTACTACAGGCATTAAGTAATAATACAGCAAAAATTATTAAATAAGTCACTTTGTTCATATTACATTACTTTAAGTTTATTTCATTCTTTGACCCTATTTTCTCGTAAAAGTTTAATTACTGCCAAACGTTTTGGCTAAGCTGCGTTTTAATGCAGTTTGGGTGGTGTTAGCTGCTGGCTCTCTTTTTTAATCTTAACAATGATCTTGCATTCTTCAAAATTTCCCAAAGTCCGAAGTCTTTTTTTGCATCACTTTCCATTATCTTTTCTGAGAGTTCAATAATATCTTTTTCTGCTGTCAAAAAATTTCCTGAATCAAACATTGGTTTTGGGTCATATTCTATCGATAATTGGGCAGCTTTTGCAGCTTTTTCTCCTTTTAGCTGATTTACCAAATAAATCGCCATATCAATTCCTGCCGAAACACCTGCCGCAGTTATATATTTTCCTTCATCTACTATTCTTTCTCTTATGGGTTCAGTACCAAATTCTGAGAGTAAATTTATAGGTTTCCAATGTGAAGTTGCTCTCTTATCTTTTAATAAACCTGTTGCTGCTAAAATGATTGAACCAGTGCAAACTGTAACAGTTCTTTTGGTTAATGAATCAATTTTCTTTATCCAATCCAATACTTTTTTGTCTTTCATTTCTCTGATAAAGGCAATAGTTGAACCCGGAATTAGTAATATATCAGCGTTTGAAACTTCATCAATGCTATATTTCGAATTGATATGCACAAAATGACTATCTGCTTTAATTTCACCCCTCTCTTTTGAGACGAATTTGATATTTACACCTTTTACGTTTCTTAATATTTCGTACGGTCCTATTGCATCCAGCATAGTCATTCCGTTATATATGTAGATTACAATATTCATTTTGTTTCGTTTTGCTTGCAGCTAACGGCTTAGTATAACCGTCCGTTACTGGTTTAAAGTTAGTGTTTTCGGTTAAGCACTGTATTTAGCAATTCAGAGTGGATTCGGACGTAGTCGAATCAGCCGAATTGTGTTTATATTTTGTGCCTGTTGCACAACTTTGTTGATAAAGATAATAATCTAAATGAAAAGGCGCC
>JBELGW010000076.1:0-6281 GCA_042091715.1 Polaribacter sp. | reverse complement strand
ATAATCTTGATTGTTTTGAAACCAAAATACCGCATCAGAAATGCTTGACAACCTCGCCGAGATGCGCATACTAGCATCATACTTCTGAACATACCGTTCTAGCTTATCTGCGGCTAAATGTTCGTCCTCTATCAGTACTACTCTCATATTCTTACTATTTGATATTTAATGTAGGGATGGTAATTATGTTTTGATTGTCTTCCTCAAAAAGTGTGATAAATCCGGAACTATAAATACGATACGCCTTATCTATATCTTCAATGTTTTTTAGGGTGAACCTATCTGTTATTTTCTCTTCTTTCACATATCGAATACGAAAGGCATCTCCTCGAGTTTCTATGACTATGTCTAAATTCACTCTGTCAGAAACAATGGTTGTTTTTATAATTTGTTCAACAATATAGACAATTGTTCCTGGTACTATCAAAAAATCTAAATCACTATTAACACTCAAATTTATCTTTCGATAAGGCAAATAATTGTACAATTGAATGAACTCATCTACAATTTCTAATTCTTCATTTATAGCAACCAACTGTTTCTTTTTACTCGTTAGAATATATCTGTAAATTGATGCTAAATGATCAACAAACCCATCAACTAAATCCTGGTTCTCTTTTATTAACAGCAATAAAACCTCAAAGCTTTCGAATAAAAGATTGGGGTTGATCTCTCTTTTAAACTGTCTAAAATCTTCTTCTATATTTTCTTTAATTAGAAGCTCATTGTTGAGCTGTTGCGTATTAATTTTGTGTAGATATTGATGACTTAAATCCAAGAAAATATAGGCAACTGGAATGCTACAATAAATACTCACAAAAGTTTGTAGCTCTTCTCTTAAAGGTGTAAACCCTAAAATGTGCTCATAATATAGAGTAATGAGTAAAATAAGCATGGCAGCGGTGAGCAACCCCGCAATGGAAAGGTGAACACATAACGTTATTAAAGCCTCAAAAAATCTAGGCATATATGCAAACAACCACAATAAAAATCGAGAAAACTCATGAACAATAAAAGACAACCCAATACAAACATATAGCTCTTCACCTAGAAATTGTTCATGCAATTCTCCCAGCCTATTATTAATCATCAACAGCAAGGAATAAGCAACTATTCCACTAAAAAACGGACTCAGAAAACGAAAAACAGCGGTATGTATGAATAATTTATTCATAGAATGATCGGAATTTTTACTAAAAACACCGCTCCCTTACTAGTCATAATTTCTTTGTTTGCCAGCAATAAATATCGGGTACTAATATTCTCTAATCCAATGTGGAAGGATTCTTTATTCACTGGCTCGTCAGTTATTGTATTTTTTACACAGATATAATTATCTTCAGCATAAATTGTTATTTTCAAGGGATTTTTCACACTGAGTGTATTGTGCTTTACCGCATTTTCAACCAACATTTGCAATGCCAAAGGCGGAATTTTAGTAGTGTGCAATGCCGGAGGTATGTCAATGGCTATTTTTAGTTGATTGTCAAACCTTGTTTCTAATAAATATTGATAGGCTATTACAAATTCTAGTTCTTCTTTTAAAGGAATTAACACAGCGTGATAGCTACGTATTGTAAAACGATACATATTGGCCAATTCTCTTATGAACAACTCCGATTTCTTAGCACTTACCCGTGCCAATGAAGAAACCGTATTCAAACTATTGAATAAAAAATGTGGACTTAATTGAGATTTCAATGCTTTCAATTGCAACTCTATTTGCTTGCGTTCTTGCTTTACAGATTCAATTTGTAGGGTAACATAGGAGTAATAAGAATAAAATGCAAAATAGACTACAGAGTAAACCGCCAATACAACGCACAATAAAATGGATAGCTTTATAAAAGTTTCTTTGTATTCAATAAAAACATTTTGAGGGTTTACAACAAGTTTTGAATACGCATAAATACAACCAAAAATGATACTAAAAGTAACAATTACTTGAAGTACAAATCCAATAAATAAACGAGTATTCGTTTGTGTTTGCCAAGGATACAATTGATCTAGCTTCATTGCCAAAAAATAAAGGACATAGGCTACGAAAACACCCAAAGAAACGGATAAAATACCGAATAAAGATGTATATGCTTTTAGTTCTGCTTGATTACTTACCACGAGGTAATAACTCAAAATGAAGCCAAGCATCGCACTTGATATTATGATGATAAAATGCTTTTTCAAAAAGTGAGTTATTTGAGGTTTCTTTTTCTTTAGGGTCAAAGATACACAATCTCATTCAGTGCTATCTGCATGAGATTGTGACTTCATTTTTATCTAATCAAGTGCTTTCATCGCTCTTCCATAATACGTATCAGATGCAATGTTTTTAGCTACTCTCCTGTATGCTTCTTGTACTTTTTCTGAAGATCGATTGACTTGTTTTGCAAAAGATGTTAGTACTTTTGTTAAATAATTATCTGAATTAATTGCACTTCCTGCTGATTGCATTGCTTGAATTAATTCTGCTTCGGACCAGATGTTTTTCTCAGCCATTTCTAAATAAATCGTTGTCAGATAATGATCTGAGCTGATGTTCTCTTCCATCATTTTTAAGATGGTATCGAAAGAGATTCGGTCTACATCATTTTTAAAAACATCAAGTAAGATTTTGGATGTATAGTTATCTGAATTGATATCTCCTACCAACGACAAGAACTGAGCATAGGCCTTTGCAGATAAGTTTTCTTTCTTAAGCGCTATTTGAAGAATCTTCGTTTTATAATGATCAGAACCTATATCCTTGCTTAAATATAATACTTTGATCATGTTCACATCATTCAACACTCTATTTTTAATGATATTATTTAGAACATCGAACAGATAATAATCAGAACTAATTCCTTTGGTAATCTCTAAAAAACTTTTTAATTGGCTATCAGAAATCGAAGCATCTTCAATTACTTTTTTCACAATACCAGACTTATAATAATCCGAATCAATACTTTGTGTTGCATTGACAAATGCAGTCATGGTCTTGTCATCTTTCAAAAATATTTTTTGATTGCCCTTCAATATTTCCGAAATATAATAATCAGATGTAATAAAGTTTGCTGTAGACTGAATGCTAGCAATCAAATCATTTGAACTCAAATTCTTTTCCAATAACAATTGTATGTATGCAGATCTCACAAAATCACTTTTCATACCATCAACTTCTGTCAACACTCGAGAAGCACCCCCTTTTTTGTACAAACGGTCTACTCTATTTTGTGCAGCAATCGTTGTTGAATTTACAATTTCAGGTAATATTTCAGACAACCACGCTCTTCCCGCAGCATCAAATGGTCTCTCAGACCAACCCACAAAATACTGTTTCACCAAGGTTCCAGATTCATTATGAATCAAGATACGTCGTTTCGTTCCAAAACTCGATTTCTTAATTTCTAAAAACCCTCCTCTCGAAATTCCAATAACATCACGATCATCATCTGATACAATAATAGTTCCCTTGAATTCTATTTTGAAATCATTCTGATTACCTTGAAGATGAAAACTTTTTGTCCCTTTTTTGGTTTTTATATCTACTAGAAAGGAATCACTATCCGTTTTTACACTCGTTTGTGCAGAGGTGCCTTGTATGCACAAACAAAGAAATAGTATTAATGCTGTAAAATTTGCTTTTTGAGTAAATAATAGTGCTCTCATATCTGTTTTTGTAGTTTAATTTATGTGCTTATATATGACAAATGTATGCGAACAGTTCAGTTCTAAAAAATCAAATGTCATGAACTGTTTAATCTGTGTATTGAATTGTATTGTACCGAAATTTTTGTATATTTCAACTCTATTTATTGCCCTTTACTGTGACCAAATATGACATTGAACCAATCCTCGACAACAAGCACATAGAACTATTTGAATGGGTAAACAAACAATCTGATCAATCTTGGACACAAGGTCTTAATGAGAAATGGACAGTAGGACAACACATCTTACATATAGTGGATGTTATACAATTGTTGAATAAGGCATTCGAATACTCTCAGTTTCTCTTAAGATATAAATTTGGCAAATCAAACAGACCAAGTCGATCTTACGATGCTCTTGTTAAACGCTGCAAGGAAAAACTTCATTTGCATAAAGAAAAAGCCAAGACCTTTCATAAAAACCTAAGAATACCAAAAATTACAGAAAGACAAAAGTTACTTGTTGTCCTTCAATTCGAAAATAAAAAATTACAAGCACGGGTGCATCAATGGAAAAATAAAGATTTGGATACCCTATTAAATCCACACCCGCTTATGGGGAAAATGACGATGCGTGAGTGGGCCCACGCATCATACAGCGCATCATACTGATACTTTAAAAAAATTGTATTCATGAAAAAAATAATTGAAAAACCACATATCTTCTTTTTTATTTTGATTCCCGTTGTGATTGTTTTAGGACAATTCAATCAAGAGAAATTCATTGCTATGGATATCTCTTTCATTCAGAACAACATCTATTACGATAACATCACTTATTTTTTTGCACTCTTTTTTGGACTCGTAGGGTTGAATTACTTTTCGATCTATTGGGGTAATAAAAAACCAAATACATGGATGACCGTGTTACATATACTCTTCCAGACACTAGCATTGTTACTATTTTTCACAAAAGACCATTGGAATTGGTTGCATTCAATTGGGCCCTATTCCCAACAGTATGTGTCTATAGACAATGCGAATGCTATGTTGATACTGTCGCTTTTACTTTTTATGTTCGCTGCCTTTATTCATTTGATAAACTTCTTCGTGACTCTGATAAGTAAACCAAAATAACACTGAGAAATTCCCTTCAGAAATCGAGGAGTTTCTTATATTTGTGCTTCCAAAAAAAGAACAGAAACACATGTTTAATAATTTAAGTGATAAATTAGATAAAGCCTTACATACCTTAAAAGGGCATGGTAGTATTACTGAGGTTAACGTTGCAGAAACACTCAAAGAAGTCCGAAGAGCGCTATTGGATGCCGATGTGAACTTTAAAATTGCCAAGGAGTTTACAAAGAAAGTACAAGCCAAAGCCATAGGTCAAAACGTTTTAACAACGTTAAACCCGGGGCAATTGATGGTGAAGTTGGTAAAAGATGAGCTGACAGAGCTAATGGGAGGAGATACTGTAGGAGTAAATTTAGGTGGATCCCCAACAGTTATTTTAATGTCTGGTTTACAAGGTTCGGGTAAAACAACTTTTTCTGGAAAATTAGCCAACTTCTTAAAAACTAAAAAATCAAAACAAGTCTTATTAGTTGGATGTGATGTATATCGTCCTGCCGCCATCAATCAATTACAAGTTGTTGGAGAACAAATTGGTGTTGAAGTATATGCAGAAGTTGGAAATAACAATCCTGTAGAAATTTCTCAAAATGCCATTAAGCATGCAAAAGCAACTGGAAAAAATGTGGTGATTATTGATACAGCTGGTCGTTTGGCTGTTGATGATACCATGATGACAGAAATTTCTAATATCCATAAAGCTGTCACTCCACAAGAAACATTGTTTGTAGTAGATTCTATGACAGGACAAGATGCTGTAAATACAGCAAAAGCCTTTAATGATGTTTTAAATTTTGATGGTGTAGTTCTAACAAAATTAGATGGAGATACAAGAGGTGGAGCTGCTTTAACCATAAAATCTGTTGTAGACAAACCAATTAAATTTATTGGTACTGGTGAAAAAATGGAAGCTATTGATGTGTTCCATCCAAACCGTATGGCAGATCGAATCTTGGGAATGGGAGATGTCGTATCTCTTGTAGAAAGAGCTCAAGAGCAGTTTGATGAAGAAGAAGCAAGAAAACTTCAAAAGAAGATTGCTAAAAACCAATTCGGTTTCGATGATTTCTTAAGTCAGATTCAACAAATCAAAAAAATGGGTAACATGAAAGATTTGATGGGAATGATCCCTGGAGCAGGAAAAGCTCTGAAAGATGTAGACATTGATGACGACGCTTTTAAAGGAATTGAAGCCATCATACACTCCATGACACCGCTCGAACGCACATCACCAAATACTATCAATGCTAGTAGAAAGAAACGAATTGCAAAAGGATCTGGAACGAATGTACAAGAAGTGAATCAACTCATGAAGCAATTTACACAAATGAGCAAAATGATGAAGATGATGCAAGGCGGCGGAGGTCGAAAAATGATGCAGATGATGAAAGGCATGAAATAAAATATTTAAAAAAGAGATAAACAATGTTTGTCTCTTTTTTAGTTCACATACAACCAAAAGTTCAACAACAACAACAACAACAACAACAACAACAACAACAACAACAACAACAACAA
>JBELGW010000075.1:0-6435 GCA_042091715.1 Polaribacter sp. | reverse complement strand
CCCAAAGTTTTATGTGATAGTAAATGCTGTTATCTATAGATTCCTTTTAAAACACTGTTTTAAGGCTTTGTATTTTCAAAACCTAGGCATTTGTCAAGAACATACATTTAGTTGCCCTAATAGCCTTAAAAAGACTTGAATTGTAGAGTTATTACAGTGTTCCTACTTCAATTTTATTTGAATACCCCCTTATTCATGAATGGATTCTTAAATCGATACTGATATAACTACAGAGTCTAGGATGTTTAGCTATTTCTGAACTGCGTTTACATCACCGTAGAAGTCTATTACTAACGAAGAAAGTTTTGTGACGGTTGGAATTCGGGATATCACAGACATATTCCATAGCGTGTTGACTAAGATAAAAACAGACAGAGATACCTAACAAAATATTTTTATTACTAGATGCAATTTAATATCTATAATTTTTTATTGTTTGGAATGGGTTTACTTTTAAAGGCTAGGGGAGAGTTTCAAGAGAGAGAATATAAAGATTAGGTCTTCTCTAATCCTCAGATGTAATCCAAATTATACGTTTTGAGTTTTTGGCTTATAGTTATTAGTTTAAAGGAATGCACTAATCGTTATTAGAGATTGGTTGCAGATGTTGGGTGAGTTTGGCTTATGTCCACTTTTCAAATGTTCTTTGTTGTTTACATTTTTCGTTATTCTAGTTCCAGAAGGTAAACAAAAAAAGGCTGTCCAATGGACAGCCTTTTGAATCATAAAATGCTTAGAAACTATTTATTCAATAGTAAAAGGCACGTTAACTCCAGTGGTGTATGAATCTCCTGGTACAGAGAAAACTTCTTCGGTTCCAGAATTAACTGTCAGCACATAAGAAGCACCACCATCACCGAAGGTATCTCTAATGGCCATAGTGTAATCTCCTGGAACAAGCACACAAAGAGTAGCACTTGCAGAAGCAAGACCCACATATTCTTCGTTTAAAGCTGTAAGTCCCAGATCTACACCTCCAGCAGCTACAACATCTCCACCTGCATCCAAGATAAACCAATAGGTTTCTTCAGGATAAGCATCTAATGTTATTCCTACTGTTGGACAGTCTGGAGAAGTTGTTACAACGAGCGGGTCTGAAGAGTATCCAGATCCATTGTCTAACCTCAAGACTACAGATTTACCATCGATATTACCTACATCATAGTTTTCGAAATTGATAACTACTTTATAAGAATTACCGTTACCTTCTACACTTTCTAATTGTGCTGAATAGGTGTAGTAGCTTGTATCCAATGTGCTAGACTCATCAACTACAACGGATATGTTTGAATTATTACTTGTTGTCGCGTAGACTGGAATCTCAACTGTTCCATTTCCACCCGCTTTTAAAATTATAGAGGCAGAAGTAGACTCAAAACCTACATAGTTTAAGTCATCTGTTCCTCCTTCATTTTCACTACAGCTTACTAACAGCATAAATGCCATTAGTAAACCAGTGAATATATTTAAATGTTTCATATTTACTTGTTTTTAGTCTAGATCGATATTAGGGTTGTTTAAGATTTCCGCTTGAGGTATTTCAAATGTTAATCTTGTATCGTTTGAAGGTATAACAACACCTACATTAGATAAGTGGTTATCTCCACGAACAATACTACGTTTGTTACGTTTCATAGAAAGGTAAGTTTTACCTTCACCCCATAATTCGATTCTAGCCTGCAAATCAATTTCTCTTAAAAGGTTAGCACCTGTCAAAGCGTCAATATAACTAGCATCTGCAACTCTATTTGAAACTATAGCTTTTAGAGAAGCTTGAGCTGCACCATCATTATTTATCTTAGCATTTGCTTCCGCATTTAATAGATACATTTCTGCAATTCTCATAAATACATAATCCGTTTCTACATTTCTTTGCCCACCGATTTGACGCTCTGGAGAGTAAAATTTGTTGTATGGCGTTAAATAATATCCACTTGATGGATCTGGAAAGAATTGACTTTTTCTAACATCGTCAGCAGGAATAGCGTCGAAAAGATTTTGATCAATTGTTTTTCTATCTCCAGCCCAAGCATAGCTATAGGTAAAGATATCCATTTGACCCCACCAAGAAATTAATCCAAGTCCATTGTCTAAAGTTACATCTTGTGCCCACATCCAACCTGCATTAGAAGCATCGTTAAATCCTGCTAAAGCATCAGCTGATGACATAATTGTATAACCACCGTCATTGATAACCTCACTTGTTAAACGCGCAACTTCTGCGTCATTACCCATTGCGGCATATGTATAAGCTAAAAGACCTTTTGCTATGTTAACATCAACCTCATTTTTATTGGAACGTGTGAATCCGTCCATAAAAGAAATAGCATCTGTTAAATCACTTACTATCAAGTCGTAAACCTCTGCTCCTGTGCTCTTAGCTTTAGGAGTTGCATCTAAATCAATATAGATAGGTAAGGTAGGCTGATCTGGAGCATATCCTTCAGTTATGTATAATTGAGATAGGTAAAAGTATGCATATGCACGCATCGCTTTTGTTTGTCCTACTAGATGACGAACTTGCTCATCTTCTGGAACAACGTCGTTACCACCAGCAGAAGCAATTAAGAAATTACAAGAACGGATGATTCTATAGTAATATCTCCAAGGTTTGTAATTGTCGTTAAGTGTATAATCTGTTGTCGGTTGAAATTGTTGTAATCTATTATACCATCCGTATGTATTTATGGCAAGGGCCATATCACCAGATAGCATATCCATTTGGATATCGTATCCTTTTTGACCAAAGTCAGTGTGATCTGGTGTACCACCGGTACCGGTTTCAATCATGGTAGTATAAATACCATTTAACTGTCCTGCGACTAGTTCTGGATCATTATTTACTGAAGCCTCGACTCTTTCAACCGAGATAAACTGGTTTGGTGTAACTTCAATAAAGTCTTCTGAACAAGCTGTTAGAGCAAAAAGTGCCGAAACTGCTGCCAAGCGAAGTCCTGTTTGTAAATATTTTTTCATTGTTATGATTATTAAAATTTAACTTTTAATCCGAATGTAAATGTACTTAATGGAGCATAAGCATAAATACCTATATCCCCTGTCTCAGTCGATGAAGGATTGTATCCATTACGCTCTGAAAGGAAAAATAAGTTATCTCCTGAAACATTAATGTTTATTCCTTCAACACCGATTTTGTCTGCTAATTTAGCAGGGATAGAATATCCAATACGAGCATTGTTCAGTCCCAAGTAATTTTTTGCTGTTAGGAATCTAGTAGATCCTGAAGCTACGTTTGTATCGAAGCCACCAGAAAGTCTTGGAACATCAGTTACGTCCCCTGGTTGTTGCCATCTGTTTTTGATATCCTCATGCCAGTTATTCGCACCTACAGCATCATTATCCATAAAGTTTGCGTAAGCACCGTCGTAAGAGTATCCTCCTAAAGAATATACAAATAAAGTTGCAAAGTCAAAATTTCCCCAGTTACCAGTTAATCTAAAAGCTCCTTGAACATCAGCAATTGAAGATTTACCTACGTATTTTTGTGTAGAATTTGCATAAACCTTTGTGGTCTGCTTTTCAACAGAAGCACTTGGGTTTTCAAATAGGTATTCCTCCATGTTTGATATTGAAGAGTCTCCACCGTCTAAAATTCCATTGGCATTTTTATCATCAAAATACTGAAACCACATAGCGCGACCATCCGATGGATCAACACCAGCCCATTCTCTTAGATAGTAATCAAAGAGTGAAGAACCTTCTGATCTACCATAACGACCTGCAATATCAATCACTTTTGGTGAATCTGTTGCAGGATCAAATGGCATTTCTTTAATCTCGTTGTTTAAAGTAGCTCCGTTAATTCCAAAGTCTAAATTGAAGTTCTCTTTTTTCACAAGGTGAAAGTTTAAGTCAAATTCAAAACCTTTGTTCGATAAAACTCCGTCGTTTACCAGAGATATTGCATTACCAGTAGAGATAGCATCTCTTCTCTCAAAAATCAAGTTATTTGTGTTTTTTGAGTAATATTCTAAGGTAACATCAACAAAATTACCTAATGTAGCATCCAAAGATGTAGAGAATTGATCAGCAGTTTCCCATGTTAAATCCGGGTTTGCATTAGCTCTTAATAAAAGTGCTAAACCATTGTTATTTGCGATATCGAATCCATTATATCCTGGATAGAAACCAACACCATCTTGATCTCCCGTTACCCCCCAAGAAGCTTGAAGTTTAAGGAAGTTAACAAAATCTACATTGCTCATAAAGTCCTCTTTAGACATAATCCAAGTAGCACCAACTGATCCAAATGTTCCCCATTTGTCGTTCACAAAACGTGAAGAACCATCACGTCTTATAGATCCTGAAAGGTAGTATTTGTTGTCAAAATTGTAGTTCAATTGTCCAAAATAACTGATTAACTTGTTTTCAATCAAGTCTGAACCAGTTTGAGAAGGAATTTTTGTTACGAAGTTAGATAATTCATCTAATTCAACATTGTCATCTACCATACGCGTTGCACCTGCAAACAATCTTCTTCTTTGGTAAGATGTAGATTCCTGAGCAGCAAGAATATTGAAATTATGTTTGTCATTTAAAGTAAATGAATATCTCAATAAGTTCTGAATGTTGTACGTGAAAAATTCTGAATTTGTTTTGTTGATAGCACCAGTTGTTCCTTCAGCTGAACCGTAAAACTTATTTCGTACTGAGCTAAAATTTGCTTGACGGTATTGACTACCAAAAACAGTCGTAAACGTCAAACCTTCAGTAAAAGTGATTTTACCACTGAAAGTTGCATTTAATTCATGTGCTTTTGTCCCTCTTCTATTGTAAGTAGCATCGGCTATTGAATTTGTCAATGCTCCGAATCCACGTCCGATACCATAGTCATATTCATAATCTCCATATCCTTGACGTTCAATAGGTAATTTATTACCATCCGCGTCTCTTGTAAATAATGGATAAATTGAAGGTAAATTATCTACGAACCAAAAGATACTTCCAGAATCCGAAGATTGTCCGTTAGTAAGGCTTTCAGAATATGTATATGCTACGTTAGCAGAAGTATCAAACCAAGACTTTACTTCTGAGTCTAGATTTAGACGTGCAGAATATCTTTCAAATTCTGAGTTAATGATATAACCTACATCTTTTAAGTATCCAAAAGAAGATGAATATCTCGTTTTGTCGTTACCGCCTCTCATAGAGAGGTTAGCCTCGTTTCTGATAGAGTTTTGGAAACCGTAGTCTTGCCAATTTTCTGGATCATATTTACGAGTTACTCCAGCTGCAACTTTTCCTGTTGTTGGATCAATTAATTGATCATCTGCAACATTCCACAAGTTATATTTTGATGCAATTGTACTACCTGCTCCTCCGAAAAGGTTAGCGTTTGCAAATGCAATAGGATCTGATGCACCACTTGCAGCTCCATAATTTTTAACACCTTCCCAAGATAATTCTATATATTCTTCAGGTGAACGAATTACGTCGTGACGAGCTAATAAACTGTAGTTCATACCAGATTTGACATCTACTTCTATTGTAGATTCTCCTGCCTTACCAGATTTCGTTGTAATCAAGATTACACCATTCGAACCTCTAGAACCGTAAATTGCCGTTGCAGATGCATCCTTTAAAACAGTAGTTGAGGCAATATCATTTGGATTAATTGAGTTTAAACTACCAAAAAACGGAACTCCATCTACTACATATAATGGATTTCTGTTTCCATTAACGGAACCAAACCCACGGATACGTATCGTCGAAGTTGACCCAGGTTGACCAGAATTATTAATTACCTGAACACCTGAAACTTCTCCTTGAAGTGCTTGAGAAATATTGGTAACGTTCTTTGATTCTAATTGTTCAGCCTTAACTTCTTTTGCTGAACCTGTAAAGGCTGCTTTTGTTGAATTTCCATATCCAACAACAATTACCTCTGAAAGTAAATTATCACTTGTCATAGTGACATTAACCGAAGTTTGCTCACCTAAGACAATTGATACTTTTTGCATACCGACAAAAGAAAACTCCACCTTATCTCCTGGCTCACCTTTAATTTGGTACATACCATCAAAATCAGTTTCGGTTCCTCCTGTGGATCCTTCTACATAAACACTTACTCCTGGTAAAGAACCGCTCTGATCAGAGACGACTCCGGAATAAGTCCTTTCCTGTGCAAATGAGATTTGCACTACTAACCCTAAAAGAAGGGTTAACAATCCATTAAACTTTCGTTTCATTTTAATAAAATTTGAATTAGTTATCCCCAAAAATGCGCAATTTTAAGGAATACACAAACTCACCACTTGCAGTAAGAGGTATTTACCTAGGCAAATAAATCACGCAAAGCCTTGTGCTACAAAGGATTATATTGTTACAAAATTTATAAAAAAAGATTTTTATTTAACATTTCGTTAACAGTTTTTTCTTAAAAATACCCAAAAATTAACATTTTAGTAATATTTACCT
>JBELGW010000074.1:0-6480 GCA_042091715.1 Polaribacter sp. | reverse complement strand
CAAAAAACATCAACATCGTTAACACAATAAATAAATGTGTATTTTTCACAAAAAAAACAGAACAAAGCATGATAAATTTAGATAATAACTCAGTTTTAATTACAGGGGGAACAGGTTCTTTCGGTAAAATGTTCACTAAATTAATTTTAGAAAGAAATCCCAATGTCAAAAGACTTGTTATACTTTCTAGAGATGAACAAAAACATTTTCAAATGGCCATGGAATTTCCAGAGGAAAAATATCCTGCCATTCGTTATTTTATAGGTGATGTTAGGGATAAGTCAAGATTGGTAAGGGCTTTTGAAGGTATTGATGTAGTTATACATGCAGCAGCGATGAAACATGTTCATTTAGCGGAGTACAATCCTATGGAATGTGTAAAAACAAATATCAATGGTGCTGAAAACGTTATTGAAGCTGCACTTGAAAGTGGTGTTACTGATGTAGTGGCGTTGTCTACTGATAAAGCAGCCGCCCCAATTAATTTATATGGTGCAACAAAATTGGCTTCAGACAAATTATTCATTGCTGCAAATAATATAAAAGGAGGTAGAAACATTAAGTTTTCTGTGGTTCGTTATGGTAATGTAATGGGATCTAACGGGTCTGTAATGCCATTCTTTTTAAACAAGAAAAAATCTGGAGCGTCCTTTTTGCCTATTACAGATGATAAAATGACACGTTTCAATATTTCTTTGGAAGATGGTTGTGAAATGGTATTTTACGCCATTGAAAAAGCATGGGGAGGTGAGGTATTTGTTCCAAAAATACCATCTTATAAAATTCCTGATGTAGCCACAGCAATTGCTCCTGAATTAGAACAGCGAGTTGTTGGAATTCGCCCAGGAGAAAAGCTTCACGAAGAAATGATTACTTCTTCAGATTCGTATAATACAGTTGATTTGGGTAAATATTACGCTATTTTACCTCAAAAGTCTCCTTATTCTCATTACACAAAGGAGGAGTACAAAAAAGCATTTAATGGTGTTGATGTACCGGAAGGCTTTGCTTATGATTCAGGAAATAATACAGAATGGGAAACTGTTGAATCGTTGCGTGAATTGGTGAAATTACATGTTGATCCTAAATTTGATTTATAATGGAAAAAAGTATCCCTTACGGAAGACAACATATTGATCAGCAAGATATTGATGCAGTTGTAGCCACATTAAAAGCTGATTTTTTAACACAAGGTCCTAAGATTATTGAGTTTGAAAATACATTTTCCAAATATGTTGGGTCAAAATACGCAGTAGCCATTAACAATGCTACTGTAGGCTTACATATTTCGGTACTTTCTTTAGGTTTGAAAAAAGGAGATAGGGTAATTACAACTCCTATTACTTTTGCAGCATCAGCTAACTGTATTCGATACGCTGGCGCTGAAGTTTGGTTTGCTGATATCGATCCTGACACGTATTTATTGTCAATTGAAAGTGTTGAAAAATTGATAAAGAGTAAACCTAAAGGTTATTTCAAAGGGATAATTCCAGTTGATTTTGCTGGTCTACCATTGGATTTAGAATCTTTTAGAGATTTAGCAAATAAACACGATTTATGGATTATTGAAGATGCTTGTCATGCTCCTGGTGGCTATTTTATGGATTCTAAAAATGAAAAGCAAACATGTGGAAATGCAAAGTACTCTGATTTAAGTGTTTTTTCTTTTCATCCAGTCAAACATATAGCATGTGGTGAGGGAGGTATGGTTACAACAAACTCTGAAGCTATCTATAAAAAATTAAAAAGTCTTCGTTCACACGGTATCACTAAAGAAAACATGGAAGAAAACCATGGCGGTTGGTATTACGAAATGCAAGAATTAGGTTTTAATTACAGATTGACAGACATACAAGCCGCATTAGGTGTTTCACAGTTGTCCAAAAATGTTTCTGGGGTAATTCGAAGAAATGAAATTGCTAAGACATACAAAAAAGCTTTCGATGGTAAAATAAAATATCAAAGTTTACCAGAAGGTTTTTACAATGCCCACCATCTATTTATCATAGAAGTAGATGATCGCAAAGGATTGTATGATTATTTAAGATCACATAAAATTTTTGCCCAAATTCATTATATACCTGTACACAAACTTCCCTATTATAAAGGGATTGGCTATGATGATGCAGATTTGTCTAATGCCGAAAATTATTACAGCAGATGTATCAGTTTACCAATGTATCCAACTTTGACTGATGAAGAACAATCGTATGTAATAAAAAAGGTTTTACAATATCAAAATGAGTAATATTTGTATCATACCAGCCCGAGGGGGAAGCAAAAGAATTCCTAGAAAAAATATTAAATTCTTTTTAGACAAGCCTATCATAGCCTTTTCGATTGAAGCTGCTATAAATTCTCAACTTTTTGAAAAAATCATTGTTTCAACTGAGGATCCCGAGATTGCAGAAATAGCTATTAAATACGGTGCTGAAGTACCCTTCATGAGGTCTAAAAATAATTCTGACGACTTTGCTACAACCTTTGATGTACTTGAAGAAGTACTTAAAAAGTATAAGAGTTTAGGGAAGGAATTTACAAATATTTGTTGCCTCTATGCTTGTGCTCCATTTGTTACACAACATTCCTTAAAAGAAGCATATACCAAACTAATAGAAGCCGATTATGACACCGTTTTTCCTGTGATACCCTTTGGATTTCCAATTCAAAGAGCACTTCGAGTAGACCAAGAAAATCTTAAAATGCTTGATGAAAAACATTTGAATACACGTTCTCAAGATTTAGAAGAACTGTATCACGATGCGGGTCAGTTTTATTGGGCAAATACAGAACGATTGCTACATTCAAAAAAAATACTATCTCAAAATACGGGCGGTATAATCATCACAGAAATGGATGCACAGGATATTGACACCGAAATCGACTGGAAATTGGCGGAACTTAAATACAAACTCACTAAATGATTTTTCCATCTACATACAATTGTTTACATGAAAATGTATATTCCAGTAACGAATACAAGATAATACCTATTCGTTATGAAGATCGTTTCAAAATCATGAAATGGAGGAATGAACAGATGTATCATTTAAGACAATCTGAACTACTTTCTCAAGAAGTTCAAGATAATTATTTCAAGAATACTGTCAGTTCTTTATTTGAAGAACTTAAGCCAAATCAAATTCTTTTTTCATTTTTAAAAAATGATGAATGTATAGGATACGGTGGATTGGTTCATATAAACTGGATAGATAAAAATTCAGAGATTTCTTTTATAATGAATACTGAATTAGAAAATAAATATTTTTCAATTTTGTGGAGTGTTTTTTTAAAGCTTATTGAACAAGTTGCATTTAGGGACTTAAAATTACATAAATTACATACTTTTGCTTTCGATTTAAGACCACATATTTATGATATATTTGAATCGGTGGGTTTTAAAAAAGAAGCAGAGTTATTAGAACATTGTTATTTCGATAATATTTTTAAAAATGTCATAATTCATAGTAAATTTAATAATCTATATAAATAATTATGGGAGTTAAAATTGAACATATTGAGTATTATTTACCCGATACTACATTGAATTCTGATGATCTCAAAAAGGAATTTAGCGATTTTGATAAATCAAAAGTTGAGGACAAGATAGGAATAAAATCCCGGCATATAGCGTCTGATGAAACTAGTCTAGATTTGGCTTATAAATCATCGAAGAAATTATTGAATAAACTTGACAATACAAATATTGATTTTCTAGTCTTTTGCACTCAAACTCCAGATTATATACTTCCAACAAGTGCATGTATTCTTCAAGACAAACTCGGGTTAAAAACTAACATCGGTGCGCTAGATTTTAATTTAGGTTGTTCAGGTTATGTATACGGCTTAGCAATATGTAAAGGTCTAATTAATACAAACATCGCAAAAAGAATTTTATTTATAACTTCAGATACATACACAAAATATATACACCAAAAAGATAAAGGTAATCGTTCTATTTTTGGTGATGGTTCTACATCAACTTTGATTTCTTATAGTGATGATAATAAAATAGGAGAGTTTGACTTAAATACCGATGGTGCTGGTTACGATAAACTCATAATCAAAAATGGAGGGACAAAACACCCTTTTAAGGAATCACCTTCGTTAAAATCCTACGGGGATAACAATACTTATACGGATAATAATCTATATATGGAAGGCCCAGATGTTTTTAATTTTACAATAAAAAACATTCCTAATCTTGTCAAAGAAACTCTAGCAAAAAACAAAATGGATCTTCAAGATGTTGACTATTTTATTTTTCATCAAGCAAACAAGTTCATGCTATCTTATTTAAGAAAAAAAATAAATATACCCGAGGATAAATTTCACATTGAACTTACAAATACTGGAAACACAGTGTCTTCAACAATACCAATAGCAATTATACAAGCTTTAAATACTAAAAAGATTAAAAGTGGTGACAAAGTTTTGCTTGCAGGTTTTGGTGTAGGACTATCATGGGGTGGGGTAATAATTACTATTTAATAAAATTTTACAAAAATGAAAAAAGAACAAATCTTAAATGAAATTAAAGAAATTTTATTATTGGAGGATATTAAAGAAAACTCTGATATAGAAATAGACTCAATGGCAAATTTACTTTTAATAGCTTTTTTAGATGAAAATTTCTCCATACAAATTACTAATGAGAAAATTAAATTAATTAAAAATGTTTCTGAAATATTATCAATAATAGGTAAAAATAATATCAATGAATAGACAAATTAAAAATTACTCTTTCCAAAACGAATATGGCAATTATGAATTAATTCATTATTTGAATTTAGATAAAAAAGATTCATTAGAAATATTATCTTTAAGAAATCATGAGTTAGTTAGAATTCAGATGAATAATTCAGATATAATTACTAAGTCTGAACATTTTTATTTTATTCAAAACTTAGTAACATCTACAAATGGATATTGGGCTTTCAAGAGTAATGGAAAAATATTAGGAAGCATTTCACTAACAAACTTTAATCCCCAAGAATCTTCATTTGTTGCTGGTAACTTTATTCACCCATCAAAGATTGGTACTGGATTAGGATTAGCACTTAACTTCTTTATGCATTCCTTAGCTTTTGATAAATTAAATTGCTCCAAAATAGAAGCACACATAAAAAAAGATAATCAACCAGCTTTGAAAGCAAGTGTTTTTTTTGGCGCACAAAACTCGCACACTAAAACAGAAAATAATTCTGAATATAAATATTTTGATTTTTTCAATTCAATTTGGAATAATAAAATTAAGACTAAAACCTCTAAATTATTGAAATATGTTGATTAATAATTCTTTAAATACTGACTCTAACGGCGTTTTTATCATTGCGGAACTCTCCGCCAATCACGGAGGTAAACTAGAAACGGCACTTGAAACCATACGTGCCGCAAAGAGAGCTGGAGCTGATGCTATAAAAATACAAACCTATACAGCAGATACAATTACTCTAAATTCAAAAAGAGATTATTTTAAAATCGACCAAGGGACGCATTGGGATGGTCAATATTTACATGATTTATACCAAGAAGCATCGCTACCCTGGGAATGGCATTCTAAAATTTTTGAAGTTGCCAAACAAGAGGGACTTGTTTGTTTTTCTTCCCCTTTTGATCTAACTGCTGTTGATTTTCTTGAAGAATTAGAAACTCCAATTTATAAAATTGCATCATTCGAAATAACAGATATACCTTTGATTAAATACGCTGCAAGTAAGGAGAAACCAATGATAATATCCACTGGAATAGCTGAAATTGAGGATATAGAACTAGCTATCGTAACATGTAGAAACGTTGGAAACAACGATATTACAATACTTAAATGTACCTCAGCTTACCCAGCAGAACCTAAAGATGCAAACTTGCTAACCATACCTGATATTAAGAAGAGATTTGGTGTAAAAGTTGGATTGTCAGATCATACTATGGGAATTGAAGGACCTGTGGTTGCAACAGCTTTAGGAGCTAAAGTGATTGAAAAACATTTTATCCTAGATAAGTCTATAGGTGGCCCTGATGCTCACTTTTCACTTGACGAAAAGGAGTTTTCAGAACTCGTAAAAGCGGTTAGAATCGCAGAACAAATGATGGGAAAAGTTGACTATGAAATGACTGAAAAAAAGAAGAAAAGTCGACAATTTTCAAGATCGTTGTTTGTCGTAAAAAATGTAAAATCAGGAGATGTCATTACAGAAGAAAATGTGAAGAGTATACGGCCTGGATTTGGACTACACCCAAAACATACGGAAGAGATACTCGGTAAAGTGTTTGACAGTCTCGCTATCACCGATAAGGAGTTTATCGAAAAGCTGGTTGACTGGGCAGACATTATTCGGAAGACCTTCTACGATGGCGGCGTCGATGAGATTGTGTCAACGAGGCGGCTAGTCCACATTGCAATAGCCTTCGCTATTTTCAATGATCGGATGACGGCCATCGACCTTTGCATCAATCGGTTCGATGAGGATACCAAGATGT
>JBELGW010000073.1:0-6637 GCA_042091715.1 Polaribacter sp. | reverse complement strand
TTTAAAACCCTGTAAAGTATTTATTTTACAGGGTTTTTCTTTTTTGATATATTTTATAAATGTAAACTATGAGTTATCAGCATTTCTCTTTACTTGGTGTAATTTTAGTGTTTTATGCTGACCGATTTTTACCTCTCTCTTATTAAAATATAGATTGACAATTTTAAAGTTTAAGCAAATCAAATTTACGAAGTAATTAGTATCTATATCATTGAAGCCTGTGTAGTTTATATGTTTTACAACAATACAGCTCAATCGAATAAATCAAAAATACAGTCAAATATTTCTTCTGGTAAACTTGGGGCTCTACCTTTTTTCTTTTTATCTGCTTTTATAAAGAAATACAGTTTTTCCACACTGTTTTTGATATCGTTTGTCAATATTGAATTTACTAACTCTTTATTCGTTTTTTCGTTTACATTAGGTGTCAATTTTGCTGGTACACCTGCGTATATTATAGTTTCTTTTTTATTGATATAATTTATCAATTTTTGTTGTGTTTTTGTTTGCATTATAGCCACTACAAACAATCGAAGTCGTTCTTTTATTTCGTATTCAGAGTAATTTGGATAATACTTGTATGGTTCTAATCCAATGCAAGAAGATTCATTTTTTCCTAATAGATAATTTAAAGTATTTTCTATGCTTTCATATGTAACCTTTTTAGCTATTTTAGATTTGACAAAATAAAGTGTTGCCCCTCTTTTGGGGAAGGTGTGTACTATATTCGAAGTTGTTCTATGCATGTTCACATTTACATTTTTATATCAATGTAGCAAAGAACCAACTATTTAATCTCAAAAACAGAGAGGATGAAAAATATCAAGCGATTGTTAGTGATTTTAGAAACTTTATCAAAGGGTGAAGAGGTGAGGTTTGAGGATTTAAAAATGAGTTTGCAACAACACTTTGGAACTTTTGACAAATCTAATTTAAGTAGGGACATCCAAAATTTAAAAAATCTAGGTTTTAGCTTTTCCAACAATAGGGGAGTGTACCGTCTTTTAGAGTTAAACAAACACAACACTACTGTTTTTCGTTTTTTAAAATTGTATGTCGATGCGGATTTATTCAAAGAAATCTCCCATACTAAATCTAAAAATAGAGACTATATTATAACTCATGATTTTTCTAAAGATATAGACTATAGTACGCTGACAATAATTTTAAAAGCTATAACTAGCTCTAAAGAAGTTCATATAACACATAAAGGTTATAAATCAACAAGTCAAAATACATCTTATGTAATGCAACCCTATTATATAAGAGAGTTCAAGTCTCGTTGGTATGTCGTTGGGTTTGTAAGTGATACACTGAAAGTGTTTTCAGTAGATAGAATCAATACGATTTGTATTTCCCAACAATCTTTCACCCCCTCTATTCACCTTAAAAATGACTTACTAGATATTATTGCTACTACCTATGGAGTTAGTTATTCATTGAAAGAAAAACCAGTGATCATACAATTAAAGTTTGCTATTTCACAGCTTCAATATCTGAAATCGGTTCCTGTCTCCGAAAATCAGAAAATAACTTCAGAGAACACTTCGCACTTTACAATTGAACTTTTTAGCTATGATACCTACGAATTGAGACAAGAAATTCTTAAATATGGAAGTAATGTAGAAATCTTGACTCCTCTCTCTTTACGAAACTGGGTGCAATCTGAAATCACTAAAGTGGCTAAGTTGTATGTTTAGGTTTATGGGATAACCCGATTTGTGATCCTCTACTTTGTTTTGGTTTCTTTTGACTTTTGTCTTTGGTTAGCATAGGGAATTGTGTTAGTTGGTTTTTATTAGTATTGGGACAAGCAAGTGTAAAAACACTAAAAATCAACTTTGGTATATTTTACGTTCACCCTTTTTATTACAGATATAATAGAAGTTTAAAATCAATTAAATAACTGTAGGTAAGTGTATTAGGTGTTTGTTGTCTTGTTTTTTGTTTATTTAGTAAATTGCTACGTTCAAATAATAATTATAAACGTTATCACCTTATTTTTTAAATTTATAAAAAAATGAAAAACTAATAAGTTAGCGTGAAGATATATTTTGAAAATAATTATATGAAAAAACAGATTTTTAATAAATTTAAGAAACACTACTATTTAAAAGAAAGTGTAAATATTTATATCCTTTTTTTTTATAATTATTCATGATTTACGAATTTTATTTGTACTTTCACCAAAATAAACTTGCTATATAATACTTTCCAATGTTAACCCCTCATACCCTTTTAGTCACTTCTGTGATTAATTTTTTCAAAAAAAATATTTTTTATCTTTTATTTTTTATAACAAGTATTCTTGTTTCACAGACAGTATCTGTTAGTGAAACTAAATTATGTGAAGAGTCTTCTTTTTACTTGTCTATAGATGATTACTCGCCTACAGTCTATGAAAGAAAATGGCAGTTTAGTTCCGATGAATTAAATTGGTCTGATCTCGATAATAATTTCACATATTCAGGAGTTAATGGTTTAAATCTTAATTTTACAAATGCTCCATATTCTTTAAGTAATAACTATTACAGATGTTTATTAGATACCACAGATGATGGATTATTTGATGTGATTAGTAGTAATTTTCAATTATCGTTATTGACAAAAATGTCAGCTAGTACTATTGATAATGGTCAGCAAGTTTGTTATAATTCGATTCCTGAAAAGATTCTTACCACAACCCCTCCTACAGGAGGAGATGGAGTTTATACCTACCAATGGTATCAATCTAGTGATGCATCCAATTGGAATAAAATCGACGGAGCAACTGAAAATGATTATCAACCATCAAATTTAACGAGTACAACGTATTATAGAGTTGAATGTGTGAATTTTTGCAATTCAGTTTTTTCAAATGTAAGTGAGGTAACTGTTTTTCCTGATGTTTTTCCAGGGAAAATAAGTGATAATCAAACGCTTTGTTATGGAGGTTTAGCTAATGCACTTGGTTTGGTACAAGTACCTTCAGGTGGAGGCTCAAGTGATTATACCTATCAATGGCAAAAATCCGATGATGGATTAGTTTGGACTGATATTGAAGGGGAAATTACAGCTAATTATTCACCCGGTAACTTAACAGAAACAGCATACTTTAGAATGCAGACTCGTTCTAATTTTGGATGTGGACCGGTAGCAACTAATAGTGTTAAAATAGAGGTTTACGAAGCGCTTGTATCTGGAGTTATAAATGGTGAAGCCACTCAGTGTTACAATAAAGTTCCAGATGAATTGACATTCAGCACTTTACCTACAGGAGTAGATGGAAATTATACCTACCAATGGCAAGAATCTACTGACTTATTGACTTGGAACAATATAGACGGAGCTACCTCTACCTCATACCAAGATGAAGCCTTAACTACCACAAAACATTATAGAGCTATTGTTTCATCTACATTTGGTTGTTCGTCAGTAACAACCAACGTAATTACAGTGAATGTTTATTCAGAGTTTACTGCAGGAGTTATCAACGAAGTTGACGCTATTTGTTATAATTCTATTCCTGATTTAATTAGCACATCAACGCCTCCAACAGGAGGAGATGGTTCTTATACTTATCAATGGTATGTTTCTAGTGATGCATCCAATTGGGAATTGATAGACGGAGCAACGAATATCGATTACCAACCCTCAACTTTGACAAGTACAACTTTTTATAAGATAGCTTATATAAATTCTTGTAAAACATTATTCTCTAATGTTAGTAAGGTTACTGTTTATCCTGATGTTTTTCCTGGTAAAATCGGTGAAAATCAAACACTGTGTTATGGAGGTTTGGCTAATTCACTTGGTTTGATTCAAATACCATCTGGAGGTGGTTCCAATAACTACAATTATCAGTGGCAGAAATCTGATGATGACTTGGTATGGAATGACATCGAAGGAGCAACTACTGCAAATTATTCACCAAGTAATTTAACGCAAACAACATATTTTAGATTGCAAACGAGTTCTGACTATGGATGTGGACCAATTGCAACTAATAGTACTAAAATAGAGGTGTATGAAGCTCTTATACCTGGAGTTATAAGTGGAGAAGCTATCCAATGTTATAATACAGTTCCAGAAGAATTGACATTTAGTACTTTACCAACAGGAGTTGATGGAGATTATACCTATCAGTGGCAAGAGTCTACTGACTTATTGACTTGGAGTGATATAGACGGCGCTACTTCTACTTCGTACCAAGACGAAGCCTTGACAGCAACAAAACATTATAGAACTATCGTTTCTTCAACATTTGGTTGTGATTCAGAAACTACAAATTTAGTTACGGTAACGGTTTATGCAGAGTTTATTACAGGTATTATAAGTGAAGTTGATGCTATTTGCTATAATTCTATTCCGGATCTACTCACCACCACAACACTTCCAACAGGAGGAGATGGTTCTTATACTTACCAATGGTTTGTTTCTAGTGATCAATTAAATTGGAGTGAGATAGATGACGCTACTGATAAGGATTACCAACCCTCAAATTTATCGAGTACAACCTATTATAAGGTAGCCTATACAAATACTTGTAACTCAAAGTTCTCCAATGTGAGTGAAGTTACAGTTTTTCCTGATGTTTTTCCAGGTTTAATCAGCGAAAATCAAACATTGTGTTATGGTGGATTGGCTAGTACACTTGAATTAACTCAATTACCATCAGGAGGAGGCTCAAGCATTTACAATTATCAGTGGCAGCAATCTGCAAATGGATCAACATGGGAAGATTTAGAAGGCGAAACTGATGTGACTTATTCACCAGGTAATTTAACACAAACAACATATTACAGATTACAAACGAGTTCAGATTATGGTTGTGGACCATCCGCGACCAATACTATAGAGGTTGAAGTATATGATGCTTTGACTTCAGGAGAAATTGTAGGCGAGACCATCTGTTACAATACAGTTCCTGAAGTATTGAAATTTAGTGTTTTACCAACTGGGGTGGATAGTGACTACACATATCAATGGCAAGAGTCAACTGATTTAACTACTTGGAGTGATATTGAAGGTGCTACCTCTACATCTTATCAAGCCGAAGCTTTGACTACGACTACACATTATAGAACGATCGTTTCTTCAACGTTTGGTTGTGATTCAGAAACCACGAATTCAGTTTCTGTAACGGTTTATCCAGAGTTTATTACAGGAGTTATTAGTGAAGTTGATGCTATTTGTTATAATTCTATTCCCGATGTACTTACCACCACAACACTTCCAACAGGAGGAGATGGTTCTTATACGTATCAGTGGTATGTTTCTAGTGATGAATTGAACTGGAGTGAGATAGACGGAGCTACAGATAAGGATTACCAAGCCTCAAATTTATCGAGTACAACTTATTATAAGGTAGCTTATATAAATACTTGTAACTCAAAGTTCTCCAATGTGAGTGAGGTTACTGTTTTTCCTGATGTATTTCCAGGTGTAATAAGTGAAAATCAAACACTGTGTTATGGAGGATTGGCTAGTACACTTGAATTAACTCAATTACCATCAGGAGGAGGCTCAAGTATTTACAATTATCAGTGGCAGCAATCTTTAGATGGATCTACATGGGAAGATTTAGAAGGAGAAACAGCGGTTACTTATTCACCAGGTAATTTAACACAAACAACATATTACAAGTTACAAACGACTTCAGACTATGGTTGTGGACCAGCAGCTACCAATACTATAGAGGTTGAAGTATATGATGCTTTGACTTCAGGAGAAATTGTAGGCGAGACTATCTGTTACAATACAGTTCCTGAAGTGTTGACATTTAGTGTCTTACCAACGGGTGTGGACGGTGACTACACATATCAATGGCAAGAGTCAACCGATTTAACTACTTGGAATGATATCGAAGCTGCTACCACTACATCATACCAACCTGATGCTTTGACTACTACTACACATTATAGAACAATCGTTTCATCAACGTTTGGTTGTGCGTCTGAGATTACAAATTCAGTTTCGATAACAGTTTATCCGGAGTTTATTACTGGTGTTATAAATGAAGTTGCACCTATTTGTTATAATTTTATTCCCGATCCACTTACCACAACAATACTTCCAACAGGAGGAGACGGTTCTTATTCTTATCAATGGTATGTTTCTAGTGATAAATCAAACTGGAGTGAGATTGACGGAGCTACAGATAAGGATTATCAACCTTCAAATTTAACAAGTACAACTTATTATAAGCTTGCATACATCAATACGTGTAATTCAAAATTCTCAAATATTAGTGAGGTTGTTGTAAATAGTTTACCTGATGATGTAACTATTTTAGGAGAACAAAAAGTATGTGCCAATTCAATAGATGTTGTTTATAAAGCTAGTATAGTCAATCAGTTTTATTCATATGAATGGCAGTGTACAAATGGTGAAATTATTTCTGGCAAAAACACAACAGAATGTATTATAAATTGGGACAATTCTCCGGGTGTAGTTGGAACCGTTTACCTCGAACAAACTGTAGATTCAACAGGATGCTCAAAGATTACTTCTTTACCAATTGAGATTAGTGAATATATAGCTCCAAATGCAACAAACATCATAAGAAAACCTAATACTAATATTTTAATAGCAGAGGATGCTTCAGATGGACTTATTTACCAATGGGGATATGATATTAAAAGTACTGGTAATTCAG
>JBELGW010000072.1:0-6840 GCA_042091715.1 Polaribacter sp. | reverse complement strand
CAACCTCGTAGAAGAAAATAATTTTTAAAATTAGAAATTAAAAATGTTACAGCCTAAAAGAGTAAAATATCGTAAGGTACAGAAAGCGAAGGGGAACATGAAAGGAAACTCTGGTAGAGGGACACAATTGTCAAACGGTATGTTTGGAATTAAAGCCTTAGATCAAGATTTGCTTACATCTCGTCAAATCGAAGCAGCACGTATCGCAGCGACTCGTTATATGAAAAGAGAAGGTCAGTTATGGATTAAAATTTTCCCGGACAAGCCAATTACCAAGAAGCCATTAGAAGTACGTATGGGTAAGGGTAAAGGTGCTCCAGAATATTTTGTAGCTGTAGTGAAACCAGGTAGAGTTTTATTTGAAGTTGGTGGTGTGCCAATGGACGTTGCGAAAGAAGCATTGCGTTTGGCTGCACAAAAACTTCCTGTTAGAACGAAGTTTATGATCGCACGTGATTATGATAACGCTTAATTTGAGAAGAAAATGAAACAGTCAGAAATTAAAGAATTATCAACAGCAGATTTACAAGAAAATCTAGTTTCGTTGAAAAAGAACTATACTGATTTAAAAATGGCTCACGCGATTTCTCCATTGGAAAATCCAATACAGTTAAGAGCCTTAAGAAAATCTGTTGCAAGAATTGCTACAGAGTTAACCAAAAGAGATGTACAATAATTGTAGTCAGTTTTAAAGATGGAAAAAAGAAATCTTAGAAAAGAGAGAATCGGTGTTGTATCTAGTAACAAAATGGAGAAATCTATTGTTGTTTCAGAGGTAAAAAGAACCAAACACCCAATGTATGGTAAGTTCGTTTTGAAAACGAAAAAATATGTTGCACACGATGAAACGAACGACTGCAATATTGGAGATACTGTAAAGATCATGGAAACAAGACCTATGAGTAAATCGAAGCGTTGGAGATTAGTAGAAATCCTAGAAAGAGCGAAATAATATGTTACAGACAGAATCAAGATTAAAGGTAGCAGATAACACAGGAGCTAAAGAAGTTTTAGTAATCCGTGTTTTAGGAGGTACGAAAAAACGTTATGCTAGCGTTGGAGATAAAATTGTTGTTACAGTAAAGTCAGCAACTCCAAATGGTGGTGTAAAGAAAGGTGCAGTTTCTAGAGCAGTTGTAGTGCGTACCAAGAAGGAAGTGAGACGTAAAGATGGGTCTTATATTAGATTTGATGATAACGCTTGTGTACTCTTAAATCCAACTGAGGAGATGAGAGGAACACGTGTGTTTGGACCCGTAGGTCGTGAACTTCGTGAGAAGCAGTTTATGAAGATAGTATCATTAGCACCTGAAGTGCTTTAAAAGTATAGAACGATGACAAAGTTTAAAATCAAATCAGGAGATACTGTACAAGTAATCGCAGGAGATCACAAAGGATCTGAAGGAAAAGTTTTACAAATACTTAGAGATAAGAACAGAGCAATTGTAGAAGGTGTTAATATGATTTCAAAACACACCAAGCCAAGTGCTCAAAGTCCTCAAGGAGGAATTGTAAAGAAAGAAGCTTCTATCCATATCTCAAACTTATCTTTAGTTGAGGATGGTAAAGCGGTAAGAGTTGGATATTCGGTAGAAGGAGACACTAAAGTTAGAGTGTCTAAGAAAAGTAAAAAAGCAATATAATCATGAGTTACGTACCAAGATTAAAAGCAGAATATAAGAGCAGAATTATGACTGCTCTTACTGAAGAGTTCGGTTATAGCAATGTAATGCAAGTACCTAAATTACAGAAAATTGTAGTTAGTAAAGGGGTTGGTGCTGCTATCGCTGATAAAAAATTGATTGACTATGCTCTTGAAGAGTTAGCTACAATTACTGGTCAAAAAGCAGTGGCTACATTGTCTAAAAAGGATGTTGCAAACTTCAAATTACGTAAAGGAATGCCAATTGGTGTGAAGGTTACGTTAAGAGGAGAGAAGATGTACGAATTTTTAGATAGATTGGTAACCGCTTCTTTACCACGTGTAAGAGATTTTAACGGTATCAAAGCCAATGGTTTTGATGGTAGAGGTAATTATAATTTAGGAATTACTGAACAAATCATTTACCCAGAAATAAATATTGATAAAGTGAATAAAATAGGTGGAATGGATATTTCATTTGTTACTTCTGCAGAGACAGATAAAGAAGCTAAATCATTATTAGGAGAATTAGGTTTACCATTTAAAAAAAATTAAGACATGGCTAAAGAATCAATGAAAGCCCGTGAGGTAAAAAGAGCAAAAACAGTAGCTAAGTACGCTGAGAAAAGAAAAGCTTTGAAAGAAGCTGGAGATTACGAAGCTTTACAGAAGTTGCCGAAAAATGCTTCGCCAATTAGAATGCATAACAGATGTAAACTAACTGGTAGACCAAAAGGGTATATGCGTCAGTTTGGAATCTCACGTGTGACGTTCCGAGAAATGGCAAATCAAGGATTAATACCAGGTGTAAGAAAAGCAAGTTGGTAGAAATCAGAAATAAAGCTTAAAAATAAAAATAGAATGTGTATCTTTGCACGCTCTATTTTTTTTGAGTATAAGAATATTAACTGATTTTAGGTTCGTTTATCACAGAGAAATCTGTAGCAAAAAATAGAGATAGATGAAAACCGAAATCGCAATTTTAAATAAATTATGTATACAGATCCAATCGCGGATTTCTTAACCAGAGTAAGAAATGCAATCGCAGCAGGACACAGAGTAGTCGAGATTCCAGCTTCCAAATTGAAGAAGGAAATGACAAAGATTTTATTTGATCAAGGGTACATTTTAAGCTACCAGTTCCAGAACGAAACAGTTCAAGGGACTATCAAGATAGCTTTAAAGTATGACAGAGATACAAAAGAATCTGTGATTAGAAAATTAGAAAGAATCAGTACACCAGGATTACGTCAGTATGTTGGTGCATCTGAAATGCCAAGAGTTTTAAACGGACTTGGAATTGCTATTGTTTCAACATCTAAAGGTGTGATGACTAACAAAATGGCACGTCAAGAGAATGTTGGTGGAGAAGTTATTTGTTACGTTTACTAATACCATAAGAAGATGTCAAGAATAGGAAAAAATCCAATAAGTATTACAGACGGTGTTACAGTAAACATCGATGGTAATGTAGTTACAGTAAAAGGAAAATTAGGTGAATTATCGCAAGAGATTACAGCTGATATTACTGTGAAGATAGAAGAGGGAGCTGTTTTATTGAGCAGACCTTCAGATAGCAAGCCACACAAAGCTGCTCATGGTCTTTATAGATCATTAATTAGCAATATGATTGAAGGTGTAAGCAAAGGATATACTAAGGAGTTAGAATTAGTTGGTGTTGGTTACAGAGCTTCTAATCAAGGACAAAAATTAGACTTAGCATTAGGTTTTTCTCACAATATTGTTTTGGAGTTAGCCCCTGAAGTGAAAGTTGAAACAGTTTCTGATAAGGGTAAAAACCCGATTATTAAATTATCTTCTTTTGACAAACAATTGGTAGGTCAAGTTGCGGCTAAGATTCGTTCTTTCCGTACACCTGAGCCATACAAAGGAAAAGGAGTTAAGTTTGTAGGAGAAGTATTAAGAAGAAAAGCAGGTAAATCTGCATAATAAGAGAGCATTATGGCATTATCAAAGCTTGAAAGAAGACAAAGAATTAAAAACAGAATCAGAAAAGTTGTTTCTGGAACTGCGGCCAAGCCAAGGTTATCTGTTTTTAGAAGTAATAAAGAAATATACGCTCAATTAGTAGATGACGTTGCTGGAGTAACTCTAGTAGCAGCATCCTCAAGAGATAAAGACATCGCAACAGGATCTAAATCAGAGACTGCGGCATCTGTAGGTAAGGCAATTGCAGAGAAAGCTGTGAAAGCAGGTGTTGAAACGGTTTCTTTTGATAGAAATGGGTATTTATACCACGGTAGAATAAAAGTATTAGCTGACGCTGCTAGAGAAGCGGGTTTAAAATTTTAATAAGATTATTATGTATCAAAATTATAAAAACGTAGAAAGAGTTAAGCCTAGCGGATTAGAACTTGTAGATAAATTAGTAGGTGTACAGCGTGTTACGAAAGTAACGAAAGGTGGTAGAGCTTTTGGATTTTCAGCAATTGTTGTTGTTGGAGATGGAAATGGAGTGATCGGTCACGGATTGGGAAAATCTAAGGATGTAGCATCTGCCATTGCGAAGGCAATAGAAGATGGTAAGAAAAATCTAGTGAGAGTTCCTATTTTAAATGGAACCCTTCCTCATGAGCAAAAAGGAAAGTTTGGTGGAGCTAAAGTATTTTTAAAGCCTGCATCAAATGGTACCGGAGTTATTGCTGGTGGTGCTGTGCGTGCGGTATTAGAATCAGTAGGAGTACATGATGTATTGTCAAAATCTCAAGGTTCTTCAAATCCTCACAATGTGGTAAAAGCAACATTAGATGCTTTGTTGCAATTACGTAGTGCAGCTACCATTGCAAAGCAAAGAGGTATTTCATTAGACAAAGTTTTTAACGGTTAATATTTAAGACGATGGGAAAAATTAGAGTTACACAAGTAAAAAGTAAAATTGGTCGCCTTAAAAATCAAAAAAGAACGTTAGAGGCATTAGGTTTGCGCAAGTTAAATCAGACTGTTGAGCATGAAGCAACACCTTCAATTATCGGAATGGTAAATACAGTTAAACACTTAATTTCTGTAGAGGAAGTTAACTAAGACATAATAGATATGAGTTTACATAACTTACAACCAGCAGAAGGATCTGTTAAAAAAGAAAAGAGAATCGCAAGAGGTGAAGGTTCTGGTAAAGGTGGTACCGCTACTAGAGGTCACAATGGTCAGAAGTCTCGTTCAGGATATTCTAAAAAGATTGGTTTTGAAGGAGGGCAAATGCCTCTTCAAAGACGTGTTCCTAAGTTCGGATTCACAAACATCAACCGTAAAGAGTATGTTGGCGTTAATTTAGATAAATTACAAACATTAGTAGACGAAGGTAAAATTACAGATACTGTAACTGTAGACCTTTTAGTGGCTAATAGAGTAGTGAGTAAAACTGAACTAGTAAAAATACTAGGTAGAGGCGAGCTCAAAGCTAAATTAAATATTACTGTTCACAAATTTACTGCTACTGCAAAAGCTGCTATTGAAGCTGCTGGTGGAGAGGCAGTTACTTTATAAGACTAAGTAAATGATGAAATTGATAAACACCCTTAAAGATATTTGGAATATAAAAGAGCTTAGAGAAAAGTTACTTTTAACCTTAGGTTTAATCGCTGTATACCGTTTTATGGCTCAAGTTCCTTTACCAGGAATTGATCCAACACAGTTAACAGCACTAAAAGAAGGTACTTCAAGTGGTCTTATGGGATTATTAAGTGCATTTACTGGTGGAGCATTTTCGAGAGCGTCAATTATGGCCCTTGGAATTATGCCTTACATTTCGGCATCGATTGTAGTTCAGTTAATGGGAATCGCAGTTCCTTATTTACAAAAGCTACAAAAAGATGGGGAAAGTGGAAGAAAGAAGATTACACAAATTACCCGCTGGTTAACCATTGGTATTACATTGGTGCAAGCACCAACGTATATTACAGCCATTAAAACTTCATTCGGATTGCCACAAGAGGCTTTTCTTGTAAGTGGAGCTACTTTTTGGTTTTCATCAATTGTGTTGTTAACAGCAGGAACTATTTTTGCAATGTGGTTAGGGGAGCGTATCACTGACAAAGGAGTTGGTAATGGTATATCATTATTAATTACTGTGGGTATATTGGCAAATTTCCCAGGGGCCTTCATGCAAGAATTGGTTTCTAAAACTGAGAATGCAGGTGCTGGAGGTTTCATGATGATACTTTTAGAAATATTTGTATGGTTTGTTGTAATTTTATTATCAGTTCTATTAGTGACAGCAGTTCGTAAGGTTGCTGTGCAGTACGCTAGAAGAACTGTGGTTGGAGACATAAAAGATGTTGCAGGTGCAAGACAATACATACCGCTAAAGTTGAATGCGGCGGGTGTAATGCCTATCATCTTTGCACAAGCTATTATGTTTTTACCGGTAGCTTTGGCTAGAAAATTCCCAATGTTGAGCGAATTGCAGGACATGAACGGCCTGTGGTATAATGTGCTATTTGCAGTACTTATTATTGTATTTAGTTATTTTTATACAGCAATCACTGTTCGTACTGACGAGATGGCGCAAGGGTTAAAGAGAAGTGGTGGATTTATTCCAGGAATAAAACCAGGATCAGAAACTTCAGAAAGATTGGATTCTATTTTATCAAGAATTACGTTCCCAGGTTCGTTATTTCTTGCAGGGTTGTCAATCTTGCCAGCAATCATCGTGCAATTTGGAGTACAGCAAAGTTGGGCTATGTTTTACGGAGGTACCTCATTAATAATTATGGTTGGAGTGGCAATTGATACCATTCAACAAATTAATTCATATTTATTAAACAGTCATTATGACGGTTTGATGAAAACAGGAACTAGTAGAAAATCATTGAAATAATATGGCTAAACAACCTTCAATACAACAAGACGGAACCATTACAGAAGCATTGTCAAATGCAATGTTCCGTGTAGAGTTAGAAAATGGACATATTGTTACTGCTCATATCTCTGGTAAAATGCGTATGCATTACATTAAATTACTACCAGGAGATAAGGTAAAATTAGAAATGAGTCCTTACGATTTGACTAAGGCTAGAATCACTTATAGATATTAAAAAACAACACAGATGAAAGTAAGAGCATCAGTTAAGAAAAGAAGTGCCGACTGCAAAATAGTTCGCAGAAAAGGTAGATTATATGTAATAAATAAACAAAATCCTAGATTTAAACAAAGACAAGGGTAATGGCAAGAATAGCAG
>JBELGW010000071.1:0-8181 GCA_042091715.1 Polaribacter sp. | reverse complement strand
CAAGTTTACAAGAGGTGGCACAACACATTGCAGCAAAAGGACATTTGCAAGGCATTCCAACTAAAGCAGAAGTTAAAGAAAACGGAATCGAACTGGGAACCATCAACGCTAAGCTTTTGCAGAAGATTGAAGAATTGACCTTATATACATTGGAACAGGAAGAGAAAATAAAGAAACAGGAAGCGAGATTGGCAAAGTTAGAAGCTTTGTTGTTTTAGGGGGGAATCGCTAAAAAAAGAAAAACATGAAAAAATATTTTACATTCTTGATAGTCTTGTTAATTTCATTAAAAATAAATTCTCAATATAAAAACTCTCAAAAACTTCCTGAATTAGTACCTACTGCGCCAAATGCTGCGGCATTAGCTAAATCAATTGATTACCCTGTAAGTTACAATACAGGAACAGTAGCTATAAATTTACCAATTGATGAAGTCTCTGTCGATGGAATTGATTTTGTAACTCAATTGAATTGTGATACTAGAGGTTTTTCTTCTTTTGAAAATGAAGGAGTATACGGTCTTGGGTGGACTAATTCTGGTAATATAGAAATTACTAGAGTAGTAAATGGTATGGATGACTTTTATATAAGTGCAGGGGAAGGTATTTATGGTTATTTTTATTATAACAAAGGCTATAACCATTATCTCGGGGGTTGTGACCAACAATTTGACTCAAATGATTCAAAACTTGATTGTGGATTTAAAAAATTGTACGATATTGAGTACTTAAAGAAGGTCGATAATGAGCCGGATAAATTTTACTATTCTTTGCCTAGTGGTAAAAAAGGTGCTTTTTATTTACAAAAAAGAGAAAACGAAGATGGGGTTAAGGCTTTTAGGATGGAAATTGTTCAATTACCCTATACAGGAGTTAAAATTGAAATAGTTGATACTCCTGATTGTTCTAATACCGGTGTCTTAAAAATAGTAGATATAGACGGTTCTCAGTATTTTTATGGAAACGGAAATGTTGAGGTAAATACTCCAGCTAATGTTGATTTTTTCAAAGGTTATGAAGCAAATCAACTCGAAAAGATATCATTTTGCTATAGTTATCGATCTCAAATTCATACTCAGAATTATATAACCAGTTGGAAGTGCTATAAAATAATTACGGGTAATAAAGAGGAGAACATAGAATTTACATACAAAGATAGTTCTCCCTTATTTTCAGTAAATCTAGATGAATATGTTAAATTATATTGCAACAAAGAGTTTCCTCAAGATAGGATGGAGGTGGAGGTAAAGCCTATTGATGTGTTAGAAAAAATTAACATTTTAAACAACAGAAATGGCAATGATGAAGGTTATTTAAATAATAATGAACATAACGTGATTTACGGGGGTAGTAATAATTCTAATCCTAACTACTCAATTCCCGGTAAGAATATAAACCTTTTAGATTACCCAGTTCATTATACAAAACATTCCGCTAGGGGAAATGCACAAACCGTTTTTCCAACAGGTGAGGATGATTTAGTTATTTATGATAGTAGTCTTTACAATCATGTCGTAGATAATGTAAGAAGACAGTCTCAATTAGTACTAGATAAAGCTAAATTTCCAGATAGAACTATTGAGTATGTTTATTCTGTTGTGGATGAAGATGATGTGGATGAAGAAAAAACAACGAAAAGAGATGATACTAAGATATCAAAAGTATTTGTGAAAGATTTGAATGATAAGATCATAAAAGAGTATAATTTTTATTTAAGTAGAGAAGGTGACGATAATAGAGGTAATATTGGTCATCTTTATGCCGATTACTATGACGGATCAACAAAATATCTCGACAGTGTTTCAATTATTTCTAAAGGGAAGAAACAAACAACAAGTATTTCTTACAAAAATAAGTCTAGTTATGAAAATTACCCTTACGCAGATAACATTGATTTAAATCAAATGACAATAAGAGTAGGTAATATTAGATTTGGTGTTGGACCAAATTTCGATACTTTTGGACAAAATCAGTACGCTCATTTTTATCCAAAATCATCTATTGGTTTATCTGGTAAACTACATGAAAAAGGTATGATTAGTTCTATTAAATTTCCTACAGGTCGTAGTGTTGGTTTTGATTTTGAGAGTAATTTTGGTTACATGTATTATGATGGCGACAATACGGACAAACTTGAGCAAGTAGAAGGGTTCAGAATTAAATCGATATCCTATTATCATGATAATAAAACATTATTAAAACAGTTTAAGTATGGGGTTAATGAAAATGGAGGAGGTATATCAAGACCTCTTCGGAGTCAACAAACCAACAATGACATTAAAGATGTATATTTTGGTTTTCATGGTAATTTTGCGTCTTCCGGTGTAACTCAACATGATTTTAATGAAAAAGGTGTAAATGTTTTCAAAGATGGATTCTTTTATCCGAATATTTATTACTTAAATAATTATTATACTTTAAATAAAAAATATAGCTATAAATGGGAATATAAGAAGCATCCATTTGATACGTTGACATCTGATGAATATTGCCTAGGAATGAAGATTTCTGAAATAGTTAATTTAAAAGAGATAAAAAAAGAAGATGTTCTCACACTAAGAAAAAATACATATTCAGGTTTATCTTCTGATTTTAAGAGTCCTGTTTACTATGAAGAGGTAGCAGAGTATTCAACAGATACGATTAGTTTGTATCATATAGGTGACGATATGACTTTTGAAGCATATAATAAGTTACTAGAAGCTTCAACAAAACAGCCAAATACAGGAAAGGTAGTTTATAAGTTTAATACTAATAGCTTTGGAGAGGGTATTGAAGCTCATCCACTAGGGAATTATACGAAATTGAATGCCCCAAGGGAATTTATGGATATAGATAACTCATTTGCTTATGGTCATTTGATGTCTAAAACTTACTTTAAATTGAAGATAGATGGTGATCAAAGAATATACATTCCAATACAAAAGGTTGAGAATAAATATGAATTAAAGAGTGATATAGATAAACCTATTGATTACGGGAAGACTAATATATCTGATATTTCAAATCTACCTTTTCAAGAGGAACAAAATAAATTTAAAGTAACAGGAAATTGCAAATTTACAGGAAGAGATATTGCATATTATTTCTATAATCTCGAAAATCATAGTTTTCCTAATTTTTTTAAACCTAATTATTCTGTCAACCATTCGGTTTCGTCTTTTGTTAAACTAATTGAGTCTACAACAATCAGCTATTTTAATGAGAAAGATGTTAAAGAAATAATAAAATATGATTATAACTCTACTACGCTTTTAGATACATTAATAACTAAAAGTAGTAACTTGTTGGAAGATTCCGAAATAACTTCAATAAAATATACATCTGATGTATTATCTAAATCATCTCTTGGCTCGCCCGATCTTTCAGATAAAGAATTAAATTATATTGATACTATGCAAGAGGATAATAGGTTAAATATTCCTTTGCAAAAAGTAGTTTCAAGTTTTTATGATGGTAATGTTTTGTCAAATACTATAGAGCGTTATAAGTATGGGGAAAGTGAACATTCCAATTTGATTTTGCCAACTTCTATTATGACAAAAAAAGGTTCTTATAACAAACTTGAAGAAAGGATTATTTATCATTCCTATAGTGGAAATGGTAATCCTACAGAGGTTTCAAAAAAAGATGGTACGCACATCAGCTATATTTGGGGTTACCAACAACAACACCCCATAGCCAAGATTGAAAATGCAACTTTAGATCAGGTAGAGGAAGCTTTAATTTCTTTGAGTTCACCCCAATCGATTGCTGCTTTGCAAAACCTATCCGATAGTGACAAAGATACTTGCATCTCAGGGTGTGCCGAAGCAGTTTTGCGAGAAGCTCTACACGAACTAAGAACTGCATTACTATCAGCACAGGTCACCACATACACTTACGACCCTTTGGTTGGAGTTACAAGTATTACCGATCCAAGAGGAGAAACTATTTACTACCAATACGATACCTTTCAACGTTTGGAGTTGGTTAAGGATGCAGAAGGGAATGTGTTGCGTAAGAACGAATACAATTACAAGAACTAGTTATGAGAAATAGAATTTTAGTTCCATTATTTTGTGTTTTGACAAATTTGTTGTGGTCTCAAAGTCAAGATGAAAATTACGTAAAAACTACACAATATACTTCTCCTTATAAGGAGAGTGATCTCTCAAGTATAAAGAGAGAAGATGCTCAAAAAAGCATAACCTATTACGATGGTTTGGGTCGTCCTAAACAACAAATAGCAATTGGAGCCAATCCTGATGGAGAGGATATTGTAACGCCTATTTTGTACGATTCTTTTGGACGTCAAGACAAGGAATATTTGCCTTATGTCCCAACTGAGTCATCAGGTGCACTAGGGAGTTTTCGATCTGGAGATCAGGATGCTGCTGTTAGAGGATATTACTACCAACATTTTCAAGATGCTTTTACAGATGAGGCCAGTGCAAATCCCTATTCAGAGAAACATTTTCAAGCATCACCACTTAACAGGGTTCTTGAACAAGCAGCCCTTGGAGAAGATTGGTCGTTGGACAAAGAAAATGACAACGATCATACCATTAAATTTGAGTATGAGACCAATGCGGCACATGAAGTGCTATTGTTCACTGTTACCTTAGACTCTGTATACAAACCTACGTTGAAATTAGTGACACATAACAATGGATATTATACAGTTGGAACCTTGTATAAGCAAGTGATCAAAGACGAAAACTGGACTGCGGGCAACCACCACACAACGGAAGAATTTAAAGACAAGCAAGGACGCGTGGTATTGAAAAGAACTTATGCTGACTCAGTTCCTCACGACACCTATTATATCTATGACGATTATGGAAATTTGACTTATGTGTTGCCACCAAAAGTAAACACTTCTGATGGTGTTTCTAGTAATGAATTGTCTGAATTGTGTTACCAATACCAATACGACCATCGCAATCGTTTGGTACAAAAGAAAATACCGGGCAAAGCTTGGGAGTATATAGTCTATGACAAACTAGACCGTGTGGTACTGACTCAAGATGGTTTGCTCAGAGAACACGACCAATGGCTTTTTACCAAGTACGATGTTTTTGGAAGGGTGGCCTATACGGGGATATTCAACTACGCGAATTCTAAAAATCAATCTCAAATGCAGGAAGTATTTGATACATCATTTGGTCTTTATGGTCGTGTAAATACCTTGTTTGAAGAAAGGAGACCTATAGGAGTAGCTTATAGTATTCAAGGCTATAGTAGTTATAATTTTCCATATGGCAACACGGAAGTTTTGACCGTAAATTATTACGACGACTATGAATTTGACTTGAATGGGCTCACGATACCGGCTAAGGTTTTTGATAAAGAAATAACAGATCGTACCAAGACGCTAGCAACGGGAACAAAAGTGAAAGTATTGGATACCGATAAATGGATTACATACGTTACAGCCTATGATGAGAAGGGGCGTGCAGTGTGGGTTGGTAGTCACAATACTTATCTTAAAACAACAGATGTTGTAAAAACTGAATTGGATTTTGTCGGCAAGGTACTACAGACCATTGCTACCCACACCATAGTTGGAAAAGACCCTATCGTAGTACGCGATCGTTTTACCTACGACCATGCAGGAAGGATGTTGACACAGGTACAGGCCATTGCCACATCAGAAGAATTGCTTCCAGAGTCTGGGGCTGTTTCCGAACTATTTCTAACCGCGGGTAAATCAGGAACAAAAAGCTATACAGATTCAAGATCTATAGTGTTAAAACCTGGTTTTACTGCATATCCAGGTTTTCATGCTAAGATACAAGAAACAGATCTAGCCAATGGAGGTGAGGAATTGATTGTTTACAATGAATACGATGAACTCGGACAGTTAAAGCGAAAGAAAGTTGGAGGTACTGTAGGAGATAGTTTTGAGCAAACTCCAGGATTGCAAACTATTGATTATAAATATAACATCCGTGGTTGGTTGTTGGGCATCAACGATGATACAGTCGATGACAACGATTTGTTTGACTTTGCTATATCTTACAACAAACCTACATCAGGGGGAACCCCGCTTTATAATGGAAATATAAGTCAAACACACTGGCAAACCAAAAGCGAAGATACAAGTAGAAAAAGTTATACCTACAGTTACGATGCTTTAAACCGAATTACAGCTGGAATCGACAATACAACACGATATAGTCTACAAAACGTTACTTATGACAAGAATGGGAATATTCAAAGTCTTCAAAGAAAAGGTCATGTTGTAGAAGAACCGTATGCTACTCAAAGTGGTAATTTTGGTATGATGGATGATTTGAGATATACCTATGAGTCAAATAGCAACCAGTTGTATAGTGTTTACGACTATGGAAATAGAATAGAAGGCTTCAAAGATAGTAATACTAATAATAAAGATTATGATTACGATGCCAATGGTAATATGATACAAGATTTAAACAAAGGTATTGAAGGTATTACCTATAACCATTTGAATTTGCCTACCGAAGTACGATTTGGAGCGGGTAATAAAATTCAATATATTTATGATGCAATTGGGACAAAGTTTGAAAAGATAATTATTAAAAATAATGAAATACCGATTACAACGAAATACGCAGGGAATTACGTATACAAAGGTTTAATAAGTTCTAGACCGAATCTTGAATTTTTCAATCAACCAGAAGGCTATGTTCAGCCAAACGATAACTCAGAAGGTTATTCTTATGTGTACCAATACAAAGATCATTTGGGTAATGTGAGATTGAGTTATATGGAGAATGAGGGTGATATGGAAATAGTAGAAGAAAACAACTATTACCCTTTTGGGTTACAGCATAAGGGTTACAATAATGTAGTGAATGGCACGGAACATACTTATAAATACAATGGTAAGGAGCATCAACAAGAATTAGGTTTAGATTGGTATGATTTTGGAGCCAGAAACTACGACTCAGCTTTAGGTCGTTGGACAACCATTGACCCATTAGCTGATAAAAACCATTTCGATAGCCCTTATACATTTGTCCATAATAATCCATTGATATATGTAGATCCAGATGGTAAAGATGCTATACTAATTGTTTTTCCTGATTATAAGATTTCTACACCTGTTGGTAAAGTTGGTGGATTAGGTCACGCAGGTGTGCTTTTAATTGACAATAAAACAGGAGTTACTAAGTATTACGAATACGGTCGTTACGATAGTGAAAATAAAGGATTGACGAGAAAGTTAAAAATCTCTAATGTTGTTATAGGTAAAGATGGTAAACCAACAGTTGAAAGTTTAAATAAAGTGTTAGGGCAAATTTCTAAAAAATCTGGTCAAGGAGGAAGAATTGACGGAGCATACGTTGTAAGTGATGAGTTTGAAGCTATGAATGATTATGCTAAAGGAAAATTAGCAGAGAATAAAGACTCAGACAGAGAAACATATAGTTTGTCAAGTAATAACTGTGGGACTTTTGCTGCCGATTGTGTAAATCAAGATAAAACAGTAGACCAGCCATTTATTTTTAATCCAACACCTACTAATATCATTGAGGAATACCAAGAAGAAGGTAATGCACAAGTTCAGTATGACCCTGAAAATAAGACAACAACGATAGGTACAGGAAATGAAGAAGATGCAAAAAAGAAAAAAGACTAATTTATGTTTATAAATAAGAGTAAAATAGTATTATTAATAATAAGTATAGTTTCAATATTAGGAATATGTTTTTGGATACTGACAAGTGATAATATAAAAAAAACTGAAAAGCTTCCTAATGTGCCTAATTCAGCGACTTGGATTGGCGGTTCGGACGGTGGTTTTTGGTTTGATATTATTAATATTGATAAAGAAAACAAAGTATATAGGTTTAAAATTTATGATGATAATGAGGGTAATTTGGTAATAGATGCAAATTTTAAAAAAGATAGTTCTTGTACTATTAAATATCCTTTAGATAAAAGCATACTTGACAAAGTGAGTTATTTCAATTTTAACGAAATAGGTATGCTAGAAAACTGCAGTTTGAATATGATTGAGCCTGCATATGGAGGAACACTCTTAGACGTAGATTAGACAATGTAAAAACCCATGCTTCTTACGAAACATTTATATGTATCATTATCCCTTACATGGGAATTGTCTGGCATTAAATGAGTTGTGAGGTTTTTTTGATGGGGGGCTATTTGTGATTACAAAGTAGCAATATACTTCTACTTGGTTTTATGATTT
>JBELGW010000070.1:0-8230 GCA_042091715.1 Polaribacter sp. | reverse complement strand
TCCTGGCAAATCTTTTACCCTTCCACCTCTAACTAATACTATCGAGTGCTCTTGCAAATTGTGTCCTTCTCCAGGAATGTATGCATTTATCTCATTACCATTGGTCAATCTTACTCTGGCTACTTTACGCATCGCAGAGTTAGGTTTCTTAGGTGTTGTCGTATAAACACGTGTACATACCCCTCTTCTTTGAGGACATGATTTCAAAGCAGCCGATTTACTCTTCTTAGTTATTTTGGTTCTTCCTTTACGTACTAATTGCTGTATCGTTGGCATACTAAATTGTTAATAATTTCGTTTTTAATTCTTATTTGTCTCTTTTTAAGAGTGTGCAAATGTACGATTTATTTCTAATTAT
Organism: Polaribacter sp.; assembly: GCA_042091715.1. Classification (GTDB taxonomy): domain Bacteria; phylum Bacteroidota; class Bacteroidia; order Flavobacteriales; family Flavobacteriaceae; genus Polaribacter. The sequence goes on along the minus strand of JBELGW010000070.1, from coordinate 7,872 downwards.
TCAAATATCAGGAAGTTATTTTTTAGAAGAGACACTTTAAATGCTGTTTTCCATGAAAATCGACCTATTTTTACCACGATAAAATAGCTGTTTTGCAAAAACAATTGAATCGCATTTATACCTTAATTATTACCTGCCTAATTCCTTCATTGTTTTGGGGACAGAAAAGCGCCACCTATAAACTATACCTCAAAGGGATTTCTGCAACAGAAAACAGGCACATTTCAAAAATAAAACACCGAACCGTATTCCATTCAAAAACACAGCTTCTACAAACCAAAGACAGTCTCTTAGAATTATTTAAAGAAATGGGATACCTAACTTTGACCCAAGACAGTCTTAGCATTGAAAATAATCACTACCATGTACACCTCAAACTCGGCAAGAGAATAAGCATTGCAAAATTACATGTAGCAGCAACGGACTTTCCATTTATCAAATCAGTACATCCTGACCTTATTTACACTAATGACTCGATCACACTTCCTGTAGGGCACATCAAAAAAACACTCAACACCATTCACGAAGCACTGGTAAACCAAGGAGAAACCTTCTCTAAAGTAAGACTTTCGCAGATACACATCACATCTAATCTACTCAAAGCCCACATGCGTATTGACAGAGATAAAAAACGCAGCATCAGCAGCATTTCTGTAAAAGGGTACGACAAATTCCCAAAATCATTTCTAGAACACTATTACAAAAGCAATAGGAAACAGCTCATCTCCCCTGAAACACTGAAAGAAATATCCAGAAAAAGCAAGCAACTCGAATTTGTTAAAGAATTGAAAGCGCCTCAACTGCTTTTTACAAAAGACTCTACTCTTGTATACCTATTTTTAACACCCAAAAAAAACAGTTCCTTCAACGGCCTTTTAAACTTTGCGACTGAAAACAAAAAGATACAACTTCGGGGAACCATAGACCTTCAACTTAAAAATGCCTTCCACCATGGCGAGGACCTTGAGATGAATTGGGCCAGCAACAACAAAAAACAAGAGCTCAACCTTGCAGCTACCATTCCTTATATATTTAACACAAAACTAACGCCAAGCGCTACCTTTAACCTATACAAAAACGACTCTCTTTATAACAATGCAAAAGCAACATTGAACATCGCACACCCAATAAGCAATCAAATAAGTATACACGCTACTGCAGCTAAAGAAACTTCGAACACCAACAAAACAGCAAACAATACTCAATCCTTTCAAAAAACAAGTTTCGGACTAGGATTCTTATACACCTCCATCAACCAAAAACTCAAAGCCACTACAACACTTACACGAAATACAAGAAAAACAAACAACCAAAGAATCACCTATCAATTAGATGCCATCATAAATTCTACCTTTCGTCTCTCCAACAAACTATCACTGGCGCTGAAAAATATTACAAAACTTACGAGTAACAACTCTGAATTAGAGAATGAACTTTTCCGTTCAGGAGGTATGATGAGTATTCGAGGGTATCAAGAAAATTCAATCCTATCTAATTCATGCACTATATTTAATTCAGAATTTCGTTTCAGAGCCTCGCAAAAAACTTCAATCTTTACCATCCACGACCTTGGTTTATTCCATATCTTAGGAAACAATGAAATATTAAGCTCTATTGGATTAGGATATCAATTCCAGAGAAACAACAACCTATTTAATGTAGCATATGTTCTCAACACCTCAGAATTCAAAACACCATTTTCATCACCCATTGTAGCCATTAAAATTATCACACTATTTTAACACAAAATAACGAAAAATTAGAAATTAAAACAATTCGAAATAGCTCATTCGCAATCCAAATATTTTATAATTTCTTTAACAGAATCGATCCAATAATAAGATAACAATAACATTTCTTTAGATTTATTTAAGATTTTAACGAGATTTAGTTGTGTAATTAACTTTTATTTAAGATTTTTGACACAATTAATTCAAATAATTATACAATGAAAACAAAGTTTAATGGAATTTTAACGCTTTTACTAGCGTTAATTGTGCAAGTCTCATTTGCACAAGAAAAAACTGTTACTGGTAAAGTGGTAGATGAAAACGGGGCTCTTCCGGGAGTAAGTATCGTCATCAAAGGCACAAAAACAGGGACAGAAACAGATTTTGATGGAAACTACTCTATCAAAGCGAGTAATGGGAGTGTTTTAACATTTAGCTACTTAGGGTATACTTCAGTAGATCGAACAGTTGGATCTTCAAACACCATCAATGTAACTTTGAAAGAAGATGCAAATTTACTAGATGAAGTTGTAGTAACAGGAGTTGCTGTAGGAACTTCAACTAAAAAACTTGGATTCTCTCTTGCGAAAGTAGATACAGAAAGTCTTCAAACTGTGCCAGCAACAGATGCAGCGAATGCATTGAGAGGTAAAGTAGCCGGTGTTCGTATTGTACAGCCGTCAGGAAACCCTTCTTCTGCTGCTTCAATTAGGCTTAGAGGGTCAACATCTATTTCAGGAAGCCAATCTCCTTTAATTATTGTTGATGGAATTATCACTTCTGGTTCTCTAAAGGACATCGCTGTTGAAGATATCAAAAGTATTGAGGTGATTAAAGGAGCTGCTGCAGCATCTTTATATGGTTCACTTGCAGGAAATGGTGTAATTCAGATTATTACTAAAAAAGGATCAGGAAAATTATCTGTTAACTTCAAAAGTGAATATGGTATTTCTGAGATCGTAAGAGATTACCCAACATCTTCGGTGCACGGTTATAAAAATGATGCATTAGGTGTTCGTAATGGTGATTGGGATAATGACCCAACTACTCCTGACACAAGTAACTTCGGATTCGACCTAAGTACTGGGAACAGAATATTAGATACAGATCAAATTTTTGACAATCCTTATTTAACTCCAAGCATAAACAATGTTGCTAATATTTTCACAAACCAACCGGTTGCAACAAATACAATCTCTTTAAGTGGTTCTAATGACGCTATGAAATATTACGTTTCAGCACAAAACCTTGAACAAGGTGGAGTTCTTGAGCCGGTTGATCAATACATCAGAAACACGTTTAGAACAAATTTCGAAGTAAAAGCTACGGATCAACTTACAGCAAAATTTAATGGAGCTTTAACAGACACTAGAGGTCCTAGAATTGGAGAAGGTGGTCAAGGATCAAATGTATTCTACAGCGCATTAGTTGCTGAACCGTTTATTGATTTAACCGAAAAAACAGAGGATGGTAAATATTCAAACACTCCATCTGGATATGGTGTACAAGGCTCTAACTTTCAGAACCCGTTATATACGCAACAAGAACAAATTAGCACATTCAAGTCTCAAAGAATGTTATTAGGCGTTGATTTAGCTTACAAAATTAATGATAACTTTAGTATGAGTGCTGCTCAGTCTCTAGACCAAACTGTATCTGAGGGATATTCCTTTACACCTAAAGGATATATTACTCCTGTACCGAGCCCGACATTAAACAATGGTAATATTCAACGTCAAGAAACAGCATCAAAAACTGCAGTAACTTCTTTGCAAGCAAACTACTTTAAAGATTTTGGTGATTTAAACTTAGCTGTGAGTGCTAAATATCTTTTTGAGAACAGACAATATAAATCACTTTCTGCTGGAGGATACGATTTTATCGCAAATGGTGTAAATACCATTCAAAATACACCTTTAGATAACAGAAATCAAAGTTCATACTTTCAAAAAGAGATTGCAAGAAACTACTTCTTAAATGCTGATTTAGACTATAAAGATAAGATCATCGTAAATGGACTAGTACGAAGAGATGAATCTTCTTTATTTGGAGAAAACGAACGTATCAAATACTACGGTAGAGGATCTATCGCTTATAGACTATCAGAAGATGTAAAAATCAAACATATCGATGAGTTCAAGATTAGAGCTGCATATGGAACATCTGGTCAAAGACCTCCTTCATTTAGCGCTCAATATGAAACATATAGTGTTAGTCAAAATTCAATTTCACCAGGAGCATTAGGAAATAAAGACCTAAAACCATCTGTATCTGCTGAATTAGAAGTAGGATTGAACTTGGATTTCCTAAGTAAATATTCTTTAGAGGTAAATTATTCAAATACAACAACTCAAGACGCGATGATTCGTGTTCCACTATCAGGAGTTCTTGGATTTAGTTCTCAGTGGAGAAATATTGGAGAGATCCAAAGTAACTATTTTGAAGTTTCTCTTTCTGGAAACATTATGAAAACTGACAACTTCAATTGGGACTTTACCATAAACTATGACACAGGAACACAAGAGATTACTGATTTAAATGGAGTTGCTCCTTTCACAAGAGGTGGTCTAGGTGCTGTTGATATTTTTAGAGTAGAAGAAGGTTTACCATATGGAACCATGTATGGAAACATGCTAGCAAAATCAGTAAATGACTTGTCTGTAGATGATTCTGGAGCTGTATTGAACGGTACAGGTGGCGGTACAATTGCTGATTACAGTGTAAATCAATATGGCCACGTAGTAAAAACGTCTACAATTGGAACTGCTGATGAAGACCCATTATTGATGTACGACACAGATTCAAGTACAAATGCAGTAGGTTCAATTGGAAATACAAACCCTGATTTCAATGTAGGTTTCTCTACATCGTTAAAATACAAAGATTTCGGACTTTATATCTTAGCTGATTGGCAACAGGGTGGTGACATCTACAACTACACTAAGCAATTGCTATACTTTAACGAAAGACACTCTGATTTGCAAGCATTCGGAGCAAACGCTACGCACATGAATTATGCAAGCCAGTTGTATAATAAATCTGACCCAACTGATGCCTTTGTAGAAGATGGAACCTTCGTGAAAATTCGCGAAATAGCATTAGACTATACCTTAGACGGAGATAAAATAGCTTCAACATTTATAGATAGTGTACGATTTTCTTTAGCGGGTAGAAATTTATTTACCTTTACTGACTATTCAGGATGGGATCCAGAAGTTGCAATCAACACCAACCCAACTAACTTTAGACTGGACGAGTTCGCTTATCCAAACTTTAGAACGTATACTTTTTCAGTACAAATTAAATTTTAAAAATAAAACAACATGAAACAAATATTAAAAACATTGGTGGTTGTTGTCGCTCTCTCCTTAGTTTTCACGAGCTGTGAAAGTTTAGAAGTAGAAAACACAAACGCACCAGATAGAGAACAGGCATTATCAAATTCTAGTGATGTTGAGTCATTGATTAATGGGGCCTCAACAAATTTATTTAAAAGGTTAATTGGTTTTTCAGGTATCTATTACAATCTGATGGCAGATCAAACGTCAACAACCAATGCTTCGCGCGGTTTTTGGAGTTTTGCCGACCAGCCGAGACTACAAATTAACAACAGTCCTACAAACTCCAATTTACAATATTCTGTAGGAAGCGATTGGTCTGCATTGAATAATTATATCTTTAGTGCAAATACCATTATCGATTTAGTAGAGGGTAAAGGAGCTGAAATGATTATTGACGGAGTAGATAAAGCACCTTCTATGTTGGCTACCGCTTATTTTGTAAAAGGATTAGCGCAAGGATACTTGGGATTAATCTATGATCAGGCATATATTGTAAATATTGATTCCGAAATTGCTGCTTTAGAATTTTCTGACTATAATACTGTTACTGCAGCAGGTATTGAGAACATTGAAAAGAGTATGACTCTTGCTAGTTCAATAACAGATTATGAATTTCAGTTGTACGAAGGTTATAACCTCAACAAAAGTACTTTTAACAAGCTAGCAAACTCTTTTATTGCTAAGATTCTTATCAGTACACCAAGAACTGCTGCAGAGGCTGCAGATGTAGACTATGCTAAAGTCTTAGCAAAAGCAAATGCTGGAATTACAAGTGATTTCAACCCGCCTACAGACGGTGGTTATCAATTCTATAACAACATGCAAGATTGGTCTACTTACACCTTAGGTAGTGGAGCGGGTTACTTGCCTACGGATATAAAAGTATTGCAATTTTTAGACACAACATATCCAAAGGATTATCCAACTGATCCAGATGTAATTTTGGATCCAGCTACCGGTACTGATCCTAGGTTAATTTATTTTAAATATGCTAGTGATTTTGGATACTTAAGAGAATCTAGAGGACGTGAATTGTTTACAAACTACAAAAACGAAAGATTTTTCACAGGAAATGATAGAGGTACTCTTGCTGGATTGTCTACAGATATATTTCATATTGAAGAATTAGAATATATCAAAGCAGAAGCAACGTACCACTTATCAGGAGCCGCAGCCGCAGCTGCAGTATTGAACTCATCAGCACGTTTCACTAAAGGAGGTATGACTACCGCTAGTACTGATGCAGCTGTAAAGTATGCATTGCACTATGAGTATTCAGTTGAACTAGATTTAGCTACTACAATTGGTACGCAATGGTTCTTGATGAGACGTCATGACCTATTACAAGCGGGTACCCCACTAAACTATCCTGTTCCTGGAACGGAGTTAGAAATTACTGGTGATGCTTTATACTCTTTTGGAGGCGCACAAAACGCAAGTCAGGCTGGTACTGCTGATGGATCTAATTCTTGGAAGAATTAAACGAAGCTTATCTTAATACATTAAGCCTGTAAGTTTCACTTACAGGCTTCTTTTTTTAACATTACTGAATATGAAAATCACAACCTTAAAATACTCCTGTTTATGCTTTTTATTGATTCTAATAAGCGCATGTAACAAAAATGACACTGAGGATAGAACCATTACAGGAAAAATCATTACACTGCAATATGACCATCTAGAACTGAAACATCTCGATGAATCAATGTATATAGAAATAGATGGTACTAAATACGAACATAAAAAAAATCTAATCAATACAGGTTCTGCTAATATATTGCCATCTTACAACATCATTCTTATGGATGTTGAAGGGAAAAAACTATCTCAAAATGCTACTATCATCAGCATTACATCAGCATTGGTAAACCAACTCTCTCAGCGCAATGAATACAACTTCATAAATTCACAAGCAATGAGTATGGTTGGTAAGACTGTATTTAAGCGGCGAGACAAACAACCAATAACAATCCGTATTCCTAAAAACTATCCAGTACACTATAGCACATCAGAAAGATAACTCGAACATGCCCAAATCAATTTTCATATGGCATTTTATATCCCTACATTTGCAGCATGGAACATACAACAACAGTCATTTTTGGAATTAGAGCAATTATCGAAGCCATCAATAGTGGAAGTACGATTAGTAAGGTTTACTTGCAAAAAGACTTGAAAGGCAATCTGTTCTCTGAATTGAATGGTCTGATAAAAAAAGAAGGACTCACCACAAGCATGGTTCCTGTAGAAAAATTAGACCGCTTATCTAAACATAAAAACCATCAAGGTGCCGTTGCACAAATATCTCCTGTCGCATTTCACGACTTGGATGCACTTATCGAAAAAACATTGGCTACCGAAGAAGTTCCCTTGTTTTTAGTCTTAGATCAATTATCTGATGTACGTAACTTTGGAGCCATTATACGTACTGCAGAATGTACCGGGGTGCATGGCATCATTGTTCAAAAAAACGGAAGTGCTCCTGTCAATGCAGAAACTATTAAAACCTCTGCTGGCGCCGCCTTTAAAGTTCCTATTTGCAAAGTAGATCACATCAAAGATGCGCTCTACATACTCCAAGCAGCTGACATCAAAACAGTAGCGGCTACCGAAAAAACCGACAACCATGTGTATGCTATTGACTGTAAGCAACCGCTGGCAATTATCATGGGGTCAGAACACAGAGGTGTCAATCCATCTGTTTTAAAAATGGTAGATCACAAAGCCAAATTGCCACTTTTAGGAGCTATTGAATCACTGAATGTATCTGTGGCCTGTGGCGCCTTTTTATATGAAACCAT
>JBELGW010000069.1:0-8506 GCA_042091715.1 Polaribacter sp. | reverse complement strand
AAACGTCTGTAAAAGTTCTCTTTTGGAACCCGATCACTCAATCGGAATTGATTGAGGATCTTTTCTTGATCATTTTTCTTTCCTGCATGATTAAAAACACAAAAAACAACTAACTTTACAAGGAGTTGTGAAACAGGCACAACACCTAAACTGCATTAAAACACAGCTTAGCCAAAACGTTGTATTTAAGAGAAACTAAGAATGAAATTAAGGAATAAAAGACCAGCATTAATATTGATAGATGTACAAAAAGCATTTTTAGACGAAGATGATTGGGGAGGAAATAGGAATAATAAGAACGCCGAGTCCATTTGTAGTAAAATTTTAGCGAAATGGAGAGAATTAAATTTACCATTATTTCATATTAGGCATAGCTCAAAGAATTTAAACTCCAAATTAAACCAATCTAACAAGGGATTTGAATTCAATGACAATGTATTACCAATAAAAAACGAACCGATAATTACGAAAGATGTTAATAGTGCTTTTATCGGTACTGAGTTAAAAGAGCAATTGGATAATTTAAATATTGATACTCTTGTTATTGTTGGATTAACAACAAACCATTGTGTATCAACTACAACTCGGATGTCTGGAAATTTTGGATACAAAACTTATCTGATTTCGGATGCCACTGCAACTTTTGACAGAATTGGAGTTAATGGAGAAAAATATGATTCTGAAACTATTCATTTAACGACTCTTGCTAATTTGAATGAAGAATTTGCGACAGTATGGGATTCTGAAAAATTAATGTCAGAAATTTAAAAAAAACTAAACAAAACACCACCTAAACTGGATTAAAACGCAGTTTAGCTGACATACGTTGGCGGTAATTCGAAAAAACACCTGAAAACAGCTAATCAAATAATTTATAATTCAATGATGAACTTAAAAAATACGATTGAACTTTATAAAAAGTTATCTGAGAAAGGCAATTTTGAGGAGATTGAACAGATTGAAAATAAAATTAAAGAAAAGGAAGAAATTCAATTTTCAAAAATTATTGAAATTCCATATGAGGGTAACTTTCATTTAGATATTGTTATGTCAGCAGACAAAACCATATCAATTACTGAGTTCCTGTATCAGGCAATGTATAAATTGGAATATCAGCCAATGGAAGAATTGCCGCTATTTAATGTGCAAGATTACAAATTCAGCAATATGATTGAGGAATTATACACGGTTGAAGCAAAAGAATTTTTAATTAATAAAGTTTCATCAAATAACATTATTTCAATAAATAAACTGAAAGAAAAAGATGAACTTACCTTTCTTTTAGAGAATAAATCGAATTATATTTTCGTATCAGAAATATATTGGAAAAGTTAAAAAGATATCTACAGACAACACCGTGCAGAATTCATTGCTAGTAAATGTTTACTTGCGAAAGTTCTAGCGGACTCTCTACTTGTGAATTATTTACTAAATTACATACTTAAACATCGCAACGAGAACATACACCAATACACTGCCAATAATGGAAAATCAAGACTAACGAAAATAAATTTTCAATAAAATATGGAACAAAACAAACTTGAAGAATTAACAAAGGAGGAGTTAGTAAAAGAGGCGAAAAAATTGAAATCGACTAATATTATAGATGCTACACTTATTGGTATTTTAATTGGAATTTTAATTTACAGTATTACTGAAGGTAACTTTAGTTTCTTTTTTGGTATTATACTTTTATATGGAGTCTATAAAATAGCAACTAAGAAAAAATATAAAAAAGAAGAAATAGAAAGCCTTTTAAAGGAACGAAATCTAAAATAGCAGTAGTACTTCTGATTTACTCAATTATTTCCAAAATCTGACTTAATTTCTGTTCGGAATTCTCTAAAAACCGCTAAACAGAACGTGATGAAATTACATCGGAATTTAAGTCTGGTGAAAAAATAAGAATCGGAAATTGAGTAAGTTTAAGGAATTTATAGACCTGTAAATTTACTCTGGATAAAAAAAATAAATGTTATAATTCAAGAAAAAGAAAAATATTTACGCGTGAATAAAAGCTCTATTGGTAACATCGGTAATCGTGAAACAAGCCCTTAAAAAAGAACACAAGCATAAAAAAGCTCCTTTTATGGAGCTTTTTTATGCTTTAGCAAGGATCTAAAACTCTTTCACTCGAATTTAATTTTTAAAGTTCTATTTTATTAAAATTTCGTACTTTTAAAGACTATAATTAAACCAACTACCTATGAAAAAACTAGTACTATTCGTAGCAATACTTCTATTTACTGAAAGCCAAAAAGTTCATGCTCAAAATAATACCTCCCAATTTTCTAAAGAAAATTATAGCGCAATTACATGGCGAAATATTGGTCCCTTTAGAGGAGGAAGAAGTGCAGCTGTAACTGGAGTTTCAGGCAAAGCAAATTTATTTTACATGGGGTCTACTGGAGGTGGGATATGGAAAACGACAGATGCAGGAAATTCTTGGTCGAATATTTCAGATGGTTTTTTTGGTGGATCTGTTGGTGCAATAGCAGTAAGTGAATGGGATCATAATGTCATGTATGTTGGTAATGGCGAAAAAACCGTCAGAGGGAACGTTTCTTCAGGAGATGGGATATGGAAAACTGTAGATGCTGGTAAAACATGGAAACATATGGGACTGCCCAACTCTCGACACATTCCCAGAATTCGAATTCATCCCAAAAATCCAGACATCGTGTATGCAGGTGTGCTAGGAGACTTATACAAATCTTCAGAAGAGCGCGGTGTTTATAAATCAGTTGATGGAGGAACTACTTGGAAGAAAGTTTTGTTTGCAAATAAAGATGCTGGTGTTGTTGATTTAATCATTGACCCAAATAATGCGCGTATTTTATATGCTACTACATGGAATGTGAGAAGAACTCCCTACAGTTTATCAAGTGGAGGAAATGGTTCTGCTGTATGGAAAAGTATTGATGGGGGTGAAAATTGGACAAACATTTCTAAAAACGAAGGATTACCTGGAGGCATTTGGGGAATCAGCGGAATTACGGTTTCTCCTGTAAATTCTGATTTTGTTTGGTTATTGGTTGAAAACAAAAAAGGAGGCGTTTATAAATCTGAAGATGCAGGTAAAACTTGGAAATTAATAAACAGCCAACGTAAACTAAGACAAAGAGCTTGGTATTACACACGATTGTATGCAGATACAAAAGATGAAAACAGCATCTATGTTTTAAATGTTCGCTATCACAAATCTACTGATGGAGGCAAAACCTACAAAACGTTTAGTGCTCCACATGGTGATCATCATGATTTATGGATTGCTCCCGAAGACAATCAACGCATGATTATTGGAGATGATGGTGGTGCCCAAATTTCTTTTGATGCAGGAATCAATTGGAGCACCTATCACAACCAGCCTACATCACAATTTTATCGAGTAACAACTGACAATCATTTTCCGTATAGAATTTATGGTGCTCAACAAGACAACTCTACGGTAAGAATTTCTCACAGAACACAAGGAAGATTTATTACGGATAAAGATTGGGAAGCTACTGCGGGTGGAGAAAGTGCTCATATCGCTGTTGACCCAACAAATAATGACATTGTGTATGGAGGTAGTTATGGTGGATTATTAACGAGACAAAATCATACAACTGGAGAAACAAGAGCCATTAATGTTTGGCCGGATGACCCTATGGGGCATGGAGCAGAAGATTTTAAATACCGTTTTCAATGGAATTTTCCAATTCTATTTTCTCCACATCAAAAAAACAAACTATATGCTGCATCAAATCATTTGCATGTAACGTATAATGAAGGACAATCTTGGGAGATTATAAGTCCGGATTTAACGAGAAATGACCCAAAAACATTAGGCCCTTCTGGGGGCCCGATCACTAAAGATAATACTGGAGTAGAATATTATGGAACCATTTTCGCTGTAGCAGAATCTCCAACGGAGAAGAATGTAATTTGGACAGGTTCTGACGATGGACTGATACACCTCACAAGAGATGGTAAAAATTGGAACAATGTAACTCCTAAAAAAATGCCAGAGTGGATGATGATCAATGCCATTGAGGTGAATCCATTTCAGAAAGGAAGTGTATATGTGGTGGGTACTCGTTATAAATTAGGAGACTACAAGCCCTATATTTATAAAACTGAGAATTATGGAAAAACATGGAAATTAGTAGTAAAAGGAATTGGAAACGAAGATTTCACAAGAGCACTTAGAGCAGATCCAAAAAGGAAAGGGTTGCTCTACGCAGGTACAGAACGTGGAATGTATATTTCTTTTAACGATGGAGAAAATTGGGAGAAGTTTCAGTTAAACTTACCCATTGTGCCTATCACTGACTTGGCCATAAAAAATGATAATTTAATTGCAGCCACACAAGGGAGATCGTTTTGGTTAATTGACGACTTAACACCACTCCACCAAATAGCAAAAAGTACTGCTAAAGAAAAAGTAACGTTGTTTTCTCCTAAAGCGAGCTATCAATTAGCTGGAGGAAGAGGAAGCACCTCTAAAACCAATGGAACGAATCATCCAGGTGGCGTAGCCATTTATTTCAACGTGAATGAGTTTGTGAAAAAAGATACTGTCTTTTTGTCTATGTACGATGCGAATAAAAAATTGATTCAAACATTTAGCAATCATCCAAATACAGAAAAGCACGAAAAGCAATTGGCGGTAAAAAAAGGAAGCAATGTGTTTTATTGGGACATGATGTATCCAGCTGCAAAAAAAGTGAAAGGAATGATTTTATGGTGGGCTTCATTAAACGGCCCTATGGCATTACCTGGAGAGTATACTGTTCGCATTACAGCGAATAAAACGACCATCGAAAAACCTTTTACAATTCTAAAAAACCCTGTTTCTGAAACGTCTCTTGAAGACATGAGACTGCAATTTCATTTTATCAATGACATTAATGAAAAAGTGACAGAAATTCATAATGGCTTGCTCAATATTAAAAAAATAAAGGCTCAGATTTCTACGCTAAAAAATTCAATAAAAGATAAAAAGAAACACGCCAAGTTATTAGATTTTGCAGACCAATTGGTAGAAAAAGTAACCACCATAGAAAGGACGTTGTACCAAACAAAAAGTAAAAGTGGACAAGACCCATTGAACTTTCCTATTCGACTGAACAACAAACTTGCGCATTTAAACTCGCTCACGAGAATTGGAAGTTATAGACCTACTGATCAAGCAATTGCTTTTAAGAAAGCGATCACGAAAGACATCGATACCGAAATGACAAAATTATACGACATTTTTGATAAAGACGTACAACTGCTCAATGAAAAGGTAAAAGAAAGCCAAATTGATCTGATTCAACTGGAGAACTAATCTGTAAAAAAGCGATTCATAGTGCATTACAACTCCAATATGGTTCCTAATGGTGCGGATTTGCAATCCGTGCCATTTCAAACAGTTCTAAACAAACAATTCCACCACAATGGCATAGGTTGCATGGTCCCTCGCAGCATTACTCTATAAACAGACGGAATGCAGTTTCACGCTCGCATTATCTAAAGCGATGGCAAACATTTCTGATGAATTTAACACATTGCTTATCTATATTTTTCTAATTTCCCCAATCAAATTAACTCAGAACATTTACAACTTATGAAAACAAAATTGCCTATCGTGTTTTTTGTGCTGCTAACAGGATTGCTTTCAGCACAAAACTCCCTAATTCGAATGCCTCGAATTAGTCCAAACGCCCAAGAAATGGCTTTTTCTTATCAAGGAGATATTTGGACGTACAACTTCAATACACAGCAAACAAAACGGTTAACCATCCACGAAGGGTATGAGAGCAACCCAGTTTGGAATCCTACTGGAGAGAAACTCGCCTTTTCTTCGAATAGAAAAGGAGCGAATAATGTTTTTACGATTTCTAAAAATGGAGGAATCCCTAAACAAGTAACCTATTATCCAACAGGAGATACCCCGTATGATTGGACCTCTTCTAACGACATTGTATTTGCAACCTCTAGGGTTTTAAAAGGACCTGAATGGGATGAGCAAACCTATCATGTAAACGCCAATGGCGGAACTCCGCAAAGGTTTATAACAGCTTTAGGAAGCATGGCAACGGTTTCTCCTGATGGGAATTTGGTCGCCTTTGTGAAAGGGGCTTGTAAAATTTCTAGAGAAGATTATTCCGGTTCAGCCCAAAGAGACGTGTGGATTTATAACATAAAATCAGAAAAGTATTTTCAAGTAACCTCCTCAGAAAAGAATGAGCATTCACCTTTATGGGATGCAGCTGGTAATTTGCATTATATAGGAGCTCAAAGTGGTCGTTACAACATCTATCAGCAAGCGATAAATACAGATGGTTCCCTACGAGGCACTGCTAAAAAGATGACGAACCACACCAAAAATGGTATTGTTTCCTTTTCTGTAAGCGACCAAGGAACTATAATCTACACAACGCTTTTTAATCTCTATCAAATACACAAGGGACAGACAAAGAAGATCAACTTAACCATCGCATCAGACAGCAAATTTGAAACCGAAAAAGAAGTTTCTACAACCTCAGGCATCTCGGATTTTGATGTTTCACCCAACGGGAAATTAATGGCCTTCGAAATTAATGGTGAAATTTTTGTCAAGCAAAACAACAAGGATAGAAAAAAGGCGAATAATGTAAGTAAGCATGCCTACAGAGATAGAAATCCACAATGGATTAGTGATACAACGCTGTTGTTTGTTTCAGATAGAGATGGCCATAATGAAATATACAAAGCAGTTTCTAAAGACACCTTAGTAGGATTGGATAGAAGTCTAACCATTTCAACTACAAAACTCACAAAGAGTAAAGAAGATGTGTATGATGTTTTGGTCTCTCCAGATCACAAAAAACTAGTATACAGAGTGGGTAGAGGAAACTTAATGATGGCTGATGTAAAAGAAGGAGCTTTATCAAAGAGCAAAGCATATACATCAGGTTGGGCCGCAGCAGAAGATGTAAGTTGGAGTCCAGACAGCAAGTATATCGCCTATTCTCAGGAAGACTTGAACTTTGATAGTGAAATTTTTATTCAATCCGTAGCGAATCCAAACAACAAGTTTAACGTTTCTATGCACCCAAGAAGTGACAGAGCTCCAGTTTGGAGTCCGGATGGTAAAAAATTAGCATTTGCTTCTAACAGAAGTGGAAACAGAGGAGGAATCGATTATGATGTTTGGATGGTTTGGCTCAAAAAGGAAGATTGGGAACGCTCGAGAACTGATAGAGAAAATGGCGACTATTATCTGGAAAAAGAGGCTGTAAAAAGTAAGAAAAAGAAGCAGGTTAAGGTGTCTATTGATAGCGAACGAATTTTTGATAGACTCACGAGAATTACCAGATTACCAGACGATGAATATGGAGGTATGTTTAGCCCCGATAGTAAATATGTGTATTATTCAGCAACAGATCCTTCCACAAATAACAGAAGCTTCTTTAAAATCAAATTAGATGGTAGTAGTCCTAAAGCCATCAAAGGAACTTCAAGAGTAGGAAACGTTGCGGCTATAAATGATACCTTTTATTTTACTTCAGGAGGTCGTTTAAAAGAATTGAACCCGAAAGGAGATAAAATTACTTCTTTACCGCATGTAGCAAAATACAAAGAAGATTTTGTGGCGATGAATGAACAAGTCTACGAAGAAGGTACGCGTGTGCTGACCATGGGATTCTATGATCCTAATTTTCATGACTACAATTGGAAGTCTCTGGTGAAAAAATACAAACCATTAGCATTAAAAGCGAGTACAGAACAAGATTACAGCTTTGTATTTAATTTGTTGTTAGGTCAGTTAAATGCGAGTCATATGGGATACCGAGCAGGAAACCCCGAACGCACAAACAATGATAATATTGGCTTGTTAGGCGTTGAGGTAAAAAATATCTCTAAGGGAGTTCAAGTTGAATATGTCCTTAAAAACTCAGTAGCAAACAAATCAAAAGTAGACTTAAACGTTGGAGATGTGATCACTGCAGTGAATGGAAAACCGATAACGAAAAATACGAATTTTTACAGTTTGCTAAAAAATTCCAGAGGTGAAGAGGTGTTATTAACCAAAAGTGATGGAAAAGATGTTGTGGTACGAACTTCGGGTTCTTTGAGAACATTGCAATATAAAGCATGGGTGGCCTCTCGAAGAGCATTGGTGAAAACATATTCAAAAGGACAGCTAGGGTATATTCATATTAGAGGTATGGATGCACCAAGTTTCGAAAGTTTTGAACGCGAGTTGAAAGCTAGTGGATATGGTAAAAAAGGAATTGTCATTGATGTTCGATACAATGGTGGTGGCTGGACCACGGATCGTTTAATGGCTGTATTGAATGTTGATCAACATGCCTACACAGTGCCAAGAGGAGCGGTTGCTAATTTACAGAAAGAGAATAAAAAGTTCAAAGGGAACTACCCTTTTAACGAGCGCGCAATTTTATCAGTGAATACAAAACCCACTGTGGCTTTGTGTAACGAGAATAGTTACTCCAATGCAGAAATATTTTCACATGCCTATAAAAATTTAGGA
>JBELGW010000068.1:0-8844 GCA_042091715.1 Polaribacter sp. | reverse complement strand
CTTGAATTGTACCCTTGTGAAGAAACATTATTTGCTGACATAAAGTCAAGCCAATCCCACTCCCATTTTTTTTCGAACTAAAAAAAGGGATGAATATTTTATCTACTAGCTCTTCAGAAATTCCTCTTCCATTATCAGTAACTATAATCATTGGAGCCCCATTGAAGTTTGTCTTTGCTGAAACGGCAATTACAGGCTTCTTCGTTTCCAAACAAGCGTCTACACTATTCATTATGATGTTAATTAATACTTGCTCAATGAGAACTGCATCCATATAAATCTGAAATTTCTGACTGTCTATTGCAAATTGCAAATCAATACCTTTACTTTTAAAGGAGGTTCTTAAGAGATTATGAATTCCGTCAAACAAATCTCTTACATAAACCTTACTTGGATGTATTTTGGTAATTTTATTAAGTCCACGATAAGATTTTGAAAAATTCAACAAGCCTTTACTTCGTTTTTGTATACTATTCATACTTAAGTAAAGATCTTTCGAATTTAAAGTATGATTCTCAGGATCTTCTATACTCAGTTTAATTTCACCCCGCAAAGTTTCAGCTAAAGAAGAAATTGGAGCAATTGAATTCATGATTTCATGTGTCATGATATGCAATAACTTATTCCATGCTTGAGATTGATTTTGATTTAGGGTGTTATCAATATTTTGCAACACAATTAACTTAAACTCTTCATTATTCAATTGAAAATGACTGGTCGAAATTAATAGTTTCGTTTTATGCTTTTCTGTATCTATACTGATAGTACTCCCATTAGTATGCAATGCTTCAAAAACAGTCTTAAAGTTGTTTTCACTTCTCTTTTTTAAAAATTGAATGTTCTTTAGAGTAGGTATATTTAAAAGATCTTTAAAGGATTCATTAATCCATATAACATCACCAGTATGAACATTATAAGCCACAATACCGGTCTCAATCAATTCCAATATTTTTTCCAAATATAAGTACTGTATTTCCCTGTCCTTATTAATTTCCTTAATCTTTTGATTCACTAGATTAAAACCTTGATGTAATTCTCTTATGTCTTCAGGACCAGATTTTTCATTAAACCATTGCGAAAAATCATTGTACTTCAAAGATTGAAAAAAGTATTGGATTGCTTTATGTCTCCTAAAAATGAATGTAAAAAGATCATGTATAGTGAAAGCTATAATTAGAACAATTGGAGATAGCTTAAGTAAAGATGATAACGTATTTCTCTTAAAATCTAAGGTAAGAATACCGAATACCAAAATCAATAGCAAGAAGAAAATCGAAGAGATTCTGAGTAACAGCGATAATTTATACGTTTTATAAGCCATATTTATTTAATCTTCGATAGAGAGATGTTCTGGTTATACCAAGTTCTTTAGCAGATTTAGAAATGTTCCCATTATTCTTTTCGAGCACTTTTATTATGGTATTCTTTTCTACAGTGTCTAATTTTAAATCATTGACTTGTCTTGTATCAGAATAATTTTCTATTGGAGAAAACATTAAATCATGAGCATACAACACATTGGTCTCCATCATAATAACAGCTCTCTCAATTGCATATTGAAGCTCACGAACATTTCCAGGAAAATAATGAGCCTCTAGTTTTTTTATAAAACTAGAATCAATCAAAACTTGAGGTTTAAAATATTTCTCGGTATACACTTCAATAAAATGCTTTGCCAATAGCGTAATATCCTTATCCCTATTTCTTAAAGAAGGTACAACGATTTCTACGGTGTTAATTCGATATATTAAATCTTTCCGAAAATTATCTTCATTTGCTAAAACCTCGAGACTTGAATTAGTTGCACAAATTAATCTAATATCCACTGAAATAGCAGTATTAGAACCTAAAGGTGTTATTTGTCTATTTTGAAGTACCGTTAACAATCGCGCTTGTTGTTGAAGAGTAATATTTCCGATTTCATCAAGAAATAAAGTGCCTCCATCTGCTGCTTCAAACCGACCTTGTCTACTCTCTTTTGCATCTGTAAAGGCGCCTTTTACATATCCAAACAGTTCACTCTCAAACAACGATGATGTTAATGCGCCTACATCAACTTTTATAAAAGGCTTATTTTTTCGAGATGAATTGTCATGTATGGCTCTTGCAATAAGGTCTTTCCCTGTTCCATTTTCTCCAAGAATCAAAATATTAGCGTCAGTAGGTGCAATTTTTTTTATCTTAGTAAAAACTTCTTTCATGCTACTACTTTCCCCTAATAGTTTCATGCCATTGACCTGTGGTTTACTCTTTTTAAGTGCTTTACGTGATTTCTTATCGACTACAATTTCTGTAATTGATTCTAATAGTTTTTTATTTTCCCACGGCTTCACCACAAAATCTGAAGCTCCTTTTTTGAGGGCCCTTATCGCTAAGTCGATATCGCCATAGGCTGTAATTAAAATAACAGCAAGGTCTTTGTTTAGTTCTCTAATCTTAGTAAGCCAATAAATACCTTCATTTCCTGTATTTATGACACTAGTAAAGTTCATGTCTAAAATAACAACATCAAATTTATGCGCACTTAAAATTGAATTCAGATTGTTTGGGTTTCTCTCAATGACAACCTCTTTCACTTTGTGTTTTAACAGCATTTTTATTGCTATCAATACGTCAGAGTCATCATCAACAACTAATACGGAAGCATTTTTCAATAACATAAGAGCAAAAGTAGCTTATAATACAATTCATAGAAAATGTTTCAAATATTTTTTTTACAATAAAAAAACTTGTCACTTAATCGCACATCAATTGTATCAAAAACGCACACATTAAATATTTAAATAATTCGTAAATGCCACAATAACAGCGATATATGGTTTTGGCATGATAATAACATATACATTAGGAAAATTTATAATTATGGATATACGAATTCCTCCAAAAAAAATAAACAGAACAAAAATACTCATTGCTTTTGGTGTGATTATCTTCATTTCATATGCAGTATATATATCAATGTCATTAGGAGGGAAATCAATATTGCATATTGATACTGAACGTATCATTATCAGTACAGTTAAAACCGGGGCGTTTCAAGAAAATATCCCAGTAAACGGAAACGTAATGCCAATAACAACAATTTATCTGGATGCATTAGAAGGAGGGCGAGTAGAAGAGATATTTGTGGAGGATGGTGTTGTTATGGAAAAAGGGCAACCCATATTGCGTCTTTCGAACAGCGACTTGGAATTAAATTTACTCAATCAAGAAACTGCAGTGTACAATTTACTGACTCAAATGCAAATTTCTGAAAATGTTGCCCGTGAAAATACAATCAACAAATTGCATCGTAAAACTGAAGTGGAAAATGCATTTATTGAGGCTCGTAGAATGTACCTGCTTCATAAATCTCTTTTTGAAGAAAAGGCAATCGGTAGTCAAGAGTTTATTGAAACAAAAAACAATTATAGGTATCAACAACAACGATTGGAACTGGCTTTAGAGGTTTTAAAACAAGATTCATTAGCCAGGACCTTAGGAAAAAATCAATCTAAAAGCTCCTATATGAGAACTCAAAATGCATTGGCATTAATGCGAAAAAAGGTAGGTGATTTAATTGTCAGAGCTCCTGTTAATGGACAGTTAACATCATTAGATGCACAAATAGGCCAATCTAAGAACAAAGGTGAACGATTGGGACAAGTTGATGTATTGAGTGGTTTTAAAGTACGTGCTGATATTGATGAGAATTATATTTCAAGAATACATACGGGGCAACAAGCAACGTTTCTATTAGACGGCAAGACCTACTCATTAATCATCAAAAAAGTATATACCCAAGTTACAAACGGGCGCTTCCAAGTAGATATGCATTTCCCATCTGAAATCCCCGGTGCCATAAGGCGAGGACAATCTTTAAGAATACGATTGGCATTAAGCAATGAAAAGAAGGCGGTACTCATTCCTAGAGGAAGCTTTTTTCAAAAAACTGGAGGGAATTGGATTTTTAAACTCACAGAGGATGGCAAGAGTGCGTATCGAATAGACATTCAAATAGGAAGTCAAAACACAGCCTATTATGAAGTATTAGGAGGACTTCAACCCGGAGATAAAGTTATTACCTCTAATTATAATGATTACGGCGACAAATACGAATTACAACTGAGCAAAAAATAAAAAACATGATAAAAATCAGCAACTTAGAAAAATATTTCACTACGGAAGAATACAAAACAATCGCACTGAATAAAATTTCATTTGAAGTGAAAAAAGGAGAGTTTGTTTCAATAATGGGCCCTTCGGGGAGTGGTAAATCTACATTACTCAATATTTTAGGTTTTCTAGATGATGCCGATGGAGGAAGTTTCCTTTTTAATGACGAAGAAGTTGTTCACTACACAGAGCGAAAAAGAGCTCAATTGAGAAAACATAACATTGGTTTCGTATTTCAGAGCTTTAATTTGATTGATGAACTTACTGTTTTTGAAAACGTAGAACTAGCTTTGTTATACACAGGTGTGAAGAAAAATGAACGCAAACAAAGGGTTCATGATGTACTTGAGAGAATGCAAATTATGCATAGGCGAAATCATTTTCCAATACAGCTTTCTGGTGGTCAACAACAACGTGTTGCCGTTGCAAGAGCATTAGTTAATGATCCTAAATTAATTTTGGCAGATGAACCAACTGGTAATTTAGATAGTAAAACGGGGAATGAAGTAATGGAATTGCTAACCGAATTAAACAATCATGGTGCTACCATTATTATGGTGACACATAGCGAACACGATGCAAAATATGGCAATCGTATTATACGCATGCTTGATGGTGAAAAAGTAACAGAGACCCTATTGTCGAACTATTAAAAGTATTTATGATGATTCAGAACTACTTTAAAATAACATGGAGGACCATAAAGGCAAATAAAGTATTATCACTTCTTAATGTGTTAGGATTAACATCAGGACTTTTTTGTTTTTTACTTATCTATTTATGGATTTCAAGTGAAAACAGTGTCAATAAATATCACAGTAATATTGATGACCTTTATTCGGTATATGTAACATCAACGGAAGGTGCAAATTTTGACTACGGAACACCATCACTGTTATATCAAGAATTAAAAGAGAAAATTCCCGAAATTGAATCGGTAGCAGCCATGTCTAATTACCAAAGGAACTACACATTTTCGAACAGTAATGGGAAGATTATAAAACAAAAAGGAAAGTATGTAAGTGAAGAGTATTTTAACATGTTTTCTTTCAATATTGTAGAGGGAAGTGCATCCGTTGCTCTAAAAAATCCAAACGACATTGCCATTTCCAAGCACATGGCAGAGCTATTTTTTGAGGATACTAAAAGTGCTATTGGACAAACATTAACTTTTGAAAATTCGAAAGTTTTAAAGGTGAGCATGGTCTATGAATCTACTAGTGAAAACACTACAGAAACCAGTGATTTTTACTTACCTTTTGATTCACTTCTTGTCGAAAATGCATGGATGTATGATTGGAAAAACTTAGGAGCTTATACTTTTGTTCAATTAGTTAAAGATGTAGACGAAGCACAAGTCTCTGAGAAGCTAAAGGTCTTTTTAAAGGATTATGGTCAAGTCAAAACTTTAGCGCTAGCATTGCAACCTTATGGAGATCGTTATTTATATGCCGACCTCAAAAATGGTGGTGGAAAGATAGAATATGTTCACTTATTTGGAGTTATCGCTTTTATCATCATTTTGATTGCTTGTATTAATTTTATGAATCTAGCTTCTGCAGCTTCTGTAAAGAGATCAAAAGAAATTGGTGTGAGGAAAGTTCTTGGTGCTGGAAAAAGTAGTTTGATTGGCCAGTTTTTAGGTGAATCTACAATCTTGTCTTTCACGAGTTTATTTTTTGCTTTGGTTTTTATCGCCATAGCACTTCCATTTTTCAATCAAATAACAGGTAAAAATATCGACTTAAACAACTTGCCAATAACAACTTGGTTTATGGTCTTTGTTATTACACTTCTTGCAGGTGTTTTATCAGGAAGTTACCCAGCATTTTTAGTATCATCATTTCAGGTTACCGATATTTTTAAAAAGAAAATTGAAACGAACGCTAGGACTAAATGGATTCGAAAATCATTGGTAATTTTTCAATTTACAATGACCGTAATTTTTATAAGTTGTATGCTCATTATTTCAAAACAAATTAATTATATCAAAAATAAAGATATCGGATTTGAACGCGAAAATCTGCTAGCGGTAACATTGTCTGAGGATTTACAAAAAGATTTCAATGCTTTTAAAACAGGCGCTTTGCAAATTTCTGGAGTTCATTCGGTAACAAAAGCATCTCATATTTTATTAGGAGAATATGGCACCTCTCCGGAAGTGATTTGGAATGGTAAATCTGCTGACGATCGTTCGTTATTCACGGGAATGGTGGGAAGTGCGGACTTCGTAAAAACATATGGAGCTAAATTACTTATGGGAAGGGAGCTCATCCATAACAATCCAGAAAATATTGAATACTTGATTAATGAAAGTGCTATGAAACAAATGCAAATGGAAAATCCTTTAGGACAAACTTTATCTTTTTGGGGGAATTCAGGGACCATTGTTGGGGTGGTTAAAGATTTTCACTTTAGTTCATTGAAAGAAGCTATTTTTCCATTAATCATTAGAAGTGAGGGCTACGTTGAATTTAATACAGCTTTTATTAAATACAATAAAGACAATGAGCAGCAAACGTTGGCCTCCATTGAGTTACTTCATACAACCTTAAGCCCAGCATTCCCTTTTGAATATACGTTTATAGATGACAAGTACAAAGCGCTGTATAAGAGTGAATCTACGTTTTATACATTATCAACATATTTCTCAATTTTAGCAATTCTTATTTCCTGTTTGGGTCTTTTTGGCTTGGTAATTTTTACAGCCGAACAAAGAAGCAAAGAGATTGGCATGAGAAAGGTGGTTGGAGCATCTGTCTTAGAGATTACTTCCCTTATTACATTGGATTTCCTAAAATTAATTGTAGTTGGAATTGCGATAGGTGTTCCAATCGCATGGTACTTAATGCATACTTGGTTAATCCAATATGAATATCGAATAGCGATGCCATGGTGGACTTTTTTATTAACAGGAGTAATTGTGATCGGTATTTCATTAGTTACGGTAAGTTTTGAGTCTATTAAGATTGCACTAACAAACCCTGTAAAAAGTTTAAGAAATGAGTAAGATTAATTCTTCTAAATGAATCACAATGAATAAAAAGGCAACCCTATTTATAGTGCTTTGGTTAAGTATGATGGGAGGTGGATTTTCTCAAAGCAAAAAAAAGAGCATCTATACCTTGCAAGATTGCATTGATATGATGGTTGAAAATAATCTCGAATTAAAAATTACAGAACTAAGAGCAAAAGCATCTAAAGTAGATTTTCATGAGAATCGAAATGAGAGACTACCTAGTGTAATGATGAATTATAATTTAGGAATAAATAATGGGCGAAGTATTGATCCATTTACAAATAGCTATATCAATCAAAAACTGACATTTTCGAATGCAGGATTGCAACTAGACGCAACTATTTTTAATGGTTTTAGAATCAAAAGTAAGCTCAAGCAAAGCCGATTTAACTGGCGTGCCTCGGAAGTAGAGATTGATGAAATAAAACAAAGGTTAATACTTGAAGTTACGCTTTTATATATTGAGGCTTTAAAGAATAGAGAAGCATTACAGCTTTCGAGATCGAGACTTAGAGCAACGGAGGTACAACTAAAAAGATTAAAAAATCACTACAATCATGGTTCAGCAAATCCGGCAGACTATACAGATATGCAAGGTCAGTTAGCAAGAGATCAATCAGAAATAATTACTAATGAGAACAGATTAAAAACATCTGTTTTGAATCTAATCAGACTTTTGGGAATAGAGATGGGTGTAGCATCAGATTTTGCAAATATCTTAGACCATACCCTCCTTGAAAAGTATCAAACTTCTGCATATGATATATATCAAGACGCCCTGAACAATTTAGCTACATTTAAAGTCAAACAATTACGAGTTGATGCAGCCAAAACAGGAATTAAAATTGCAAGGGCTAATTTCTTTCCAAAGATTTCTCTATTTGGGCAGTTAAATACAAACTATTCAAGCGCTGCCGCACTACATACACAAACAGGAATAGCTACTATTAAAACTAATGACTTTGTCTCAGTTAACGGACAAAAGCTCCCTGTTTTTAGAAATGAGGAGCAATTTGAAAGTTCTCATATAGATTTTAGAGAGCAATTTAACAACAATCTCAACTCTGTAGTTGGAATATCGGTTCGAGTACCCATATTCAATGGCTCTAAGACAAAAAACAAATTGATGATTGAAAAGATTAACTATGAAGAAGCAAAAATCAATTTAAAGCAAACAAAATTCAGTTTCAAACAAGCTATTCAAGAAGCCCACAATCATATGGAAGCTTCCTTTAAAAAATATCAGCTGTTGAAAAATCAAGTAAGTGCTTATGAAGCATCTTTTCGTGTAAACGAAGTAAGGTTTAATCACGGGGTTTCGAATATTGTGGCATATATAAATGCTAAAAATAATATGGAAGCTTCTAAATTAAACTTAATCCAAGGTAAATACGAATATGTATTGCGCGTCAAAATTTTAGAATATTATAGAGGTATGTAGTGCTAATAATATGAAATCAAAAATTTTAGTGTGTATTGCTAATGGGATAACTTTTTCTTACATCTCAAAAGAATGAATAACATAAATATGATATACGTAGCAAAAAAACATAACAAATCCCAATCCAAAATAAGAATATACGATACATCACAGCGTTATTACGATACTAAAGACAAAGAATACATGGTACTCATTTTATCAAAGAAATTGTAAAAAGTTCACTACATTG
>JBELGW010000067.1:6937-9184 GCA_042091715.1 Polaribacter sp. | reverse complement strand
CTCCGATAGCAGACCAAGTTCCTGCTGGCTGAATTTGAGCAAATGTTGTACTCCCCGCAAAAATAAAAGCAAGCAGTATCAATGCTTTTTTAATTGTAATTTTTTTCATCTTGTACATTTTTGAATTTGTTCATAAAAGTACATATAATTCTAGATTTTATAGGAGGGTAGTAATTCAAACAGGGAGGGCTATTGTGCTTTGATGTGGTTTTTCAAGGATTTTCAAGGATTAACAAACCAAACGAGGTTGGTGTATGAAAATTTGGTGTTTCTGTATTTGGATCTACCCACGGAATCCAAGTTGGCTCAAAGGAGCCGTTGTTTTGTTGGTTGTACTTTGCTCTATAGATCCCTGTTTCTATTTTCCCATTTTTAATAAGATCTAACTCTTTTAAAGATTGAATCGTAATTGAAATTTCTACAATAAAAAAGAGAGATGCTATCCTAGATTTCACTTCAATATCTTTTGTTGGCCAATTCCAATTAAAATCAAATTCTTTGTTGGGTTTTGCTTTGAAATCCATAATTCTTCCTAGTGGATCTATCTCTAAACAATAATAGGGGTTTAAGGAGCTATCACCTCTAAAAAATAACTCTACCCTGTCTGAATTATCAATGCTTTTCTTTCTATTCTCTGAGGAATTAATGTGAACCTGATGGTCGTAAACTTTAAATTGAAAAAAGATTTTTTCTGCATTATGCAGCGCCTTAAATTCTATTTTTTTCACGGGTTGTGTATCCCAAGGAGAAGAGAAATCTGTTAAACTATTTGCCTCATTCCAAACTAGATGATCACTATCTCCCAAAAGCACCCGGTCTTTTATTGGAGTAAAATTTACTTTGTATGTTTTCAAATCTAACATTATTTAAGAATTGTGTGCAACCATTTTTCTGCTAATACAGGCCATTTTTCTGCTGCGGCATTTCCTTTTCTCAGGCCATAACCATGACCTCCATATGTCAAAGTATGTAATTTAAAATTAGCATTGATCTCTTTTAAGTATTTGGTAAAAATAGGAATACTGTTGAAGTATGTATCATCTTCAGTTCCAAAAATAAATAGGGGAGGCAGCTTTTTATCTTGCATTAAGATTTTAGAAATTGAATTATTTTCACCTTCATCTAAAAAAGCAGGATAAATTAAGAGGGTAAAATCTGGCTTACAATTTTCGTAATTCATATCAGCAAGTGCCTGATGCGATAATGTAGAAAAGTTAGTACTTAATCTTGCTGCTAAATGTCCGCCCGCAGAAAAACCTAACAAGCCTATTTTTTTATGTTGACATTGATGTTTTATCCGTTTAAAAGCCCTTTGAATATCAAGAAAAGCAGCTTTTCTATTGTTTGGAACGCTGTATTGCAAGACATAAGCTGTATATCCTAAAGAAGTCAACCATACAGCAGGTTCTCTGCCCTCTACATCTATTGATAATCGCTGATAAGAACCCCCTGGGCAGATTAAAACAGCATTTCCGTTATTGACTGTAGCTTCGGGTTTATAAACTTCAATCAATGGATGTGTAACTTCAATGATTCTGTTACAATTGTTAGCGGTGTCAAAACTGAAAACGGGCTCTTTTCTATCTGTTGATTGATTTGGCATTTCGTTTTCCCATAAGTAAATTTTATCAATCATTAGGATGTATCAACTTATAGTAAATCAAACATTCTTGGCAACCAAAGACTTAATTCTGAAAAGTAGGTCACCAAAAATAGCGAGACTATCATTGCTAAAAACAAGGGCAATAATGGTTTTACAACTTTTTCAATCGTTGTGTTTGCAACCCCAACACCAACAAAAAGAACAGATCCAACAGGAGGTGTGCACAAACCAACGCATAAATTTAGGATCATTACAATTCCAAATTGAATAGGATCCATGTTTAATTTTGTGATAACTGGCAGAAATATTGGTGTAAAAATCAAAACTGCAGGAGTCATATCCATAAAAATCCCAACAAATAATAATAGTAAATTGATGATTAAAAGAATGATGATTGGGTTATCACTTAAAGACAATAATAAGTTGCTAATATCTTGTGGAATATTTTCATAAGACATTACCCAAGACATGCTCATGGAAGCTCCAATTAACAACATTACAATTGCAGTTGTACCGCAAGAATCTAACAATACTTGATGCAAATCTTTCACTTTTATTTCTTTGTAGTAAAATCCTAAAAGTAAGGTATACAAAACAGCCACTGCTGATGCTTCTGTAGCTGTAAAAATACCAGCTACAATTCC
>JBELGW010000067.1:0-6837 GCA_042091715.1 Polaribacter sp. | reverse complement strand
GTTATATTTACGGCTGCTCCAAACTCTTTAGAATACCCCTCTTTTTCCATTTCTGGACCTAAAATACTACCCATTGCTGATGCCGATGCCATTGCAGAACCCGCTATAGATCCCATTAACATTGCTGCAATTACATTAATTAGTGCCAAACCTCCTGGCAGTGAACCTACCAAAGTTTTGGCAAAATCTATTAATCTTTGGGCAATCCCCCCTTTATTCATGAGTTGCCCAGATAGGACAAAAAACGGAATGGCTAACAATGCAAAACTATCTAAGCCTGTTGCCATTCTTTGAGAAACCGTAGTTAATGAAGGTACAAATGGTATGCTCACCATCATGGTCAATAATGAAGAAATAGCAATGCTCCAAGCCACAGGAACTCCTATAAATAAAAGTGTTATAAAGCTAAAAACTAAAACGAGTATTGGTAAGTATTCCATCATAATTGTTTGTATAAAATATCGGTAATTTTGTAATAAATAATTAATATTCCACTAATAGGAATTACTGCATACACCAATGCCAAAGGAATTTGTAAAGCAGGCGAATATTGCTCTAAAACAAATGTAATATATACCAACCTAGAGCCTCCACCAACCAAAGCAAAAAAGCAGAAAAGAATGATAATACCATTGATAAAAGCTTTTAGTTTTACTTGTCCTTCTTTATTCAATTTTGCGGGTAACAAATCTATGGCTACATGCATTCTTCTGCCTGATATATAGGCA
Organism: Polaribacter sp.; assembly: GCA_042091715.1. Taxonomy (GTDB): domain Bacteria; phylum Bacteroidota; class Bacteroidia; order Flavobacteriales; family Flavobacteriaceae; genus Polaribacter. The sequence goes on along the minus strand of JBELGW010000067.1, from coordinate 6,109 downwards.
GCGCCTAGCACACCTACCCAAATCATTAAATAGCGAGCAAGCTCATCTGTAAAAGAGCTTGGTGTTTCCATAACAAAACGCGTAAACACCTGCCATAAAACATTCACAACCATAATTCCCATTATTGTAGCAAGGACAATTCCGAGGATTCTATCCACTTTTTTTCTTACTTTCATGATGACCGCTTTTATTGAATTGCTTTAATTCTACTAATTAATTTGTAAATTTCTTTTTCATCTTTGTAATCATCATACATAGAAGAAACTTTTTCTTGAAATTTAGTCTTGTCTGGCTTTACAACAAGCACTCCCGCCTTTTTTACTGACTCAATTGCTTCTTTTTCTGCTTTCGCCCATAATTTTCTTTGATATTTAACAGAAGCATCTGCTGCTTTTTGCATCCAAACTTGTTCTTTTTGAGATAATTTATCCCAAATATGAGTGCTCATAATTAACACATCAGGGATGGTTGTATGTTCATCTAACGAATAAAATTTGCAGACTTCGTAATGTCTGGAAAGAAAAAATGAAGGCGGATTATTTTCTGCACCGTCAACAACTCCTTGTTGTAGCGCTGTATACAACTCCCCATAAGAAATTGGTGTAGGTGAACCTCCTAAATTACGTACCATATCCATGGCAGTAACACTTTCCATTACTCTAATTTTTAAACCTTCCAAATTTTCTGGTTTTTCAACTGGAGCCTCTTTGGTATAAAAACTCCTACTTCCAGCATCGTAATAGCCTAAGCCTTTTAACCAGTATTTTTTTCCTCCATCTAACAATGATTTTCCGACTTCTCCATCTAAAACTCTGAAGGTATGTTCTTTATTTTTAAATAAAAAAGGAAGTCCTAACACCTTCATGTTTGGAGAAAAATTTTCCATAACAGCAGCAGACACTTTGGTCATATCTAAACTACCAATTTGCAGTAATTCGAGACATTGACGCTCAGAACCCAATTGCTGATTCGGATAAATTTCTAGTTGTAAAGCTCCATTAGAATTTTTTTCTAATTCTTGACCCATAAAAACCATTGCCTTATGAACGGGATGTCCCATGTCTAAACCGTGTGCTAATTTTATAGTTTTCTGTTCTTGGATCGTATCACAAGACACCATTAAAAATAGCGTGAAAGTAAGTATGGTAAACGTTAATTTATTTTTCATAAAAAAGATTAAACTCCAATTTGACTTTTTCAAAAATTCAAATTTCAGTGAAGTGTAAATTTCTTTTTTTTTGAGGTAAATGAACGGGGTTTTACTGTTCAAAAGGTGGTGGTTATTGTCTTGTTTTCATTACTTTGATACTTTATACGACCCTGCATATATTTGACGCTCTGCATCCAACATAAATTGAGTCATGTAGTTATATGCCATTCGCTTTAAAAAGAAATTGTCTACCTCTATAATTCGATAGATTAAAAAACGAATTGTATTATTGAGATCATTTCTCATCTAAAAAAATCATCTCAGAAAGGCGCTACTAAAAACCTACTGCGCATCGATAATTCTGATGTCGGATTTCTTTGCAATATTTCCATTCCATTAATGCAAAGACAAGCAATACACCAAAAGCATTCGTGCTCAAAACGGAGCATTTTTTCAAGTATTCATCTTGTTTTTGTATTGTTGTGATGCCCTGAATTTTTCGGAGGAGTTGAAACTATATTTGCAGCTTTTTTTTCAGTAAACTAGCACCTCAAAACCAATCAACAACAAAAAGCAGGGTACCTTTTCTTTTTGAAGAAATACTTAATTCAAATTTACTTCATGTTGATTTTTAAACCCATCTTTCTTTATTTCTAAAAGTTTTTCACTTAAATCTTTTACCTTTTCTGGATATTTAGAAGCTATATTTTCCTGTTCCTGAGGGTCTCTTTTAATGTTGTATAATTGTGGTTCTTTTTGAAAACCTGTTTCAATAATTGGACCCCAAGGCACCATTTTTGGTCCCTCTAAAGGTTCTATATATTTCCAATCTCCTTCTAAATAAGAAACAGGTCCCATAAAACTTTCTTGAACAATTGAAGTTCTTCCAAGTTGATCATCCCCCAAAAAAACATTCAACCTATTTTGACTATCAATTACATCATCATTGATTTTTTCTACACCTGCCATTTTTGCAAAAGAAGTCAAAAAATCTACCTGACTTACAAGCGCGTTAGATACTGTTCCTTTGCCTTTTTGATGATGCCAACGAATTATTAATGGAATTTTACTGCCTCCATTATAAGCACTATACTTTCCTCCTCTTAGACCTCCTGTTGGACTATGATTGCCTAACAATTCTCTTGCTTGATCTGCATAACCATCATCAACAACGGGCCCATTATCGCTAGAAAAAATAATGATTGTGTTCTTTAACAAACGTTGTTCCTTTAATGTTTTTACAATTTCTTTTACCGTCCAATCTAATTGTAGAATAACATCACCTCTTGGACCCAAACCACTTTTGCCTTGAAACATTTTATTCGCAATTCTTGGTACGTGAATATCATGAGTAGAAAGCAATAAAAAGAAAGGGGTTTTCTTATTTTCATGGATGAATTTTTTTGATTTATCCACCAATTCCATAGGGATTGTTTCATCATTCCAAAGTGCATCTTTTCCTCCTGTCATGTATCCAATTCTACTAATTCCATTGACAATTGTATGGTTATGACCTTGTGAGGGTTTCATTTTTAACAACTCAGGATTTTCTTTTCCTGTTGGCCAATTACCCACTTTTTCTTTATAGTTTACAGTGATTGGGTCATTTGCATCTAAATTTACAATGTGATGATTTTCTACAAAAACACAAGGAACTCGATCTCCTGTTGCAGGAATTAAATACGAATAATCAAAACCAATTTCCAGAGGACCAGGACTAATTTTCCCATTCCAATTTGGACCATTTTCGTCACCCAGACCTAGATGCCATTTCCCAACAATACCTGTCTTATAACCTGCAGATTGCAATACTTTCGGCAATGTGGTTCTTGCCGTATCAATTAACAAAGATTCATTTCCTTTTGCTACACCCGTTCCTTTTTTACGCCAAGCATAGTTCCCTGTTAATAGAGAGTATCTGCTTGGGGTACAAGTAGCTGCTGTTGCATAGGCATTATCGAATAAAATACCTTCTTTTGCTAAATTATCTATTGCAGGGGTGTTTATTTCTGTTGCACCATAGGCACTAACATCACCATAGCCCAAATCGTCTGTGTATATAAACACGATGTTTGGTTTTTGATTTTCTAATTTTTCATTTTTTCCTTCTGATGTTTTGGTTTTACAGCTTACCATTAGTAGCGTAAAGAAAAAACATGTCAGCAATGAATTCTTTTTTAGAGGTATAATTATTGCGTCTAATTGCATTTTAAATTTGTTTTTCATTTGACGTTGTTTTTACTTTTTAAGACTTTTAAAAATCTTTTTTGCCTGTTCCTTGCTTTGTGTTTTAATGTACTTTCTACAACTATTTTAGAACAGTTTTCCTTTCTAAAATGGCGGTTTTTTTTAAAAAAAACACTCTTCCATGTGTAAAAACTCATTACATATAGAATACAATCGGATCATATCAAAACTACTGTTTCATTAAAGTAATCTCGTGAGATAGACCATCTTTTAATTCCAAAGAAATGACGGTTCCTTTACTATCATGATCAACAGACAACACCTTTTCTGTGAGCGCTGTCGACCATTTTCCATCTAGAGTAATTGTAAACTTCACCGGTCTGCTAAAATTTATAAATCTGTTGCTCCCTTTTGGCTCAAAGTTTAAATCTGGCTGAACAATACTTAAGGTAGTGCTATTTGCATCCTCTTTTCTCGCCATAACCAAAGCAGGTTTAGAAACCGATTTCAAAATTCCCTTTTCTAAATGTATATCCGCCTCAAAAACAACGTAAGCCGTAGTATTTGTTTTTTCATCTTTCACAATATGAGCCGTTTCATTAGCCTTTAAAATTGTATAGGATTTATCATTTTTCGCTTTCTCTCCAAAACTTTTAATTTCATCTTCGTTCTGAAAAGGATAAATTACATATTGATAACTCGCGTTTTTTGGTGCTAAACCATGATCTATCCAAGCAGATGCAAAATTTCCTGCTGTTTCTTTAGCTCCTTTTCCTTTCGGATTCATTTTACCCGTATTAATCGAATATTTATTATGATATGATTTTTGATGTTCTTTTTGGTAATGAACAATATCGTTTGATAACATATGATATCCATTTCCGTAATTGTCGATAATCCAGTTTTGCTGTTCCGGATTATTAGGGATTTCTCCTTTGAAAGAAAACTTTTTTACAACTCCAACTGATGTATAAATTTTATCTTTTTTATCTTGTAAAGATGTTTGAAATAAGTTGGTTTGTGTAGGGTTTCTATCATCAATGCTGGAAATATTTGTTCCAATACATATTAATTTATCACCAAAAGAAAAAACAGATTTTTTAGCTTTTAATTTTCCAGAAAAACCAACATTCACTTCTCTACCATCTGCATTAGAGCCTTTACCTTCGTTTAAAATCATTCCAAAAACTCCATTTCCTCCTAGTTTTGCTGTTCCTGCAAAAGTTTCTCCAGAGCGAAACATGATTAATGGCATTTTTGGCTCTAATTCTTTAAGAGGCAAATCAATTACAGTAGTTCCGGGATAACGATTCCAATTCCATCCTTCTTGTTGAAAACCACTTCCTTTTTCTCCCTTTTCATTTACCAATTGTATCGAGCCATTCGATTGATACCTCCCATACCTATTCGAAGCCACATAAATTTCCGATGCCCAAACATATTTGCTGTATCCTTTTATGAAAGCTGCCCAATTATCTCTTCTATGTACAGCGAGTGCGGCATAGGGAAAGGTATGATAGCCAGACAGATCTTCTTTTTGTATTCCATTCATTTCTGTAAATAGCGAGGAATTAAAAATATCCTCTTTTCCCCAAAGTCTGAGGTATGCAGCAGCAACCTCCTTATCTATTTTTGATTTTCCTGTTGGATCTCCAGCATTTGCCATCCACAAAAATCTATCCTTCATTTTTTGGATTCCATTATTTTCTAAAGGATGACGTCCAGAACTACCAAAACCCCAATTGAACTTTTGACTGTAGATCCTTGATGCTAAAAATGCTTTTTTAAAGTTTTCATGACCTTCTGTTCTAATTCTAAAACGAGTTCTGGCTAATGTATTGATGACCTTTGGCACGTTGTTGAACGCACCAATTCCATAGGCTGGATAATGTCCATTATGATGCCAAGCCGTACCGTCTATTTTAAAGCCCCATTCTTCCTCCTGCTGTGCTAATGTAATGGATATATATTTTGAATATGCATTTAACATCGCTGCTTGCATTTCTTGTTTTTCAAACATAAAAATGAGCATTAAATGATAATAGGATTGCGTATTTAAATAATCAATATTTACATGAAATTTACTCTCATCTTCTAGCAACATACCTATATTGAACAACCAATGTAAGCTGCTTGCAATTTCGTTCAATAAGCCCTCTCTATATAATAATTTCCGGCAGTTAAAAAATGCTTCTGTAATGTCTCTTACATTATATCCTATATGGTGTCTTGTTCCACCATTAGAGCCTGCTGCCCACCCTTGATCTAAAAAATATTTAGCACCAATAATGAGCATTTCCTCTATGGCTCTTTTTTCTTCTTCATTTGCTCTTCCATGAAAATTTGATAGTTTTTTCATGACCTTACCAAAATCATAAATATCATTATACACAGGGTTACCTTGTTGTTCTTTATTAAAGTAAGATTCCTGTCTTTCTCTTTTAAAAGTTAAAGGTGGTCCTATAATTCTACCCTCTTTTACTCTTAAATTTAACCCCGCAAACAAGTCTTTCAAGGTATTGATATACACCTTATATCTGCTTGGTATTGTTTGATTTGCATCAATTTTTTGTTCGAACTTTTTTAAATCCATTCTCGTTGCAACAGAGATTGGTTTCGGTTGTACGTTTTTTACCCGCTCATAATTACTTATAAGAGGCATCCAATGGTCTTTTGCCAAATCTTGCCCTTCTTTTACAAATGGCACTATTTCATCAGGATATTGATGTCTATCATCTTGATATTGAGAGAAAATAATATCATCAAAAAATA
>JBELGW010000066.1:0-9551 GCA_042091715.1 Polaribacter sp. | reverse complement strand
GCATTACCAATAATCTTACCCAACATCAATTGAAAGGGTTTTACCGAAGACACAATCACCTCTATAATTCGAGTTGTCTTTTCTTCAATAACACTTCTCATAACAGAAGTTCCATAGATAATCACAAACATCATGAGCAAATACCCTGCAATAGCACCGACACCAATTTTCAACCAACTGATGAGCTTCGACGATTTCTCTCCAGAAAAATTATACATTTTCACCTCTGCTTTAACTCTAGAAGCTTTGATCTTTGCTAAATCGATACCGAAACCTGTTAATTTCAAATTTCTAAACTTAGTTGCAACACGATTTTCTATACGTTCTATCATAGAAATACTGGGAGATTCCTTTGAGTAAAATGCAATCGACTTGGCCAAGACCTCTAGACTATCTATTTGCGGAATGTACAATACGCCATCATAGGCTCCCTGTGCTACCTTCTTTTTACTTTCCTCAAGGCCAAGCATTGTATAATCCAAAAACTGATAGGAGGCTGTAGCTCCAAAATCATCTTTTGAAAACAATTTAGACTCATCTACATAGACTATTTGCCTCAAATTATCATTATTCTTTTTACTCAAAAAGAAGACTAAAAAACCAATTCCAACTGCTAATAATGGACTCAAAAAAGTCATTATTAAAAATGATTTATTTCTAACTTTTGCTAAGAACTCCCTTCTAATAATCAATTTCAATTTCTTCATCTCTTAGCTATTTTTAATTACTGCTTGCATAAAAATATCATTGGCACTTGGAACCATTTCCACAAAGTGCTGCACTTGCCCATATTCAGTTACTAAAGATAGCAAATCATTCGGAGTAGCTTCTTTCGGAATTCTCACATCTAACGCAACACCCGTATCGAGCATTTTAAAATCAGATTGAGAGATTTCAAATTTATCTTGTAATAATTTCTCTACCTCCGCTGCTCGTGCTGTTTTCAATCCAATTTGATAGGTATTACTTCTAAATTGGCGTTTGATATCTGCCAATTTTCCATCAATAATTTTGTGAGACTTATGAATTAGGGCAATATAATCGCACATTTCTTCCACAGATTCCATGCGATGCGTTGAAAATATAATGGTAGCTCCCTCATCTCGCAATTGCAAAATTTCCTTTGCTATCAATTGGGCATTTATAGGATCAAAACCAGAAAAAGGCTCGTCGAAAATCAACAATTTCGGTTGATGTAAAACCGTTACAATAAATTGCACTTTCTGAGCCATCCCCTTGGATAATTCCTCAATCTTTTTGTCCCACCAAGCAGCAATATCAAATTTATCAAACCAATACTTTAATCGTTTTTTTGCCTCACGCTTGCTCAATCCTTTTAATTGCGCCAAATACAATGCCTGTTCACCAACTTTCATGCTTTTATACAAGCCGCGTTCCTCAGGAAGATACCCAATATACGCTACATCAACAGGTTTCAATGGCTGACCATCAAAATAAATCGAACCGCTATCAGGCAACGTAATTTGATTGACAATACGAATTAACGAAGTTTTTCCAGCGCCGTTCGGACCTAAAAGTCCGAAAACACTTCCTCTAGGCACATCTAAAGAAACTTTATTTAACGCTGTAAAATCTCCATAACGCTTTACAACATTGGAGATTTTTAATAAGGTATCCATGTTTTTGAACTATTTTATGTGTTTGTAATCGTAGTTTGATCAATCACAAACTTAAGTAATATTCTTCGTAACAGATACAATTAATTATCAAAAACCTGTTCTTTTTTGATCTATTGAAACGCTAATTATGAACCTTATGGAAACTTTTTTACTATGCGTGCATAATTTTTTTCCAATTTACTATGCGTGCATAATATTTTTTTTATAACTTTGATGGCATGAATAAAAGTCTTTCAATAGATCACCAACTCAGAGCGACATGGCAAGCTGTCGCAAAATTGTATAATGAAGAAGCAGCCAAACACAATAGTACAATGGCAACAGCTTTTGTATTATTAAATATCGATTACGAAAATGGTACGCCATCTACAGCATTAGGTCCAATGATGGGAATGGAACCAACAAGTCTTTCGAGGATATTAAAAACGATGGAGGACAAAGGGGCAATTAAACGTTCTAAGAATCCCAACGATGGGCGTGGTGTATTGATAAAACTAACAGATTACGGTAAAAAGATGCGAGAAGTATCGAAAGAATCTGTGATTCAATTCAATACCATTATAAGAGAGAATATTACAATAGAAGAACTTGAAGGTTTTTTTAAAGTAACCACAACAATAAATAAACTAATAGCAGACAAGGAGATTTACAATTAAATCGAACGTCAGCTTTATAATTATTAAAACCAATGACAAGAAGAATTAAAAAAGTAGCAATTATCGGTTCTGGAATTATGGGAAGCGGAATTGCTTGTCACTTTGCCAATATTGGTGTCGAGGTATTATTATTGGATATTGTTCCAAGAGAATTAAACGACAAAGAGAAGGCCAAAGGATTAACTTTAGAGGATAAAGTTGTACGCACAAGACTTGTAAACGATGCATTGAAGGCATCTTTAAAATCAAAACCATCGCCTATCTACTCTCAAAAATTTGCAGATAGAATCACAACGGGTACCATTGAAGATGATTTACACTTGGTAAAAGATGTAGATTGGATCATGGAAGTGGTTGTAGAGCGTTTGGATATCAAACAGCAAGTGTTTGAAAAAATTGAAAAGTACAGAACTCCTGGAACTCTCATCTCATCAAATACCTCTGGTATTCCAATTCAATTTATGAATGAAGGAAGAAGTGAAGATTTCCAAAAGCACTTTGCGGTGACTCACTTTTTCAATCCTCCGAGATACCTTAAACTATTTGAGGTAGTTCCTGGACCAAACTGTCAGCAATCGGTTACAGACTTCCTATTAGATTATGGATCTAAATTCCTGGGGAAAACATCGGTTTTAGCAAAAGATACGCCTGCTTTTATTGGAAATAGAATTGGAATATTTGGAATCCAATCTTTATTTCACCAAGTAAAAGAACTAGGTCTAACCGTTGAAGAAGTAGACAAATTAACAGGACCTGTTATTGGTCGCCCTAAGTCGGCAACCTTTAGAACTGTTGATGTTGTAGGATTAGATACTCTGGTGCACGTAGCCAACGGAATTTATGACAATTGTCCGAACGATGAGGCCCATGATTTGTTTAAGCTCCCAACATTCATCAATACCATGATGGAGAATAAATGGTTAGGAAGCAAGACAAAACAAGGATTCTACAAAAAATCTGTGAATGCAGAAGGAAGAAAAGAAATCTTAACCTTAGACTTAGACACTTTAGAGTATCGCTCTAAGAAAAGAGCAAAGTTTGCAACCCTAGAGTTGACAAAAAACATAGATAAACCGATTGACCGTTTTAAAATCTTAGTTGATGGAAAAGACAAAGCAGGTGAGTTCTACAGAAAGAATTTTGCAGCTATGTTTGCTTATGTATCAAATCGTATTCCAGAGATATCGGACGAAGTATATCGGATTGATGATGCAATGAAAGCAGGATTTGGATGGGAAAATGGACCTTTCGAAATTTGGGATGCGATTGGTGTAGAAAAAGGAATCGCGATCATGAAGGCAGAAGGAAAAGAGCCTGCTGCATGGGTGACTGAAATGTTAGCCAATGGATCTACCTCTTTCTATTCGGTAAAAGAGGGCGCAACTTATTATTATGGAATTCCAGAAAAAGCGCAAACAAAGAAACCAGGACAGGATTCATTTATCATTTTAGATAACATTCGCAAGTCGAAAGAAGTATGGAAAAACAGTGGAGTTGTTATTGAAGATTTAGGTAACGGGATCATCAATTGTGAGTTCCAATCTAAAATGAATACCATTGGAGGTGATGTACTTGCAGGCTTAAATAAAGCTGTTGATCTAGCAGAAAAAGATTTCCAAGGATTGGTTATCGGTAATCAGGCACCTAACTTTTCTGTAGGAGCGAATATCGGAATGATCTTTATGATGGCCGTTGAGCAAGAATATGATGAACTGAACATGGCTATCAAATATTTTCAAGACACTATGATGCGCATGCGTTATTCATCGATTCCAACCATTGCTGCACCTCATGGTATGGCACTTGGAGGAGGATGTGAATTATCTTTACATGCTGATAAAGTCGTGGCTGCCGCAGAAACCTACATCGGATTGGTAGAATTTGGCGTTGGTGTCATCCCTGGTGGTGGTGGATCTAAAGAAATGGCGCTAAGAGCCTCAGATCTATTTCACAAAGGTGATGTACAGTTGAATGTATTGCAAGAGCATTTCTTAACCATTGGAATGGCTAAGGTTGCCACTTCTGCTTACGAAGCATTCGACCTTGGACTCTTGCAAAAAGGGAAAGATGTTGTTGTTGTCAATAAAGACCGTCAACTTGCAGAAGCGAAAAAACATGCACTCTTATTAGCGGAAGCAGGATATACACAACCTGTAAAACGAAAAGATGTATTGGTCCTTGGAAAACAAGCACTTGGAATGTTCTTAGTAGGAACTGACTCTATGGAGGCAAGTAACTACATTTCAGCACATGATCAAAAAATAGCCAACAAACTTGCTTATGTCATGGCCGGAGGTGATCTTTCTGAACCAACAAAAGTATCAGAACAATATTTACTAGACATTGAACGCGAAGCTTTCTTGAGTCTTTGTACTGAGAGAAAAACACTCGAACGTATTCAACACATGTTAAAAACTGGTAAACCTTTAAGAAACTAACAAGATGAAAACAGCATATATAGTAAAAGCATATAGAACCGCAGTTGGAAAAGCTCCTAAAGGAGTATTCCGTTTCAAAAGAACCGATGAATTGGCTGCTGAAACCATCAAATATATGATGGATGAATTACCAAACTTTGACAAAACTCGTATTGATGATGTGATTGTTGGTAATGCGATGCCAGAGGGATCTCAAGGACTAAATATGGGGCGTTTAATTTCTCTTATGGGGTTAGACATTGTAGATGTTCCTGGAGTAACTGTAAATCGTTTTTGTTCCTCTGGATTAGAAACTATTGGAATGGCTGCCGCAAAAATTCAAGCTGGAATGGCAGACTGTATCATCGCTGGTGGTGCAGAAAGCATGAGCTCGGTGCCCATGACAGGATTTAAACCGGAACTGAATTATGACGTCGTCAATGCCGGACATGAAGAGTACTACTGGGGAATGGGAAATACTGCAGAGGCCGTAGCCAACCAATTCAAAGTATCTAGAGAAGATCAAGACGAATTTGCTTATAATTCGCACATGAAAGCTTTGAAAGCACAAGCAGAAAACCGTTTTCAAGATCAAATTGTTCCGATCAATGTGAAACAAACCTATCTTGACGCAAATGGTAAAAAGGCAACCAAATCATATACGGTAACAAAAGACGAAGGTCCTAGAGCTGCTACCACAAAAGAAGCACTTGCTAAATTAAGAGCGGTCTTTGCTCAAGGAGGAAGTGTAACTGCCGGAAACTCGTCTCAGATGAGTGATGGTGCTGCATTTGTTTTGGTGATGAGTGAGGAAATGGTCAAAGAATTAAACCTAGAACCCATCGCAAGAATGGTAAACTATGCCGCAGCAGGTGTAGAACCAAGAATTATGGGAATCGGACCAGTTGCTGCAATTCCAAAAGTATTAAAGCAAGCAGGCTTGCAACAAAAAGATATTGATCTTATAGAACTAAATGAGGCTTTTGCATCACAATCTCTAGCAGTAATGCGTGAGTTAAATTTAAATCAAGACATTGTAAATGTTAATGGTGGTGCAATCGCTTTAGGTCATCCTTTAGGCTGTACAGGTGCAAAATTATCAGTGCAGTTATTTGATGAAATGCGTAAAAGAGACATGACAGGAAAGTACGGTATGGTTACCATGTGTGTGGGAACTGGCCAGGGTGCTGCAGGAGTTTACGAATTTTTAAAATAAAAAAAAAGGTCTTGCTGCAAGTCATTGCTGCAAGACTGTAATACATTAAACAACAATGATTTCAAGATATCGATCAAAATTATGCGGAGCATTAGGTTTTGATTCCTGTTTCTTGATTCTTAAATCAAATAAATTATGACTACAGAAACGAAAGAACTACTAAGAGGAGGGCAATTTCTTGTAAAAGAAACCAAGTGTGAAGACGTATTTACTCCAGAAGATTTCACAGAAGAGCAAACCATGATGAAAGAGGCTGTAATGGAATTTAACGATCGTGAGATTGTTCCTTTCAAAACTAAATTTGAGGCCAAAGATTATGCTTTAACAGAAGAAGTAATGCGCAAGGCCGGTGAATTAGGATTTTTAGGTGTTGCTGTTCCAGAGGCTTATGGAGGAATGGGAATGGGATTTGTTTCTACCATGCTAACCTGTGATTATATTTCTAGTGGAACTGGTTCTTTTAGTACTGCTTTTGGTGCACATACAGGAATTGGTACCATGCCAATTACTTTGTATGGAACCGAAGAACAAAAACAAAAATATGTACCAAAACTTGCTTCAGGAGAATGGTTTGGCGCTTACTGTTTAACCGAACCGGGTGCAGGTTCTGATGCCAACTCAGGAAAAACAACGGCTACGTTGTCAGAAGATGGAAAAAACTATACCATCAACGGACAAAAAATGTGGATTTCAAATGCAGGTTTTTGTAGTGTGATGATTGTTTTTGCTCGTATTGAAGATGATAAAAACATTACTGGATTCATTGTTCCCTATGATGCAGCAAATGCAAACGGTATTACCTTAGGAGAAGAAGAGCACAAACTAGGAATTAGAGCTTCCTCTACGCGTCAAGTATTTTTCAATGACACCGTTGTTCCAGCAGAAAATATGTTAGCAGGACGTGGTGAAGGTTTTAAAATTGCAATGAATGCGTTAAATGTTGGACGTATCAAACTGGCTGCAGCTTGTTTAGACTCTCAAAGAAGAGTAACCACCACGGCTGTAAATTACGCGAATGAGCGCAAGCAGTTTAAAACACCGATTGCAGAATTTGGAGCTATCAAGTCTAAAATCGCAGAAATGGCAACCAACACCTATGTTGGTGAATCTGCATCTTACAGAGCTGCTAAAAATATTGAAGATAGAATTGCCATGCGCGAAGCCGCTGGAAACACGCATCAAGAAGCAGAATTGAAAGGTGTTGAAGAATACGCTATTGAATGTTCTATTTTAAAAGTTGCCGTTTCTGAAGACATACAAAATTGTGCTGATGAAGGTTTGCAAATCTTTGGTGGTATGGGATTCTCTGAAGAGACCCCAATGGAATCTGCATGGAGAGATGCTCGTATTGCACGTATTTACGAAGGAACAAACGAAATCAACAGAATGTTATCTGTTGGAATGCTTGTAAAAAAAGCAATGAAAGGACATGTCGATCTATTAAACCCGGCAATGGCGGTTGGAGAAGAGTTACTTGGAATCCCTTCGTTTGACACCCCTGATTACTCTGAATTATTTGCAGAAGAAAAGGAAATGTTAGTAAAACTAAAGAAAGTATTCTTAATGGTGGCTGGTTCTGCAATTCAGAAATTTGGACCAGAGTTAGAGAAACACCAACAATTGTTAACGGCTGCATCTAATATTTTAATTGAAATATATATGGCAGAGTCAGGAATCTTAAGAACTGAAAAAAATGTAAAACGCTTTGGTGAGGCTACTCAAAAAGAGCAAATCGCTATGGCCCAATTATATTTATACAATGCTGTTGAAATCATTACAAAAAGTGCAAGAGAAGGAATCATTTCGTTTGCTGAAGGTGATGAACAACGCATGATGCTCATGGGCTTAAAACGTTTCACAAAATATGCCAATTACCCAAATGTAGTTGCCTTGAGAAACACCATCGCAGAAAAAGTAAAAGCAGAAAATAAATACTGCTTCTAAAAAATGAGGTCATCGACCTTTAAAATTTTCTTGAACTTTGTTTGTAAGTTTTAGAATTTAGTTGTTTGTTAGAGACCGTTATCAATACATTTGATAACGGTCTTTTTAATGCATGCTACCCTAAATGCACAAGGTTACTTGACTTATTTGCAAAAAAAAAGAGTCCTTTTGATGGACTCTTTCCTATAATCTGTATTCGGAAGCACCATTACTGCAATGCTCCGATATAACGTTCAGCATCTAGGGCAGCCATACAGCCGGTTCCTGCTGCCGTAACGGCTTGCCTATATTCTTTATCTTGTACATCTCCTGCCGCAAAAACACCCGGTAAATTGGTCTTGGTAGACTTTCCTTCAGTAATCAAATATCCAGTATCATCCATTTCTAAAGTCCCCTTAAAAATAGTGGTATTCGGCGTATGCCCAATAGCTACAAAAACACCGGTAACCGGAATCTCTGTTTTTACTCCTGTCCGGTTGTCGAAAACACGCACTCCCTCAACTACAGAATCTCCAAGAACCTCCGATACTTCAGTGTGATACAACACTTCAATATTTTCGGTCTTTTCTACCCTGTGCTGCATTGCTTTGGATGCTCTCATAAATCCTTTTCGCACTAATACGGTAACTTTATTACATATATTTGCCAAATATGTTGCTTCTTCGGCAGCCGTATCTCCAGCCCCAACTACCACAACATCTTGCCCTTTGTAAAAGAATCCATCACAAGTAGCACAGGCAGAAACACCACCTCCAATAAGTCGTTGCTCACTTTCTAAGCCTAAATACTTTGCCGTTGCTCCTGTAGAAATAATAACCGTTTCGGCTTCAATTTCTACAGACTCGTCTATTACTACTTTATGAATACCGCCTTCTTCTTTACTAAAATCTACTTTTGTTACCATTCCAAAACGCACTTCAGTTCCAAAACGCTCTGCTTGTTTCTGCAAATCATTCATCATCGCAGTGCCATCTGTTCCTGAAGGATACCCCGGAAAGTTATCTACTTCTGTTGTGGTTGTGAGCTGTCCTCCCATTTGCATACCTGTATACATCACAGGTTTCATATCTGCTCTTGCCGCATAAATAGCTGCTGTATATCCTGCCGGACCAGAACCAATAATCAAACATTTAATTTTTTCTGCCATCCTTATTTTATTTTTATGATTGCAAATGTATTTTTTTAAATTTATTTTTTCCCTATTTTCCCATGATAAATTCCACTAACTGAATAAATAAAAACAATCGAATCAGCGCACTATCATCTCCATAACTACCTACAAAGTTGATCTATCAAATCTCAACATCACAACTGTAATAAGCTCAGCATACAAAAGGATCTAAAAATCGACATCTTTACAACTCAATCTGAAAGCTCAGCGTTTTGCAACGATATCACAATGCAAAACACTGTCAATCGAACGAACTCTAATGGATCAAAAATAAGACCTTTAAGCATACAAGATAGCAACAAAGGAAGCTTCATGCTGCAAATATTTTTTTTCCTTTTTTTTCAAATTTTAAGGCAATTTGGTTTTACAATAGAAAAATATAGTAGTATATTTGCCGTCCGAAATAATGCTATTGCGACCTTCGAAAAAGGTACCAATAACTTATTGAGAGCATTTCGGGGTGTAGCGTAGCCCGGTCATCGCGCCTCGTTTGGGACGAGGAGGTCG
>JBELGW010000065.1:0-9621 GCA_042091715.1 Polaribacter sp. | reverse complement strand
GAATTTTATTAAAAAATTTGAGGATTTGTGAAATATATTTTAAGTGATTTTTAGCAGTATTTTAAATTGATTTTTTTGGGTTAAAGTTTTTTCTATAAAATTTAAATTGAGTTGAGAATTGAATCTTTTTATTTTCAAGAATGTATGGTACATAAGCGATAATTAATATTCCTTGTTCTTTCTTTATAGTACTACTATATTTTTTTAATTTAGCTGTCCCAATTAATAAATATAAAATTAAAACTTATGATTAAAAGATTGTGTGTCGTATTTTTTATGCTGATTACAGGTTTACTTTCAGCACAAAATTCTCTCATTCGTATGCCTCGAATCAGTCCAAATGCCCAAGAAATGGCTTTCTCTTATCAAGGAGATATTTGGATATACAATTTCAATACACAACAATCAAAACGCTTAACGATTCATGAGGGGTATGAGAGTAACCCCGTTTGGAATACTGCTGGAGAGCAGCTTGCCTTTTCTTCGAATAGAAAAGGAGCGAGTAATGTTTTTACAATGAGTAAAAATGGAGGAAAACCGAAGCAGTTAACCTATTATCCTACAAGAGATATTCCTTACGATTGGACAGCTTCCAACGAGATTGTATTTGCAACAACCAGGGTTTTAAAAGGACCAGAATGGGATGAGCAAACCTATCATGTCAACGCTAGTGGTGGTACTCCGCAAAGATTCATAACAGCTTTAGGTACTATGGCAACTGTTTCTCCTGATGGGAATTTGGTGGCATTTGTCAAAGGTGCTTGTAGAATTTCTAGAGAGGATTATTCAGGTTCAGCTCAGCGCGATGTGTGGGTGTATAACATTAAAACAGGGAACTATTTTCAAGTGACTTCCTCGCAAATAAATGAGCATTCACCTGTGTGGGATGCAGCGGGTAATTTATATTATATAGGAGCTAAAAGTGGTCGTTATAATATTTACAAACAAGCAATAAATACCAATGGTTCGCTACAAGGGAAACCAAAAAGAATAACGAATCTAAATAAAAATGGTGTAGTTTCTTTTTCTGTATCTAACCAAGGCTCTATAGTTTATACAACCCTTTTTGACTTGTATAGAATCCATAAAGGGAGGTCTAAGAAAATCAATTTATTAATAGCATCTGATTACAAATTCGAAACTGAAAAAGAAGTTACTACAACATCAGATATCTCGAATTTTGATGTTGCACCTTGTGGAAAATTAATTGCGCTTGAAATTAATGGAGAAATTTTTGTCAAGAAAAATAATAAGGATAGAAAAAACGCTAATAATGTAAGTAACCACGCTTTTAGAGATAGGAACCCTCAATGGATTAGTGATACAGAGTTGTTGTTTGTTTCAGATAGAGATGGTCATAATGAAATATACAAAGCTGTTTCTAAAGACACCCTTGTTGGATTGGATAGGAGTTTAAAGATTTCAATTGAGAAACTCACTAACAGCAATGAAGATGTGTATGATGTTTTGGTCTCACCAGATCATAAAAAACTAGTTTACAGAGTCGGTAGCGCCAACTTAATGTTGGCTAATATAAAAGATGGTGTGCTCTCCAATAGCAAAGCATACGAATCGGGTTGGGCAAAGGCAGAAGATATAAGTTGGAGTCCAGATAGCAAGTATATTGCCTATTCTCAGGAAGACTTGAATTTCGATAGTGAAATTTTTATTCAATCTGTAGAGAATCCTGATGATAAGTTTAACGTTTCTATGCACCCAAGAAGTGACAGAGCTCCAGTTTGGAGTCCAGATGGTAAAAAATTATCATTTACTTCCAATAGAAGTGGTAATAGAGGAGGAACAGATTATGATGTCTGGATGGTGTGGCTACAAAAGGAGGATTGGGAACGATCCAAAATAGACAGAGAAAATGGAGACTACTATGAAGAAAAAGAAGTTGATGAGGATGCAGAAAATAAAGAGGTAAACGTAAGCATCGATAAACAAAGAATTTTTGATAGACTTACTAGAATCACCAAATTACCAGACGATGAGTATGGAGGTATGTTTGGTCCCGATAGCAAATATATATATTATTCAGCAGAAGATCCATCGACAAATAATCGACATTTCTTTAAAGCTAAATTAGACGGTAGTAGTCCTGAAGCCATTAAAGAAACTTCAAAAGTAGAAAAGGTTATTGCTATTGATGGTACATTTTATTTTACTTCTTCAGGTAGTTTAAATGAATTGAACCCTGATGGAGATAAAATTACTTCGCTACCGCATCTAGCAAAATATAAAGAAGATTTTGTAGCCATGAAGCAACAGATTTACCAAGAAGGTACTCGTGTGTTGACAATGGGATTCTATGATCCTAATTTTCATGGCTATAATTGGAAGTCTTTGATTGAAAAATACAAACCATTGGCATTGAAAGCCAGTACAGAGCAAGATTACAGTTTTGTGTTTAATTTGTTGTTAGGCCAGTTGAATGCGAGTCATATGGGCTATGGAGCAGAAACTTCTGAACGTACAAACAATGACAATATTGGATTGTTAGGGCTTGAGGTGAAAAATATTTCAAACGGAGTTCAAGTTGCATACGTGCTCAAAAATTCTGTGGCAAACAAATCAAAAGTAAACTTAAAAGTTGGCGATATTATCACTGCGGTCAATCATCAACCGATACGTAAAAACACTAATTTTTACAGCTTGTTAAAAAATTCCAAAGGTGAAGAGGTATTATTGACAAAAGGGAACGCAGAAGATGTTGTTGTTAGGACCTCGAGTTCTTTAAGAACCTTACAATATGAAGCGTGGGTTGACTCTAGAAGAGAATTGGTAAAAAAATATTCAAATGGACAGCTAGGTTATATTCATATTAGAGGAATGAATACACCAAGTTTTGAAAGTTTTGAACGTGAGTTGAAGGCTAGCGGATATGGTAAAAAGGGTATTGTAATTGATGTTCGATACAATGGTGGAGGATGGACGACAGATCGTTTGATGTCTGTTTTAAATGTAGACCAACATGCATACACAGTACCAAGGGGAGCTGCTAAAAACTTGCAGAAAGAAAACAAAAAGTTTCAAGGGAATTACCCTTTTAACGAGCGAGCTATTTTATCCGTAAACACAAAACCCACTGTGGCTTTGTGTAACGAGAATAGTTACTCGAATGCAGAAATATTTTCACATGCCTATAAAAATTTAGGATTAGGTAAATTGGTAGGACAACCTACTTTTGGTGCTGTTATCTCTACTGGAGGCTATGGTTTGTCAAAAGGCTATGTGCGCATGCCGTTTCGAGCTTGGTATGTCAAAAAATCTGGATTGAATATGGAAAATGAAGCGCCTGCAGTACCCGACTATTTAGTGAAAAATGCACCAGGTTGGGGGGCTAGAGGGGAGGATTCTCAATTGCAAAAAGCAGTGGATGTTTTACTCGAAAAGATTCAATAATACAATTTATATAAGTACAATTGAGTAAGTTTTATTATCCCCAAAACCAATAAAAAAACCACAACCCCTAGTTTTACTTGGTGTTGTGGTTTTGTTTTGTGGAGAATAGGGGAGTGATATAGTATAGAGAAAATAGGATTAAACATCGGCTTTTCACTTGTCTCCCGTTCTGTAAATACAGTGCATCATTTGATGATGATTTTCTTGTTAATTATACCGTTTATACTAATAAGTTTCACGACATATATGCCTTCAGGAATGTAGTTTAATTTAATGTCATTGATACCGTTTCCTTCAAAAGAGGTGTTTAGTAGCACTTTCCCAAGCATATCAAACATTTGAAGATTGGTTGTTCCATTTCGAATACCTACAATTCTGAGGTTATCACTGCTAGATTTATAAATGCTTATATTATAATTTATAGCTAGGTCATCAGCACTCAAAGCAACTGATGAGGTATGCAAGTAAAAACGCCCAATACCAGAAAGATTATTTTCAAGTGTGGTACTAAAATTAGCATTAGCATCAAGTAGCGTAAAAGAATTATCTTGCTTGTCTTCTAGATACATCTTTACCCCTAAAGGTAAGTTGTTTTTGGAAGCTTCTATGGTAATGCTTGTTCCAGATTCGGCATTGATTCCCACTGGAACAATCATGTTTTCAAAATCGTTGTTTGGTAAAGATTGTACCTGATAATTTTGACCTTCACTACCCTCAATTAAATGCGTGTATATCGCAAACGAATTAGAAACGCCATCAAATAATTCACCCTCATAACCAACATCAAATCCTGTAGTCATATCTTCTATATAGTAAACTCTAGCTTCTCTTGAATCTACATGATTAGAAAGTGTCAGGTATATCTCTGGTCTAGCTTCAGCACTTTGAAAAGTACTTCCATTGCTAGCTTGGTTAGATTTAGCAAAGTTAAAGGTACCCCCAGCTGCATTTGCCTTTACAAAAAAACCTTGAGCAGGAGCGATTACCATGGCGTCAGCTATTGTTTTTACATCATAGGCACCACTAGCTCCTAAAGCTTGATTCCAAATCCAAAGTGTTTTTGTTTCTGAAATAGCTGCTTGATCATTCAAAAAAGTAGCACTTGCGATATGAGAAGTGTAAGGATTCCCTAAAAGATTAAAACGTTGTCCAGCATTAGAGAGAACAATATCAACTCCTGCATCATCTGTATTCATTGTTCCAGTAAAAGAAACATCTCCTGATGAACTTCTCTTAACGGAATAGCCTGTTCCATTTGTAAAAGTAGCTGCATTTGCACCAGCCTGCATATAATTCCAAGTATTATTACTGGTAGTATATAGCGCTATAGCTCGATTAGATTCTGTCCAGGAATCAATTCCATTGGCAGTCACATAGGCATCATCATAAGTTTCTCCAGCTACAGGTGAAGAGACTAAATACCAATTGTCGGTTGCTAATGAACGATTATAGGTGACATTTCCAGAAAAAGAAGACTGTGCAATTAAAGAACTTCCAGAAGCCATTGTAGCTGAATTAATAGAAACGGAAGTTGAACTTACAGGGTAGTTTGTTAAATTATTAGGGATAACAACATCATCTAATGAGGTTGGAGTCTCCCCATCAGACCAATTTGTAACAGTATCCCAATCGTTATTGGTTTCGCCAGACCAAGTTACGGTTCGATTTTCAGTAAAAAGTGATGGCAGACAAAAAGAATCAACATACATTTTTCCTCCCCATGTATCAATTATATATTCAATAGCAATGTACTTAGTTCCTATAGGAAGATCTGATTTCTCAAACAAAGGGGTATAATCATATGCAGTTTGCACAGCTCCCCATGTAAAATCATGATCTATATCAGTTCCTGTTGAAGACCAACCAACCCTGTAACTTTGTTGCCTAATGTTTGCATATGGATAAAACTTCATATATCTATCCGTTTCAGAAGTAGCTAACTGAGGTGATATAAGGTATTGGTTTTTAGTAGGTGTTCCACGATAGGAAGAAAACATTAGACTGTAAGCACCGTCATCTGACCAATAGTCGGATTGTTCTATATCATTGATTCCTACGTCAGAATTTACGATGGTCCAACCATTAGGAGGGAATGTTTCAAAGCTTTCAGAGGACACACAAATTTCCTCTACAGTAACTGTTCTATGGACTTCAGTAGCAGTATTTCCATTGGCATCGGTAACATTATATGTTACCAAATAATTACCTGCTGTAGCAGTATCTACCGAATTGTTTGTGACAATATTCGATGTAAGATCTCCATCATAGTTGTCTTCAGCAGTAGCTCCTGCATCTGTATAGGAACTGCCTACCTCAATGCTAACTGATTCTTCTCCTAAAAGTGTAATTATTGGTGCGGTAGTGTCTACAATATTTACAGTTCTTATAACAGAGAGCGCATCATTATTTTCAGCATCTTTGGCATCATAGGTAAGTGTGTAAGTTGCAACAGTAGAATGATCTACTGTCCCAGAAATAACAATATTGTCTGAAACATCTTCATTGTTTTCATTGATGGCAGTTGCACCAGGTTCATTATAGGGACTTCCAACTTCTAAAGTTATAGGGTTGTCTCCCAACAAAGTGATTACAACTGGAGAGTATTGTTTTATTTGGGGTATATATTTCCCTTTGCTATTATTCCATAGAACCCATGAAGCAGTTGCATTAGAATTTCCATCTACAGCAATATCGGAATGAATGGCGTTTGCATCAGCGGAAGATAATGTCATGACTGAAGACCAAGAAGAAGTTGTGGGGTTATAAAATTTTGATTGCACTCGTTGGTAAGTACCGTCGGTTCTTTGCCATGCAACAGCAATAAACCCGTTGCTATCCATTGAAATAGAAGGTAAGTCGGCACTTTTACCGTTGCTTGTCAGCGCTGTGCTGTTCCAAGTGGTTTTGTCGACCATAGTTGCAGCATAGATCACATTATGATTTCCATTAATACCCCACCATGTTACAGCTGCATGATCACCTTCAAATACAATACGAGGTTCGGTTATCTCTGTTGAAGCATTAAAAGAATCCTCTCCATCGGGAGAGACATTAACAATTTGTTCTAAACTACCATCATAATTTCTATATCTAGTCTTTAGGGTACCAACGGTATTTTCTGCTTCATTAGCAACAAAATTTCCTACCGCTTGTCTCCAGTAGAAAATCGCATCACCGGAACTATTTATTGCCACCTGGGAGAATCCCGCATGATTATTAGTATCACTGTAGGTTTCTAATGCTCCCCACAACTGAGTGGTTCCGTTTCTAAAAGCACCAACAACATCATATCTCCCCTCATTATTCATGTTCCAATTTTGCCATGATATGGCAACATCTCGGTTGTCATTATAGGCAATAGAGGGTAATTCTTTTTTGAAGTCAGAGTCAGAGACAATTGTTTCTCCTACCCAAGCCCCATTAATTCTCTCATTAAATTTTATATACCTATTATCATTATTATCTGATTCTAACCAAACAACAGCAACATCTCCATTATTATTGATTTTAAAATTAGATCTCATAGCATGCCTTTCTGCAACAGCAATTGTTTCAGGAGTCGACCATTCATCTTGATCATGATCTTTGTAAATAGCTGTTAACGTTGTGCTATACCATGGCTCAAAAATGATGATTGCGTCGCCATGAGAATTCATATCTACATTACTTCTACCAGAACCTGCGGTGTATGAATTGTGACTCCAGGTATTATCTGTTTCTCTAAACCCATAAGATAATTTTGAATTACCAGTATTAAGAGTAACATATGCAGCATGACTATTCGAAGGGTTTTTTGAAGATGCGATATTGCTAAATACAGAGTTATCAGCCGATGTTATTGTTTGGATATTCGTCCAATTATTAGAGGTATTGGTTGAGGTGTCATTCCCTTCATAGCTTGTACTAGCGGCATTTGAATCAATGTACTCATTTGTAATCAGCCAACTTCTGAACCCTTCAGAGAACAAATCTCCATAGGAAGGTGTATTAAGCGAAGCTGGTTGTGCTGTCAGATAAATACTTAGATATGGACTGTAATAAACTGGTGATGAAGTCCAATTACTCATGTAGGAATTTTCTGCTCTTGAAATGTAATTCGTTAGATATCCCATTGAGTTGCTTTGAAGAGATAGTGTATGTTTCGCTGGAGGCCAAGTTCCAGCAATGTGATTCATTCCTATTATATGACCAACTTCATGAATTAGAACTCCAGAGTTTCCTGAGACATCATCTAAAACGATAGAAGCTCCATTAGCTGCAGTTACATTATTATAAAGATAAGTTGTTCCAACAATTCCTGTTTGGTTTCCATCGATTTCAGTAAAAATCAAATTTAAGTAGTTTTGTTTTGCAGCAGGACCACTTCCTACTTCTGCTAAAACATTATGAGGAGCTGATGTTGTTGCGTAATCAGGGTCATAATATTTTGTAATTCCTGCTAATTCAAACCCTGGCCAATTGGCTACATCATAAAGTTCATAGTAGGCTGTATTTAAATTAGAGATTAGAGTTTGAACATGAGAAGTACTAACAGGTAAGTTTGTTAAAGTTGCATCATCTGTAATGAGAATTGCATTAATTTTTATTGCAGCAGGGTTATTAAGAGCCATTTCATCAAATGTAAAAGATAGTGTAGAAGAGGATTCAATTTTTAAATCATAATAAGTCAAACCAGTTGATCCTAGATTCCAGTCGTTGTCCTGCAAATTTTGAGCTACCGACCAAAAACTTCCAAATCTACCGTAATTTGTAGCGATTACTTTATAGTTTCCATCTGAAGGAACAGTGTAATAAATTCTTGCATTTTTTGAATTACCCCCATCATCATTCGATGCAACCAAATTATCATTTGAATCTAATAAGTATAATTTTGTATCCATGGTATCCCATTGTTCTCCTTCTGAATCCATTACAAAAGGGGGTACATTGTATAAATCAATAATTAAATTTTCACCTTCTAAAAGAGGTAATGTCCATTCATGTACTTCATCTCCAATACTAAAACTCTCCGATTTTGTGTCTGTCCAATCTGTTCCAGCAGTCTCTTTGAAAACATGAGATTCACTGTAATCAGCTATTGAAGTATCTGCTGATAATGATAAATAAGATCCGTCAGACAAACATTTAAGCCTATATCCTCCTTTGTCATTAAGATAAACGCCTATTTCAATTTTGTACGTACCATTTGGACTATTTGCAGGAATTACATAAAAATTCCCAGTAGGATTTGAAGGCGTATGATTGGCATAATTTTCTACTAAATAAGTTCCATCTGGCTTGATGATGTGCATCACAGGGCTTCCTAATGTGATAGATTGTGACCCAGACCCAACTGTTTCAGGGTAGGTTTCTATCGTAATCGAATTGTTTGTTGTTTTGTTTACAAGCCACGTATTAAAGCCATATTCCTTAAGAAAAGAACTAACTTCAGTTTCTGAATTATCACTATAGGAATGAATACTCAATCTCTCAGATATGTTGGTGGTGTTGTTTTGATGGGGCGTTGTACTGAGAATAATTCCTCCATATTTATCTGTACTGTTATCTATAATTTGACAATGAGTTTCTTCATGATGATTTTGAGCAGCGATCCTAAAAGAAAGTGAAAAAAGAAAAAAGATTAATAGTGTGTGTGTTATATATTTATAGAATAACTCTGACATTTTATTTGACATATTAGAAATTATTTAAAATAATTTATGATAATTCAAAGCAGCTTTTATTTAAATATATTAAATTTTTTGCACTTAAAATGATTATATGACAATTTAATTAATTAAAAGACAGTGAATTAGGTGCTTTTATTGTCGGTAGCGTTAGTCTGTGGAGAAAAGCAAGTGTCCTATATTACTGCCAAGATTTTGAGTGTATCTGGCTTGGTTATTTCTAAGTACTGAAGTAAAGTAGTTTGCTTTTTACAACTTGCGAAGAGCGCTATTTACATAAGAAACCTAACTACTGGAGGGCTTTTATTGTACCCGATAGCGCGGATTTGCAATCCCTGTCAATACCTAAATCAAATCTTATTTTATTACCTCTAGCTTAAAATCTAAATCAACATAAATTCTAGCAGCTATAAGATAAAAACCAAACGAAACGAGGAGGGTGAATACGAAAAGTACAAGTTGATTTCGACTCATGTTTGTAGACGTTCATTTGCGACTAATTTCTATTCAGAAGAAAAATATCCAACACCACTATTGATGAATATTACGG
>JBELGW010000064.1:0-9659 GCA_042091715.1 Polaribacter sp. | reverse complement strand
AAGAAGACATTGAATTAGCCATTACTCACAGTAAAACTCAATATTCAGAAGAGTACCATTCGTTTGTAAACGGACAGCATACCACACAAGGAGGTACACACCAGGCTGCTTTTAGAGAAGCTCTTGTAAAAACCATTCGAGAGTATTTTGGCAAGAACTATGAAGCTTCAGACATTCGAAAGTCAATCATTTCTGCCATCGCTATAAAGGTAATGGAACCTGTTTTTGAAAGTCAAACAAAAACAAAGTTAGGTTCTACAGAAATGGGAGGTGGATTGCCAACAGTGAGAACCTTTATAAATGATTTTGTAAAAACGAAACTCGATAATTACCTGCATAAAAACACTGAAACTGCAGAAGCAATTCAACGTAAAATTTTGCAGGCAGAGCGAGAGCGTAAGGAATTATCAGGCATTCGAAAGTTGGCAAAAGATAGGGCTAAGAAGGCTAGTTTGCACAACAAAAAATTACGAGACTGTAGAATTCATCTATCCGATGTAAAGAAAGAAGGATACTTAGACACCACCCTCTTCATTACAGAGGGAGATTCTGCATCTGGATCTATTACAAAATCTAGAAATGTAAATACACAAGCTGTGTTTAGTTTGAAAGGTAAGCCCTTAAACTCTTATGGTTTGTCTAAGAAGATTGTTTATGAGAATGAAGAATTTAATTTACTGCAAGCGGCCTTAAACATAGAAGATGGTTTGGAGGGTTTGCGTTATAACAATATTGTCATAGCAACAGATGCAGATGTAGACGGAATGCACATTCGTTTGTTGTTAATTACCTTCTTTTTGCAGTTTTTTCCTGAGGTGATAAAGGAAGGACATTTGTACATTTTAGAAACTCCATTGTTTCGAGTGCGAAATAAAAAAGATACCTACTACTGCTATTCTGATGAAGAAAAACAAGAGGCAATTACAAAGTTAAGAGGCAAACCAGAAATTACCCGATTTAAAGGTTTGGGGGAAATCTCTCCGAATGAATTTGTTCATTTTATTGGAAATGATATTCGTTTAGACCCAGTAATGTTAGATAGAGAAATGTCTGTTGAATCAATGCTTTCTTTTTACATGGGTAAAAACACACCAGATAGACAAAAGTTTATCATTGAGAATTTGAAAGTTGAGTTAGATTTAATTGAAGAAACGAACTAATACAATCACTTTATGAGTGAAGAAAATAACGAGTACGAGCACGAAGAAGAATTAGAGAACGATAACACTTCACCTCAAGAAGAAACCATTACTAAGGTTACAGGAATGTATAAAGAATGGTTTTTAGATTATGCTTCCTATGTGATTTTGGAAAGAGCGGTTCCTGCAATAGATGACGGTTTTAAACCGGTGCAGCGTCGTATCATGCATTCAATGAAAGATCTTGATGATGGGCGTTACAACAAAGTAGCAAATATTGTTGGGCATACCATGCAATACCATCCACATGGAGATGCCTCTATTGGTGATGCGATGGTACAGATTGGTCAGAAAGAATTGCTAATAGACATGCAAGGAAACTGGGGGAATACACTAACAGGTGATCGCGCAGCGGCATCGCGATATATTGAAGCTCGACTTTCTAAATTTGCCTTAGATGTTGTGTTTAATCCGAAAACAACCGCTTGGCAATCATCCTATGATGGACGTAGGAAAGAGCCTGTCAATCTTCCAGTCAAATTTCCAATGCTCTTAGCGCAAGGAGGGGAAGGAATTGCAGTAGGGTTGTCTACCAAAATATTACCACACAACTTTAATGAATTGATTGATGCCTCCATCAAGCATTTAAAAGGACGTAGCTTTAAAATTGTTCCTGATTTCTTAACAGGAGGGGTGGCCGATTTCACCAACTATAATGAAGGAAAACGCGGAGGGAAAGTAAGAGTTCGTGCCAAAATATCGCAGTTGGATAAGAAAACGTTGGTGATTTCAGAAATTCCTTTTGGAACAACCACAACTTCTTTGATTGATAGTATTTTAAAAGCCAATGATAAAGGTAAGATTAAGATTAAAAAAATTGAAGACAACACTGCTGCTACAGTAGAAATTTTAGTGCATTTACCTACCGGTATTTCACCTGATAAAACCATTGATGCATTGTTTGCTTTTACCAATTGTGAAAACTCAATTTCACCTTTGTGTTGTGTTATTGAAGATCATAAGCCTGTTTTTATAGGGGTTCACGAAGTGCTTAAAAAATCTACAGATAGTACGGTTGATTTGTTGAAACTTGAATTAGAGATTCAATTGAATGAACTGGAAGAACAATGGCATTTTGCTTCGTTAGAACGTATTTTTATAGAGAATAGAATCTATCGAGATATTGAAGATCAAGAAACGTGGGAAGGTGTAATTGCTGCAATTCGCGCAGGACTTCAGCCACATATCAAACATTTAAAAAGAGCAATTACTCAAGAGGATATTGTTCGCTTAACAGAGATTCGAATAAAAAAGATTTCGAAATTTGATATTGAAAAAGCGAAACAGCATATTGAAAGTTTGGAAGAGAGTATTGCAGAAGTAAAAAACAATCTCGCCAATTTGATTGAATTTGCAATCAATTTCTTTAAGCGATTAAAGACAACTTATGGCAAAGGAAAGGAGCGAAAAACAGAAGTCAGAATTTTTGATGACATTGTGGCTACAAAAGTCGTGATGCGAAATACAAAATTATTTGTCAACAGAGAAGAGGGCTTCGTTGGCACCTCTTTGCGTAAAGATGAATACGTAACCGATTGTGCAGATATTGATGATATTATTGTCTTTAAGCAAGATGGAAGTATGATGATTACCAAAGTGGCTTCTAAAACATTTGTAGGGAAAGATATCATTCATTTAGCAATCTTTAAAAAGAATGATAAACGTACCGTATATAACATGATGTATAAAGATGGTGTCAAAGGACCAAGTTATATGAAGCGTTTTACAGTTACAGGGGTTACTAGAGATAAAGTATATGATTTAGCAAATGGAAAAAAAGGTTCTAAAGTCATATATTTTACGGCAAACCCAAATGGAGAAGCAGAAGTTGTTACGGTAAACCTGCGAGCCGTTGGTAGTGTTAAAAAATTGAAATGGGATATTGACTTTGCAGATTTGGCTGTAAAAAGTAGAGGTGTTCGAGGAAATACGATTACTAAATTTTCAATAAAAAAAATAGAATTTAAGGCGGCTGGTGTTTCTACATTAAAGCCACGGAGAATATGGTTCGACGAAACGGTTCAGCGATTAAATGTAGATGATAGAGGTAGCTTACTGGGCGAGTTTAAAGCGGAGGATAAATTATTGATT
Source organism: Polaribacter sp. (assembly GCA_042091715.1). Classification (GTDB taxonomy): domain Bacteria; phylum Bacteroidota; class Bacteroidia; order Flavobacteriales; family Flavobacteriaceae; genus Polaribacter. Next base: position 6,369 of record JBELGW010000064.1, on the reverse strand, counting down.
GTACAACAATCAGGAAAGGTAAAGGCAGTGACCCCGAATTTGGCCAGTCATTTTGAAGGTGATATGATTGTGCTTGAAAAGTGGAAGCCAAACAAACCATTATCAGTTGTTTATTTTGATGGAGAAAAAGAACGATACTACGTAAAGCGATTCGTAGTAGATCAGGTAGATAAAGAGGAGCTATTTATTTCAGATCATCCAAAGTCAAAGCTAATGGTTGTGGCAACAGATTACAGACCCGTTGCAGAGGTCTTATTTTCCAAACGTAGTTTGGAGCGTATCACGCTAAATTTTGAGGAATTTATTGCTATTAAAGGAATTAAGGCCCAGGGAAATCAATTGACCTCCGATAAAATAAAGCAGGTGCATCTTTTAGATCCGTTGCCTTATGAGGAGCCTCGCGAAATTACCTCAGAAGAGATTGATGTTGTAGAGGAAGAAATCGTTACAAGCGATGTTTTACCTTTGGAACTAGGAAGCAGTGAAGAGGAACATCAGAATCTCGAAAACCCCATACCAATCAGTAGTGAAAATAAGGCTAAAAAAGCCTTGCAGAAAACAATTGAAAAGAAAAAGGCAGAACAAAAAGCAAAGGATGAAGAAAATCAAACAAAGCTTTTTTAGTAGTATGTAAATAATATGAAACGTTTACATCAAATATTGAGCTTAGATACCACCTTGGATATATGTTTATATATTATGGGTATTCTAATTATTTCTTGGCTGTTTTCTATTGTTTTGAGATTGTTCATTGTAAAGTATCTAAAACACTCAAAGTCAGATAGGTATAAAAATACAAGTTTACAGTTTTTAAAGAACTCCATCAAGTTCTTTATTGCCTTGATTGCTATGGTTCTCATTATTACTACGGTTCCTGCACTGAAGAACAAGGCAGCGTTTTTCTTTTCTGGAGCAGGAATTTTAGCAGCGATTATTGGTTTTGCTGCTCAAGCGGCGATCTCTAATTTGATAGCCGGTCTTTTCATTGTGATATTTAAACCATTTCGAGTTGGCGATTACATTAAGCTAGACGAAAATAGGATAGGAATTGTGGAAGACATTACTTTGCGTCATACCGTAATCAATAATTTTGAAAACAAACGGTTGATTATTCCTAATTCTATCATAAGTACAGAGTCGGTCTTGAATCATACCATTGAGGATTCTTATATATTAAGTTTTAATAATTTCAAATTGGGCTTATATGCGGATATAGACTTGGCAAAGAAAATTATTGAAGAAGAGGCTTTAAAATTAAATGGAGGCATTGACTATAGAACTCCAAAAGAAGTATTAACAGAAACAAATCAGATCGATATTCGATTGGTTGCTATTTTTGAGAGTCATCTTTTGTTACGCGCTTATGTGTGGGTTCACAATCCTTTAGAAGAGTTTAAAATCAAATGTGCACTCAAGGAGGCCGTGCATAAACGTTTTGTAAAAGAAGGTGTTGAGATGCCAATTCCTCTCAGAAAAATACATCAAGCTTAATCCATTTTACCAAAGAAAGTAGCAGTATAGTTTTCCAATAATTCGGGGTGTGCAATCTTAATAATATCCTTTAAAACCAGGTCAGGACGTGTAGGTCCCAGCTCAAAATATATAGAGCCTCCTGTTGCTCCTACAGTATTGGTAAACGTGTAGATGCGATTTTTTTGAAAAGCAGTAAAACTCTTGTAGTTTTTATTGCTACCTAGCATTTGCTCTTTGGTTTTGAAGAATCCTGGAGCAATCCATATCGCTGCATTTTTACCTCTGTCAAGGGCACTTTCAAAACTTATAGAAAGGCTGCCTTTTCCTTTGGAGTCTTTCCAAATGTAATCTGTATTTGCATCTGTTAGAAACTGTGCAACGAAACTCTCGCCGGCCGGCAAGTTCCAAATGTCTTTCGACATTATTGCTCCTGACAAAATACTTGGTCTACCTGCAGATTTACTTGCAATCAATTTTGCTTCTAAATAATCCTTTTCAATCTTGTTAAAAATACTATCAGCTTCCTTTTCTTTGCCATAGAGGACCCCGAAAAATTTAATCCATTCAGCCCTTCCTAATGGAGTTTCTTCTAGCCAGTCACCATTCAAAATAACAGGGATACCCGATTTTTCAATCAAATTTAGAGATTTATTGGTTTTGCTCATGCTAAAACCCACGATTACGTCTGGTTTTAAATCAAGTAAAACTTCAGTATTCAAGGAAGCTTTTAAGCCAATTTCTTTGATAGATTCCGCTTCAATTAATTTCCTCGTTTTTACAGATGATACATATTTTGTGTTTGGAAACCCAATAAGTGTATGTTCTACTCCCAGTAATTCTAGCATGGGTATATGTGTTGTTGAGGTTACAACTATTTTATGAATAGGGGTCTGAATATTTGGTTCTTTACTCGCACCTATAGCTTGCGCTTTCTCAGTGATAAGGTTGTATTTAAATTGCTCTTTTGCATTTAAATATGGAGCTTTTATAATGAGTTCTTTTTTGTTATTGTAGGAGTTTATTTCAAATCCTTTAGCGTATTTTATAGCAGTAGCATACTGCTTACTTACTTTTTTATTTTCTGTTCGAGGTTTTTCTTGACACCCCATACACACCAAGAAGACGAAAAGTACTGTTTCTAAATATTTCATTTGATACAAATTGAGCTACAAGATTACAAAAATGTTCTGAATAAAGTTTTAATACTGATTGAAAATCGAGTACCTTTGCCGCGAATTTTGGTTTTACCTTCTAGCTACTAGGCGGTAAATTAAAAGGGAATTTGGTGAAACAACCTTTTTTTAGGTTTTGATTCCAAAGCTGTTCCCGCAACTGTGAGCTTTGTCCTTTTAGAAAGGATGCTTGTAATACTTCTTAGCCACTGTTTTGTCTGTGAAATCACAGAAGAAATGGGAAGGCAACTTACAAGACGCAAGCCAGGAGACCTGCCAAGACTCAAGACTAAAAACTTTCGGGATAAAAGTTTATGTACTATCATTTCGTACAGAATTTTCCTGATTTAATTATTTTAACTAAATCATTTACAATGAAAAAACATGTAACAGTGCTAGGAGCTTTGGCAATTTCATTAGCTAGCACAGGGGTATTTGCGCAAGATACCCAAGAGAAACAAATTAATTTAGAAGAAGTTGTGATTTCTGCAACGAAATTTAAATTGGCAAAGGAAAAGGTTGGTAAGGTGATTGCCAAAATTACCCAAGAAGAAATAAAGAATAATGCGGGTAGAACAGTGCTGGAGTTGTTGAACAACATTCCAGGTGTTGAGATTAAAGGCTTGAATTCTGCACCCGGAGAAATCAGATCGAATTACATTAGAGGGGGTAGAAATAGACAGGTTTTAATATTAATTGATGGGGTTCCAGTTTCAGATCCAACGGGAATTAGTCAAGAATTTGATTTGCGTTTATTAACATTAAGTCAAATAGAGTCTATAGAAGTATTAAAAGGTGCTTCAAGTACATTATATGGTTCTGGTGCAGCAACAGGAGTCGTGAATATCATTCTTAAAAAAGCATCTAAGGAAAGTGTTTCATTGACCTATGAAGCAAGTCTAGGTACAAACAATACTGCAGCATCTAATAGCACAAGTTTGTTAGATAAAAACCAGAGTATAAGCGTGAGAGGAACTCTCAATAAATTCAATTACTTAGGGTCGTTCAACTTGACCGGTGTAGATGGTTTTTCTGCGGCAAAGAGTAGAACGAATGAATCGTTTACTGATGATTCTTCTTCGAGTAAGAATATCATGTTCCGAGCTGGGTATGATTTTTCTAAAGACTTTACTGTTCAAACCTTCTTAAACTATGATACATTTGACTATGAATTTGATGGAGGAGCTTACGCAGATGCTATAGGAAATATAGGAGATCAAAATCAAATGAGAGTAGGTGTAAAGCCCACTTTTAATTACAACAAAGGAAACTTATTTGCAATTGCCTCTTTTAATAAACTTGAAAGAGAATCCTCTGGATCGAGTTATGAAGGAAAAACGTTCAACTTAGAAGTTGTCAATAAATATGATTTTAACTATAATTTTCAGGTAATTACTGGAGTAAACTATCAAGATCATTCGAATCAGACGAATTCTCAATATGGAAATATTGATGCTGATTTGGCAAAGTTCAATACCTTAGATGCATATGCTTCAGTGGTATATACTACAGATTTTGACCTGACAATTAATGCAGGAGGTAGAATGAACAAGCACAGTAAGTACGGAACGCATTTTGTATACCATGTAAACCCATCTTACAATGTGCTTAGTGGTGGAGATTCAGCTCTAAAAGTTATGGCATCTTATAGCACAGCATACATTGCACCAAGTTTGTATCAGTTGTTCTCTGCCTATGGAAATTTGAATTTAGATCCAGAAGAAAACGAAACGATAGAAATTGGTTTCGAGGGGACGTATAAAAGTTGGTTAGCCATAAACACAACTTATTTTAATAGAAAAGAAAACAATGCAATCATCTTTCAAAACTTATCAGCAGCTCCATGGGGTCAATATGCGAATGCATTAGATGCGTCTATAAAAGTGAAAGGAATGGAGGCAAATGTAATCTTATCTCCTTATGAGTTTGCAAAACTAAATTTGGGATACACATATACCGATAAAGAAGCTGAGACAAACTACATTCCTAAAAATAAATTTGTCGCAAATTTAGAACTAACTCCATTAGAAAATACTTTTGTTTCGTTGGTTTATAAAAATGTTGGAGAGCGACCAGGAGCTTATTATGACAGTACGCTTTTTGAAACTGTTGAAGAAACTTTGCCATCTTATAATTTACTTGATATCAATGCAAATTATAAATTGTTGGATCAGACAGTTACCGTATTTGCTTCTTTGACCAATGTGTTCAATGAAGACTACGAAGAAACTTTAGGTTACAATACAAGAGGTAGAAACGTAAAGTTAGGAGTTCGCTTCAATTTTTAAAATCACAACCTTTGGTCTAAGCAAAAAACACCTTTCAAAATTTTGAAAGGTGTTTTTTGTTTAGATTAGTTTTGTTATTTCACTTTTTACAGCACGAATTGCTGTGTCTGTTGGTGGCGGACTATGCTTATACGTTAGTATCATGTTTTCTCTAAACTCTTGCAGATTTGCACTACTACTAGCCGTTTGTTTCAGTTTGTTGATGAGTGCTGATTTCGCAGTTATAATAATTTGCCAGCAGTGATCAGAAATATAAATTTGCTGCACTGAATTGTGTTCAAATTCTTGCTCAATACTTTGAAGTACAAGTTGCAGATATCCCTCTATGGTCGGATCGATAGGTTTCACCCTTACAAGTAACTTAATCGGGTTGATGCGCTCGCAGAGGAGAACCATTCGCTCGTAGGCCAAAAGCTTTACAGGCAACCCCTCTTTTTTTCGCTGCAATAATGCGTCAAATTTATGTTGTCGATTTATGCTTTTGAGATGAATATTAATAAAATAATACGCAACAATACCCATGATAATTGTTGGTAATGACATTGCTAGCATTTCTGTGATTTCTCCTTCCATCGTGAAAATTTAGACTTTAAAAATGTTTAATTCAATATGATTGGCTAATATATCGAAGAAATACTTTAAGTGAAGCAGTTTCTTTTGAAAATGTCAATAACTTTTATTGTAAACCTCAAGATGTCATCGTATTTTTGGAGGACTTAAACGAAATTACATTGTCAAACTATTTAGATACCTTAAATCCACCACAGAGAGCAGCAGTGGTTCAAAAAGAAGGACCAATGATTATCATTGCGGGAGCTGGTTCTGGTAAAACACGAGTATTAACCTACAGAATTGCTCATTTGATGAAGCAAGGAGTAGATTCATTTAATATTTTGTCGCTTACATTTACCAACAAAGCTGCAAAAGAAATGAAAGAGCGTATTGGTTCGGTTGTTGGATTTAGTGAGTCTAAGAACCTATGGATGGGTACTTTTCACGCTGTTTTTGCAAGAATTCTGAGGTCGGAAGCAGACAAGTTAGGGTACCCTTCAAATTTTACGATTTATGATACCCAAGATTCTGTTCGGTTAATTTCTTCCATCATTAAAGAAATGCAATTGGACAAAGACCGTTACAAAGCAAAGCAAGTACTCGGTCGTATATCTTCATTTAAAAATAGTTTGGTTACTGTAAGGGCCTATCATAATAATCCAGATTTAAAAGAGGCAGACATGCATGCAAGTCGACCTAAAATGGGCGATATCTATCAAGAATATGTGGCTCGATGCTTTAAATCAGGTGCGATGGATTTTGATGATTTATTACTGAGAACCAACGAACTCTTGACTCGGTTTCCTGAGGTATTGGCAAAATACCAAGACCGATTTCGATATATTATGGTTGATGAGTATCAAGATACGAACCACTCGCAATAC
>JBELGW010000063.1:0-9809 GCA_042091715.1 Polaribacter sp. | reverse complement strand
ATTGGCTTGACTTTATGTCAGCAAATAATGTTTCTTCACAAGGGTACAATTCAAGTCAAAACAATTGAAAATAGCGGAACAGCAGTCCAATTACTATTTTAATAATATTTTGGTTTATACTTCGAAAACACATTTTGTTTCCCTTATGCAATATAGAGGAAAAGGCATGCCTATTATTGGTCATGCCTTCCCTCCTTTTCCATACCTATTAACGCTATAGTTCCGCCGCTCCAAATCAATTATCAATCGTTTTATTAGATGTTGGCATTTATTTCTTTCCAATACTTCTTTGAATTCTATTTTTAAACACGACTATTGGATGCTTCACACTATCCTTACGAAAAATTAATTGAGCAAAGCTATTTTCGAATTGATATACATCTTTAGCCACTTTGTGAATTTTTAATTTATTCCTATTCAGTAGTTGGCTGTATAATGTATTATTGGAGTATGATATTGTTCTGATCGTGCCATCATCAAATGTGTACCTGCCTAAATATTTTTCAATACTTTTCTTACGAATAGTTTTTTTATGTGATTTTGGGTCTTTATACGGTTTCTCTAAGGCAACTGCCATTATTTTCGTAGACGCAAAATCAGTATTACTGCAAGTACAGTTAGATAATACAACTACAAAAACATCCTTATTTGGTGCATAGATTGTATTTGACAATGAACCCAATGTACCACCACTATGCTCTAAAGTTGGTGTTCCTTGTATCTCGTCAATGGCCCAACCAAAACCATAATTCGCCAGTTTTCCGTTTTTTAATGGATAATTTGTAAACGCTTTTCTTTTACTAATTTCACTGATCAATATATTTTCTTTTATAGCCCTATTCCATAGAAATAAGTCATATGTTGTAGATAAAATTGCCCCTGCACTATATGCATGTGAATAGAGCATCTGATCTGACTTTTCTAGCTCACCATTATCTTTAGAATGTCCAAGAGCAACATTGTTTATTATTTTGTTCTTGTTTGTAAAAGTTGAGTTTTTCATACCAACTTTTTTAAAGATATTGTCATCAATGAATTCATCATAAGGTTTTCCTGAAACTTTTTCTATAATCATACCCAATAAGAAGTATCCTGTATTGCTGTAATGATAGTTGCTTCCAGGACTAAAAAGCATTGGTGTTTTTTTAAATAATGTTAAGAATTCTTCTTGAGATATTTCTTTATTTCTGTTGTTGTACCATTCGTCTAGAGCAGTGAAGCTTGCAATGCCCGAAGTGTGAGATAATAAGTGGTGTATTCGAATTGTATGTCCATGGGTGGGATACCCATCTATATACTTCTCAATCGGAGCATTAATGTTTAATTTTCCTTGTTCATGAAGCATTAAAATTGCTACCGAAGTGAATTGTTTGGTCACTGAACCAATTTCAAATACTGTATTATTTTTTGTATTTACATCATGTTCTAGATTAGATTTACCAAATGCTTTTTGATAAATGATTTTACCATCAATAGCGACTAATGCGGCAGCACCTGTCCCATTAGATGGATATTCACTATTGAGTATCGCATCGATGTCTCTTTCAATAGTTTGTGAAAAAATATTCGTATTTAATGCTAATAATAAAAATATGAAGCATGTATTAAGTTTATTCATTTGTTATGAGATTTAAGTGTACTATTTATTTTAACAGGTGATATTGCCAAAATTAGAAAAACGATTTTCCTTAAATGAAGACATTTGACAAGCGCTAAATTCATGTTGATAAACGCAAACATAGATTTCGTGATTAAAAAAATATACGTTACTTTGCTTATAATAACTTGATAAGCAACGTGAAAATATTATCCAAAATAATAACACATAGTTTGTGTTGGGGTGTGAGTTTCTGGATTATTACAATGACAAATGACTATAATTGGAACGGTTTTACAACGAAATCTGGAAGTTTGTTTTATGCATATTCCTATGGCTTATTTTTTAATGCAATCGTTTTCTATTCGCAGTTTTTTTTGCTGTTTCCTTCGTTGTATCTGAAAAAGAAGAAAATTTACTTTTATGCATGTTCAGTTGGAGTTATTCTTATGAGCACGGTTGTTGAAACACAAATTGATTCAATACTTTATGATACTTATGAGGTTACACCAAATGAAAGAGAAAATAGTTTTTTGTTCAATCTCTTATTTCATATTGTGTATGCAATCATGGGCTTTTTTTATGTGATACGTTCTGATTACAAAAAAACTGAAAAAAAAAGAGAACAACTTCAAGCCGAAAACAACAAAGCAGAATTAAAGTACTTAAAAGCACAATTGAATCCTCATTTTTTATTTAATGGAATCAACAGTATTTACCATTTAATTGGTCAAAACGATGATTTAGCAAAAGATACTTTACTGCAATTTTCGGAGCTTTTGAGGTACCAATTATATGAAGATACGAATGAAATAGTATTAGAAAAAGAGTTGATGCATACATTGCAATATATACAACTAGAGGAAATCAGAAAGGGTACGGATATTCAACTCAATTATGATGTTGAATTTGATAACCCGACAATTAAAATTGCTTCGTTGTTATTGATCCCATTTGTTGAAAATGCATTTAAGCATTGTAGTAACCAAGAGGATAAGAACAAAAACACTATTGACATTAAAATTGATGAAATAGATGGCGTCTTACAACTTTATGTTTCGAATAGTTACGACCTAGTAACCTTTGAGAAAAAAACAGGAGGTATCGGTTTAATTAACGTCAAGAGAAGATTAGCATTGCTATATCCTAATAGGCATGAGCTAGAGATGATCAATAAAAATGGTACTTTCACAGTACACTTAACAATTGATTTGTAGCATGAATGAGATGAAACGTTTGAACTGTTTAATTATTGATGATGAGCCCATTGCTCGCAATGCAATAGCAGGATATTGCAAAGAGGTGCCGTTCTTGACAACTATTGGTTTGTGCAAGAATGTTTTGCAAGCGAATCACTATCTAGATACTCAGCAAATCGATGTTATCTTTTTAGATATTAATATGCCATTGCTTTCAGGTATGGAATGGTTAAAAGGACTCAGAAAATCGCCAATGATTATTATGACTACTGCTTATGAAGAATATGCATTGGAAAGTTTTAAATACAATGTTTTGGACTATTTAGTAAAGCCTATTTCTTTTCAGCGATTTCTACACGCCGTAAATAAAGTATATCAATATTCTAGGAATCAGGCAGAAAAAGAATTTTTATTTATAAAAACAGAAAGACAAGTTCAAAAAATTGCTATCGATGCTATTTTATTTGTAGAATCCATGCAGAATTATGTGAAAGTTGTGACATCTCAAGAGCAGATAATTGTCCACAGTACTTTGAAAAATTTCAAAGAACAACTTCCAGATAATTTTATCCGAACGCATCGATCTTTTGTAGTTTCTAAAACTAAAATTGATAAAATTAAGGAGAATACAATTCTTATTGGAACTTATAGTATCCCTATTAGCACTCGTTTAAAAAAAACGGTATTGAACTACTTTAGTTAAGAGATTTCATACATTTTTTAAATAAGATTGAAGTCTTTATCTATGAAAATTTCAACCAAAATATCTATGTCGCTGTACCTTGAAATAGGTAATTAAAAAACTGATGACACAACTACTTTTCTTTCAATAAAAACGCCTTTTTATAAAATTTTAGGATGATTCCAATGCGATTATGAAACGGCATAAGCTTTCAACAACTCTATAGATACGTGCTTCAAAGCCACATAATTGGTGGCATTTAAGTCAACTTTTGGCGCTACCTTTGCTTTTACAGCTTCTTTCCAACGTGAAACACATAGACACCACTTATCTCCGGGTTTTAACCCGGGGAAATCCCAATGTGGTTTTGGTGTAATCAAATCATTGCCTTTAGATCGAGAATACTGTAGAAATTCTTCTGAAACGATGGCACATACCACATGTGTCCCAAAATCATTGGGTGTGGTGTTGCAAAATCCATCTCGTAAATATCCAGTCATAGGATTACAAGAACAACTTTCTAGAGGTTTGCCTAGAACATTTATGGCTGCTGTTATTTGTTGATTCGGTTTTGATGTTGACATACATTCATTAGGTTTAATAATACATTCTAAAATCAAGCAGTTTACAAGCTTTGTAGTGTTTTTGGTGCAATGCTTCTACTACTTCCAACATGTTGTCATCTTCTTCAAATAAGTGAAAGAACACCATGTCAAGATGAACACTCGTGATGCCATCAAAGCTCCTACCGTATCCAGAAATAGCCTTGGCCCCCGTCATATCCAAAAAATATTGTGCTTCCTCTGCTTCTAAGTCTAACACTTTTGCATTGGAAAAATGCAAAATCTTTCCGTTTAATTTTCCTTCAAATAGTTCCGCAATTTCTTGTAAACTATAATGGTAATCATTCAAACAAATCGTATTTGCTTCACCTGTCATGACCATATAGATGATTTCATAGTCATTGAACTGATGATCGTCTAAAACCAATGTATGCAAGTTTGTTTCTAAGCCTTCAATGGTATCGCATGTGTTGTAAATACTTGCTATCCCATATTCTATGGCTAATAGTTCAAGTTTCTCTCGTGTATCGCTGACCTTGGCAGTGTCTATATCATGAACCGCTTCTAAACAGTAAATAAAATAATCTGTAGGGATCGCTTTCGATTCTTGTGGTACTTGCTGACTTTTTTGTAACAAACTTGAGGGTGTATAAATATTTCCAAAAACAAAAATACGAGAATACTTTTAATTTTTTACAATCTTACAAAACTCAATGCTGTCATCTGTTTATCTGTAAAACAATATGCGACTCTCGTATATTGAGCATCCCGCTTGTATTGGTTTAGCGTGCATTCTTCTTCAAAATTTTAGTTATTCTCCTATATAAAATGTTCATTTTAGACCAAGAGTTTCCACCACTTGTATTTACGAACAAAACAACTGTAGCATCTAATTCTTTATCATAACGCGCAATGCTTTGATATCCAGGCAGTAGCCCTGTGTGTTCAAACTTATAAATAGATGTATATATTTCTTGTTCCTTCTTAGACAGAAGTGTTCCCTCATTTAAGGCTTGTAAAAAAACACCAACATCACTGGCAGTCGCGACCATAGAGCCCCCAGGTTGTATGTAGTCATTTTCTTTGATGTCTTTGTCATATCCCACAAAATAACCACTCATGACACGTTCTAAATCTACTTCGCTCAACAAGCTATAGGTGTTTTTTAAATCGAGTTTTTGTACAATTTCTTTTCTAATGTATGTATGATGGCTATATCCTAGGTTGGTATCTAAAATTTCTCCAATTAGTAAATAGTTGGTATTGGAATACTTGTATTTGGCATTCGGTTTAAAATCGGCCGCCTGATCATAGACCAAACTGTAGGTCTCATGGTTCGTTTTGAAAGGTTCATTCCAAGGATACTTAGGGTTTCTTGTATAATCTGGTATACCACTCCGGTGTTCCACCAAGTTTTTCAGTGTAATTACGTCTGCATGTTCGATTCTAGCCGATCTCTCTGGCAGATATTCTTTTAAAGTTTTATTCAAGGACAAGCTATCTTTGGCAACCAGTTTTGCAACGGCAGCTGCGATGTAAAGTTTAGAGATACTTGCAATTTTAAACAATGAATTTGGATTTGCAGGCAGCTGGTTTTCTCTATTATTCCATCCTGAGGCATATTGCTTTGTCACTCCATTTTGATGTACATAAAGAATGGCTCCATCGAACCCATATTTTTGAACGCTATTCATTTCTTTTTGAACACTTTTTGAACGAAATGATAGTTGTACTCCTAAAACATCCCAAGGCACAAAATAAAGTGATACGATAGAGGCTAGAATGAATAAAATCTTTCCCATTTATTTATTTATTTTCGTGTTCTGATGTGATGTAGTTGTTTTATATTTCATCGACTTTAAATGGTCTATTGGGTTGTTTTTTTTGAAAGTAGCCTGTAACCCAAATAACGGTTTTATAAAGTTAATTCTTCTAATGCATATTTCATAGATCCCATAACAACCTAAAAAAGTAAATAAAACAATGCTTGTAAATTTAAGATAACCGTTGAGACTTAATGGCAATACAAAGCTAGACACTGCATACAACACAAACATGTGTATGATATAAATTGGATAGGCCGCCTTACTCAAATAACTCAATGTTTTACTCGGTTTGTTCAGGTAAGTATAGCTCAAACCAAAGAGTCCGAAAATCCAAGCGTTCGATTCAATTGCAAATACATAACCAGGAATTTCACTACCAAACTGTATCATACGAATGCTGAATAAAATAATTCCTACACCCAGGTACAACCATTTCCATTTCAACACCATATTCCAAAAATTTTGACCGCTATATACAACGATATATCCGAAAAAAAAGGCCAATAATCCCATGAAAAATCCGTGCCATGTCTCAGCATACAATGAAAATTGTTGTGGCGCTATTAGTTCAACTTCAACGACAAAGAATAGTGCTATTACGCAAGGTGTTATTGGGTACTGCATGAGTTTAGAAAGCCTTTTCTGGAATGTGCCATTTGCATGTTTCTTCAGATAGAAAAAAATCGGAAAAAGTAGAAGTACATAGATGAAAATATTTCCTAAAAACCACAGATGTCCTTGGTGCAGCTGATAGGATACGGGTAAGTTGTAAAATTTCTGAAATAGCATCATGTGCAATGGAACGATGGCAACAATACCAAAAACAAAAGGGAGTAAAATTCTCTTTGTACGCTCAAGAAGTAACTGCTGCCAAGTTCTTTTACGCATGGCAAAATAGAGTCCCATTCCAGAAACGTAAAATAAAAGCGGAATCCGCCAAACATTTAACATACTCATGGGTTTCCACAACATTTCTAGCGATTCTTTGCTTTGTATGAATGCAATGAACAATGCCCAAGGCTGAAAAACAATAGAGATATGATAGATTAGTAATAAACCTATTGCAATAACTCGTAACCAATCGATATCATATCTCCTTTCTGCTTTCATTTTGATAGTGTTTCAGGTCAATTATTTTAACATTTCAGCAATTACTGGACGATTTTTCTCTATTTCAACCAAATCCATTTTCAATCCCATTGGCGCTAATTGTTGTTGTATCATTTTATACACAGGCTCCATGCTTGCAAAGGGAGCCAAGACACTTTCTCTTGCAGTAACACCATAATTATTTTTGATTGTTTTGTCTGCTTTTGCATCAATCAATAGCTGGGTAATCTCTTTATGACAGAAAAAAGCTGCATTGTGCAATGCGGTAGCTCCATCATTGTTTTTAACAGACATATCTACCTTTGCCTCAAGCAATGCTTTCACTACTGCTGTTTTACCAAAAACTACAGCGGTCATTAAAGGCGTTGATCCAGTCATTTGATCTTTTGCATTCAAATCGGTACCTGCTGCAATGTGTTGCTTCACAATTTTTACGTTGTTGGTTAATACAGCGGTTTGAATCGTTGTTTTAGGAGTTTCTACAGTCGATGCTGCTGTTTCTTTTTTACCTGATTCTGCACAAGCTCCCAAGAGTAAAACAACACTTAGAGATAAACGAGTAATTACTTTGATAGGTTTCATTTTTAATAGTTTCATAATTTTAATTTTTACATTTTGTGTATAAGTATGATGCAAATGTCGTTTGCAAGTGCAACAAAATAAATTATGAACTACCGAATTGTCGTATTGTGGTGATGAATTGGTTTTTACCCTCGATGTGGGTGAAGCAACAACTCATTTCATACGCATACTACTTGCTTCCCTCCTATGAACTTTCTAAAAGATAGAGACTCGCTCAGTACTACGAATTTAATTATTAGTGAATGTTAAACATCAGCGGATTCGCCGTGCGTTTTTGACCAACACTGCACACAGTATTTCCTAATGTGTACTATTCATTTTTAGTAGCATCTGTTTTGCTGATGTCATAGTGGGATCGAGATCCAAGGCTTTTTTATACATTTTTTCTGCTTTCCCATAAGCACCAAGTTCAACATAAACTTCTCCAAGGCTGTCCCATACATTCGCATCTTCTGGAAATAACCTTACATTTAGTTCAAAGATTTTTTTTGCTTCTTTCAAATTTCCTTCTTTAAAAAAAGTATAGCCTATACCATTAAGGATTCCTCCTTTTGGATCTTCAGAATGGAAGTTCTTTGTCAAAGTAGAAAAATGATTCTCAATATAGTCAATCCCGAACTTTGTGTAATGCTTGTATATATTTTGATGTGCTGGAAGTGATGGTGTCTTTGGGGTTTCACCTCGAACCAATGCCAATATTCCTGCAGCAAGCTGCTCCCCTACTGGTTCATCCATGTTCGCAAAAACAATGATGCTGATTTCATCTCTCATGATTTCCAAATAGGCCGTATTTGCACCTCGAAAGCCTCCTGCCATGAGCAACGCTTTACCCGATTGTTTTGTTTTACTTTTTGAACCAAAAAAGGTTTCGTTTGCCTTTGTTTCTGCACTTAGTAATCTGGTTCCATAAAAATATTCAGCATAAAATTTGGCAATATCACTTGGAGTTGAATGAAAGCCTCCATCAGGATTTGGAACTTCAGTAAACCCTAAATTCGTACATAGGTTTCCTCGCATATCTTTATAATATCCGATGGCTCTGTTTGGTACTTTGATTTTATCTGTGACATAGGTCTCGTTCATTCTCAGAGGCTTGATAATGCGATTTACAATGTTTTGATGATAGGAAATTCCTGTGATCTTCTCAATGACAGCGCCTAGTAATACATAGCCCGAATTGCTGTAGGCTTGTTTTGTTCCTGGTTTAAATTGAAGTGGTAGTTTTTTAATGCGCTCTACAAGTCCTGATAGCCTTTTTTGATCGATTGGTAATGCTTCAAAATCACTTCCCCAGTAATTTGTGTAGCCAGAAGAGTGCTCTAATAAATCAGTTATTGTAATGCTATTTGCTGCAATTTTTGGAAAACCAGAAATATATTGTCCGAGTGTATCCGTCATGTTGAGCTTTCCTTCTTCTACTAATTGAAGTATGACTGTTTTTGTAAAGGATTTATTCATAGATCCA
Organism: Polaribacter sp.; assembly: GCA_042091715.1. Lineage (GTDB taxonomy): Bacteria > Bacteroidota > Bacteroidia > Flavobacteriales > Flavobacteriaceae > Polaribacter. Next base: position 785 of record JBELGW010000063.1, on the reverse strand, counting down.
ATATCAAACTTGGTTGCAATGCTGTTTGGTGTTTTGGTTGTGCGATTTGCCATTCCAAATGCTTCATGATATTTGGTTTCCCCTTTTTCTGATACCAAAACAATACCCGAAAAGATATCTAAGTCTTGGTATTTTTTTACCAAAGCATCTACATTGGTTTCAAAATTTTCTATGTTTTTTATTGTTGATTTATTTTGCGCAATACCTTTTGTAAATAGTGTAACTGAAAAAATAAGAATGAACTGTTTCATTTTGTGAAAGTTAAAATTATATGACAAATAAAAACATATGTTCTTTTTTAAAAATGAAAAGGTGATAACAATTGAACTGCATGTGATAAGAAACTAAAAAAATGGGATGTATTTTTAGACTACTACTTGATAACATAAAACGGGTCTTTTGTAACAAAAAAAAGAAGCTAGTCTATAAATAGTTTATCTTTATACCATGAATAAAAAATGGTTTGTAATTGGCGTTCATGTCTTATTTTGGGTTTTTAGCTCTTGGCTCATCATTTATAGTTTTTCTATTACAGAACATTTTGTCGAAGTTCATAACGGGGTGCTCACAGGAAAAACAAAACATGCCGATGAGTTAATACGCTTTTTTTCTATTGGTCAACCTATTTTTGCGTTCTACTTTTACCTACAGTTTTATTTTACACAAAAACTAACGAATAGCGCTCAGCTTAAAAGTGTCCTCAAAAAACTTGTGGTGACAATGCTTTTATTTTTAGGAACCTATTTTTTAACAGTCAAATTCTTCTTCTTCAATTTCATGCATAT
>JBELGW010000062.1:0-10202 GCA_042091715.1 Polaribacter sp. | reverse complement strand
CAGCAAGGGTATTAGGTTGTAGCAGTGTGATGTAGATAGCTTGCCATTTTTTGTACCCTAAAGTTTCGTGGCCTACCTTCCAAATTATAGCTTCGGTTTTTAGTTTCTTCAAGTTTCTTTTAAGATATTTGCTCTCAATTAATTTTCAAAAGATATACTTACAATGTCTAAGGTAGTTTTGATTACAGGAGCTTCTTCTGGAATCGGTTTGTCAATCGCTAATTTTTTACTAGAAAAAGGCTTTACAGTTTATGGCACGAGCAGAAGTGCTAAAAAAGCAGCTTCTTATGCTTTTCATCTTCTTGCACTGGATGTGTTACAAGTAGCAACCATTGAAAAGGCTGTTGCCCATGTTATTGAGAAAGAAGGGAAACTCGATGTGCTTGTGAATAACGCCGGTATGGGGATTACAGGACCTATAGAAGATACACCCACAGATGAAATGCGAAAGGTATTCAATACCAATTTATTTGGTGCTATTGATGTCATGAAAGTCGTATTGCCTCAGATGCGAAAGCAACAAGCAGGAACCATTATTAACGTAACGTCAATTGCAGGATACATGGGATTGCCGTATAGAGGTATTTATTCTGCCACAAAAGGAGCCTTAGAATTGGTGACGGAAGCGATCAGGATGGAGGTGAAAAGTTTTGGTATTGACCTTGTAAATGTGGCTCCAGGTGATTTTGCAACCAACATTGCTGCAGGAAGATATCACACCCCTGTTTTTGAAGATTCGGCATATAAAAAATCGTACAAAGAAAATCTCGAATTAATGGATGCACATGTAGATCGTGGCATGGATCCTTTAGCAATGGCAAAAGCCGTTTTGAAGATTATGAATACAAAAAATCCGAAAGTGCATTACAAGGTGGGGGCATTTATGGAGAAATTCTCTATTGTATTAAAACGAATCTTACCAGATAAAACCTATGAAAAACTATTAATGAATCATTATAAGTTATAATTTTGCAAAACTAAAACCAACGATATGAAATTTTTTATTGACACTGCCAATTTAGATCAAATTAAAGAAGCACAAGCATTAGGTATTTTGGATGGTGTAACCACCAATCCTTCACTCATGGCGAAAGAAGGCATTACAGGAGCCGAAAATATTATCAACCATTACAAGGCAATTTGTGATCTGGTAGATGGTGATGTATCTGCAGAGGTAATTGCTACAGATTTTGATGGAATGGTAAAAGAGGGAGAGGCGTTGGCTGCTTTGAACCCACAAATTGTTGTGAAATTACCAATGATCAAAGATGGTGTCAAAGCATGTAAATACTTTTCTTCAAAAGGAATAAAAACCAACGTAACATTGGTGTTTTCTCCCGGGCAAGCATTGTTAGCTGCGAAGGCAGGAGCGACTTATGTATCGCCATTTATTGGACGTTTGGACGATATCTCTACAGATGGGTTGAATTTGATTGCTGAAATTCGTCAAATTTATGATAATTATGGGTTTGAGACTGAAATATTAGCAGCATCTGTGCGTCATACCATGCACATTATAGACTGTGCTAAATTAGGTTCTGATGTGATGACTGGTCCGTTAAGTGCCATTGAAGGATTGCTGAGACATCCTTTAACAGATAGTGGTTTGGCGAAGTTTTTAGCAGATTACCAAAAAGGAAATTAACCAATACCATTGGTTTAAATAGCAAGTCAGAAGGTGTTTTTACCATCTGACTTGTTCAATAGGTTGCAGCGCTCTTTGAAGCTTTGCAACAGGTGTGCCTCGAATAAGAAATGCTTTGAGGCTTTTATAGAGTGTAATTATACATCATGTATCCAAAAAAAGAACTTGCACAACTTATAGTATCGGCCTGTCATCAATATGCTATTGATACAGTTGTTATTTCTCCAGGTTCGCGAAACGCTCCCTTAACGATTGGTTTTTCAAATCATCCAGAAATACACACTATGAGTATTGTTGATGAGCGTTGTGCTGCTTTTTTTGCAATGGGAATTGCCCAGCAAACACAAAAGCCAGTCGCTATTTTATGCAGCTCTGGTTCGGCATTGTTAAATTATTACCCTGCCGTTGCAGAAGCTTTTTACAGTAAAATTCCCTTGGTTGTTATTTCTGCAGACAGGCCTAAGCATTTAATTGATATTGGTGATGGGCAGACCATAAGACAAGAAAATGTATTTGCAAATCATATCTTGTTTTCTGCAAATTTGATAGAATCCAACGCGAAGCTTAACGTAAATAAGAAGTTGCTGTCTCAAGCGTTTCAAGCTTCCGTGGCTAAAAAAGGACCTGTCCATATCAATGTTCCTTTTGATGAGCCCTTGTATGAAACGGTAAACGAATTGAAAGCATTCCATTTTGTCGAGCCTCCAAAAAGAAGTGACCTAAAAGCTTCCATAAAGATAAAGGAGTTGCAACAGGTTTGGATGCAAGCGACTAGAAAAATGATTTTAGTGGGTGTGTCTGATCCAAACCCTCAATTACAAGCGATCTTAAAGCAGTTTGAGAAGGATGGTTCAGTGATTATTCTGACAGAAACAACATCGAATATAGCTTCAGAAAATACAATCAATGCCATTGATCAGTTGATTATGCCATTGTCGGAGGAAACATTAGAAGCACTGCGACCAGAGGTATTGTTAACTTTTGGAGGGATGATTGTTTCGAAGAGAATTAAGCAGTATCTGAGAAAACAACCGCCGAAACACCATTGGCATGTTGATCCAATTTCTGCGTTAGATACCTATCATTGTTTAACTGCGCACGTTGATCAATCTCCCATAGTTTTTTTGCCGAATCTAACACAATTAAAAGCAGCAAAAAGCACCTATAAACAAGAATGGCTGTGTATAAAAGAGGAGAGAAAAGTAAAACATCAGGCATACCTGAATCAACTGCCTTTCTCTGATTTAAAAGCATTTGAAAGTGTCTTAGAGAGTATTCCTAATCATGCACAATTACAGCTGTCAAATAGTTCAATAGTGCGCTACGCGCAGTTATTTGATGTCAATAATACCTTAACCGTATTTTGCAATAGAGGTACTAGTGGAATTGATGGGAGTACCAGTACAGCAATTGGAGCAGCCGTGGCCTCTGAGCAGCAAACTATTTTTATCACAGGAGATTTAAGCTTCTTTTATGATACAAATGCCTTATGGAATTCGTATATTCCAAATTCATTTAGAATAGTTATCATCAATAATAGTGGTGGTGGTATTTTTAGAATAATTCCTGGTCCCAAAACAACAAATGCATTGGACTATTTTGAAACACCGCATCAATTAACAGCCGAGCATTTGTGTAAGATGCATCAATTAGCGTATTGTGCTGCAGCAAGTGTAGCAGAGGTAAGGACATGTCTTGACGATTTCTATGGAGCTTCAGAAAAGCCCAAGGTATTGGAGATTTTTACTGATGGAACAGTCAATGAAACGGTGTTAAAAGAGTATTTTAATTTTTTAAAGTAAGCATATGGATTTAGAAGTAGGAGATAAGGTGTCTTTAATTATAGGGGCAGAAACAAATTTAGGATTTACTGTTTTAATTGACGAAGAATTTGAAGGTTTGCTTTATAGAAATGAAATTTTTCAAGAAATAAAAGAGCGTCAGAGAATTGCAGGATTCATCAAGAAAATTCGCGAAGACGGTAAAATTGATGTGTCTCTCAAGCCACAAGGGTTTAGAAATGTAATCACCTTGGACACTGAAAAAGTAGTAGAAGCAATTTACGATCATGATGGTTTCTTGCCGCTTACAGATAAGAGTTCACCTGAAGTAATTAAGCAAGAATTACTCATGAGTAAAAAGGCTTTTAAAAGAGCTGTGGGAACCCTCTACAAAGAAAAAGTAATTCGCATTTTAGAAGATGGTTTGGAGTTGGTAAGGTAATGCATTTAGTCTTTCTGTAGCATTCGTTGTACATTTGCATAGAATGCATCTGCATCTGGATCTGCAGGGTCCATTTTGCCGTACCCTAAACGATATTCTTGTAAAGCACGTTTCCAATCTTTGCCAGTCTCATAATACAGTCCCAAGTAATAATGGCCTAATGACGAGTAGGGATATAGATTTAAAATCATTTTGCCAAAGGTCTTCAAATGATCTCCATTTTCTTTTTCAATAATAAGATCTTCCAAAGCTCTAATATCGGAGGTTCGTATGCCCATATTGATACCGAACAAATAGTCTATTTCTATGTATTTATTTTCTAAATAAGTAATCGCCTCTATTGGAGATAGATCTTTAATTTTAGTTTCATATTCTTCAGGAGAGATCCTAGAGTAGATTTCAAATATCTCATTGAGTGCGCGAGGTATGGCTTCGCTCATAGCAGAAATAATACTAGGAGAGCTTTCCATTACATCATATTTGATATTCAAGTTTTGAATGTTTAAGGCTTCTAAATAGTTGTCAAGTACTTTTATTTGTTGCTTTTTACTATTGTTCATGAATTGACCATCATTCATGTAAAAATAATAGGTATTGTCTATTGAACGCAGCTTGTTTAAAGTATACGACTGCATGTGGAGCGCTATATCTTGACTAAAAGTGGGATTCAGGCAGAGGTATGCATTGAATATTGGATTCTCATCTTTGAAAAAATGTGTTAGTAAATTTGCGGAAGCCCCATTCCCTACAATCGTTAAAAAGGGAGAGGTCCTATAGGTTCCTTCTAGATGTAGGAGTAATTCCTCTTTTATAAACTGAATGAAATTTTTACTCTTTCCGGTGAGTGTGCTTTGTCTATTTTCGTCAATGGAGGTATCTGCTTCTCGTGTTTCAGCCATTTCTATTCCAACAATAATTTGTTTGGGTGCCCGGTCTGCATAGGAAAAGAGCTTTGCGTTACCAACGTACAGATCGAATAGGTATTCAGCATCCAAGACAATCGTTAACGGATAGTTGCTCAAAGAATCCTTGTCGTATCCTTGAGGCAGGTGAATTTGAATGGTTCGAATGTCTTGCAGCAGGTCTGATTGAAATTTTTCTGTAATTTGTTTTTGTCCGAAAATCGCTGTGCAAAAGCACAGACCAACAATTAGCGTCAACTTTGTATGCATCATAGTACCAAAATTTTCTTTAAAAATAGTAATTTTATTCCTAGCAATAAGCCAATTTACAAACCTCATACAAATTTGTGTATTTTACTAGTTAAAAACCTATTTTTGTAACCTGAAAAAAAATGTTTGTTCGTTTTTAAGTACGAACAATAAAAATTAGTAATTATGATACAAGCAGACTGGAAAACGGTAAAAGAATACGAAGATATTACCTATAAAAAATCAAATGGAGTTGCAAGAATTGCCTTCAATAGGCCCAATGTTAGAAATGCCTTTAGACCCAAAACAACCTCTGAACTTTATGATGCTTTTTACGATGCAGGAGAAGATACTTCCATAGGTGTTGTATTGTTATCTGCAGAAGGCCCTTCTACCAAAGATGGTGTATATTCTTTTTGTTCAGGAGGAGATCAAAAAGCACGCGGGCATCAAGGGTACGTTGGAGATGATGGCTACCATCGTTTAAATATTTTAGAAGTACAACGACTCATTCGTTTTATGCCAAAAGCAGTGATTTGTGTAGTTCCAGGATGGGCTGTCGGTGGAGGTCATAGCTTGCATGTGGTTTGTGATTTGACATTGGCTTCCAAAGAGCATGCAATATTCAAACAAACAGATGCAGATGTAACCTCTTTTGACGGGGGCTATGGCTCTGCTTATTTGGCAAAGATGGTTGGACAGAAAAAAGCAAGAGAGATCTTCTTTTTAGGACGTAATTATTCTGCTCAGGAAGCCTATGAAATGGGCATGGTAAATGCCGTAATTCCTCACGATGAACTAGAAGATACTGCTTTTCAGTGGGCGCAAGAGATTCTTGAGAAGTCTCCAACATCGATTAAAATGTTGAAGTTTGCAATGAACTTAACAGATGATGGAATGGTAGGGCAACAAGTGTTTGCCGGAGAGGCAACCCGATTGGCATACATGACCGATGAGGCAAAAGAAGGCCGTGATGCATTTTTAGAAAAGCGCAAGCCAAATTTTCCAAAAGTTTGGATTCCGTAATTGCTGTGTTTTTTAATCTTGATGAAATCTAGTAGAAAGCTGCGCAAATAGATACTTATGAAATGTATTTCTATTGAGAACAGCGCTGTTTTGTATCGTTTAAATGTAGTATAAAAAAGATGAAAATAATTTGTATTGGGCGTAATTATGCCAAACATATTGAAGAACTAGCAAATGAAAGACCAGAAAACCCCGTTGTTTTTTTGAAGCCAGATTCTGCCATATTGCCAAGAAAGAACCCGTTTTTTATTCCACCTTTCTCCAATGACGTGCATTATGAGGTGGAGGTTTTGGTGAAAATAAATAAAGTTGGTAAACATATTGAGTCCAAGTTTGCACCTAAATACTACGATGAAATAGGTTTAGGTATTGACTTTACAGCAAGAGATGTGCAGCAACAATGCAAAGAAAAAGGCTTGCCGTGGGAAAAAGCAAAAGCTTTTGATGGAAGCGCTGTGATTGGTGAATTTTATTCAAAAGAGGAATTCGATCTGACCCAACTAAAATTTCAATTGTTAAAAAATAATGAAGTCGTGCAAGATGGAAATACCCATGCAATGCTTTGGAAAATAGATGAACTAATTTCTTATGTTTCGCAGTATTTCACCTTAAAAAAAGGCGATATTATCTTTACAGGAACTCCGGCAGGAGTGGGTAAAGTAGTAGAAAATGATCAACTAACAGGAATGCTTGAAGACAAACAGGCATTCCACATACGCGTGAAATAGTTTGTGTGCTTTGCGCTAGGAACTGTTTAGAAAAACAAATTCTTGATGGTTAAAAAACTACCCATTTGGAAGTCAAAAATGACCAAACTTTAGATCTTAAATTTAAAATGAAAGCGGAAATAATTACCATAGGAGATGAAATCCTAATTGGCCAAATTGTCGATACCAACTCTCAATGGATCGGTACAGCTTTGAATACTATTGGTGTTTCTGTGCATCAAATTAGTTCCATACAAGACGAAAAATCACACATTTTAACCGCTTTAAAAGAAGCGCAAGATAGAGCAGATATTGTGGTCATAACGGGTGGTTTAGGCCCCACAAAAGATGATATCACAAAAAAAACCATTGCTGCTTATTTTAATGACAATGCAGTGGTAGCCTATCCAGAAGTTGTTAGCCATATTCAAGAGTTGTTTAAAAAGATCAAGCATCCTTTTACAGACGTGCAGCGAGATCAGGCAAACCTGCCTTCGAAAGCAACGCATTTAAAAAATAGATACGGTACAGCTCCCGGCATGTGGTTTTATGAAAATAATACTGTTTTTGTGTCATTACCAGGGGTTCCTTATGAAATGAAAGGTTTGATGAACCATGAAGTGTTGCCAAGAATTCAACAAAAATTTGAGTTGCCCTTTATCATTCATAAGACCATTATGACCTATGGGTCGGGTGAGAGCATTATTGCGGAAAGAATTGCTGCTGTAGAAGAAGACTTGCCTACGCATATCAAATTGGCGTATTTGCCTTCATTCGGAAAAGTGCGATTGCGCTTATCGGGAAAAGGAACGAACAAAGAAGTACTCGAAAAAGAATTGCAAGAAATAGTGCTGGCGGTGCAAGAACTCATCTCCGATATTGTTGTAGGATTGGAAGATGGCTACTCTATTGAGAAAAGAGTGGGTGCTTTGCTAAAGGAACAAGAAAAAACCTTGGGGTTGGCAGAGAGTTTGACAGGAGGGCGTATTGCAGCAGATATTGTTGCTGTTCCTGGCGCTTCTAGCTATTTTAAAGGAGGCTTCGTAACTTATACAGCCAAAGCTAAAGAAACGGTATTGGGAGTTCCTCAAGAGCTCATACAAGAATTCTCTGTGGTAAGCAGTGAAGTGGCGGCTGCAATGGCGGTGGCTGCGAAAGAACAGCTACAAACAGCATATGCCATTGCTGTTACTGGCAATGCAGGGCCAACAACAGATAATACCGCTAAAAATGTAGGAGATGTTTTCATTGCCTTGGCATCTGATACCGGTGTTACTGTTGAAGAGTTTAGCTTTGGGCAACCTCGAGAAAAGGTGATAAAAAGAACCGTAAATAAAGCTTTAGAAATTTTACAAAAAGAATTACTAAAAAATACTTGAAATAGTTTTGTTCTATGAGTAAAATTTTCATAAATTTGCACCTCGTTTAGAAATAACACTAAAAACTGTCAAGAAGATGTCTAGAGTTTGTGAACTTACAGGTAAAAAAGCAATGGTTGGGAACAACGTGTCTCACGCATTAAATAGAACTAAAAGAAAATTTGACGCCAACTTAATGGTGAAGCGTTTTTACATTCCAGAAGAGGATAAGTGGATTACATTAAAAATTTCTGCTTCTGCTTTAAAAAATATTAACAGAAAAGGAATCTCAGCTGTTTTGAAAGAAGCTAGAGCTAAAGGATTTTTAACAAAATAATCCCAACCCTTAAAAAAAATAAACCGAGATGGCAAAAAAAGGAAATAGAGTTCAGGTAATTTTAGAATGTACAGAGCACAAAGCTACTGGAGAAAGAGGAACTTCTAGATACATTACAACGAAGAATAAAAAGAATACTCCAGACAGATTAGAGATTAAGAAATTTAATCCAATCTTAAAGAGAATGACAGTTCATAAAGAAATTAAATAATACGTATAAGTCATGGCAAAGAAATCAGTAGCATCGTTACAGACAGGATCAAAGAGATTATCAAAAGCTATCAAAATGGTAAAGTCTCCAAAGACAGGAGCTTATACATTTGTTGAAGCGATTATGGATCCTTCTAAAGTAAAAGACTTTTTAGCTAAAAAGTAATTACTTTCTATAAAATAATCAAAAGCTACTTTCATTGCGAAAGTAGCTTTTTTTATGTCTAAGATTTGTGTATTTTTGGGCGTTGCCTTTTTTTTGAAAAGGGCTTTGCATGTTGTTTTTTGTATGTTGACAAGAGCATTTATGAAAGTGCCTACACAGCAAGAATAAATGTATTTAAAAACAAGTCAAAAGATAACAGTTCGTAATGACAATTTCACCAGGTACTAAAGCGTGTTTTTTAGTCCGTTCATAGCATCAATAAATTAAATAAAATGAGCTTCTTCAAAAAAATATTTTCTAAAGAAAAGAAAGAAACCTTAGATAAGGGATTGGAAAAAACAAAATCTAGTTTTTTTAATAAGTTATCAAAGGCAGTAGCTGGTAAGACCAAGGTCGATGACGATGTACTTGACAATTTGGAAGAGGTATTGGTCTCCTCTGATGTTGGCGTTGCTACTACATTAAAAATTATTGATAGAATTGAGGCACGTGTTGCTAAAGATAAATATTTAGGCACGGAAGAATTGAATCAGATTCTTAGAGATGAAATTGCGGGCTTATTGGCTGAAACCAATACAGAAGATGCTACTGATTTTACCATTCCAGATGTAAAGAAACCATATGTTTTGATGGTGGTTGGTGTAAATGGAGTGGGTAAAACAACAACCATTGGTAAGTTGGCTTCACAGTTTAAAAAGAAAGGGCTAAAAGTGGTGCTCGGTGCTGCAGATACCTTTAGAGCAGCTGCCATTGACCAACTACAAGTTTGGTCGGATAGAGTAGAGGTTCCCATTGTACGTCAAGAAATGGGCTCAGACCCTGCTTCTGTTGCCTATGATACGCTGCAGTCGGCAGTTTCACAAAATGCCGATGTGGTGATTATTGATACGGCTGGTCGTTTACACAACAAAGTCAACCTCATGAACGAGTTGGTGAAGATTAAAAAAGTAATGCAAAAAGTGGTTGGTGATGCTCCACACGATGTGTTATTGGTATTGGACGGTTCTACAGGACAAAATGCATTTGAACAGGCAAAACAGTTTACCAAAGCTACAGAAGTAACGAGTTTGGCAGTGACCAAATTAGATGGTACTGCAAAAGGAGGTGTGGTCATTGGTATTTCAGATCAATTCAAAATTCCTGTCAAATACATAGGAGTTGGAGAAGGGATTGATGACCTTCAAGTATTTCATAAACACGAATTTGTGGATAGTTTCTTTAAATAAACTTATTCATGTGGATTTCATCGTATTTAGAAGTGAAAATAGAAAAAATAAAGCATAGGATTCATTTCAACTAAGAGAGATTTGAAGAATAATACTACAAAAAAAGGCTCACAAGCATGCTTGTGAGCCTTTTTTTAATCGCTTGTAATTTCT
>JBELGW010000061.1:8880-10412 GCA_042091715.1 Polaribacter sp. | reverse complement strand
TTGCCTTAAATTCACGTATACATTCTTTAATGAAGCAACTTTTACCATTCATTTTCTTTAGTTTTTCACTTTTTACAAACGCACAAGAGATTGCAATTTTAAAATATAATGGTGGGGGAGATTGGTATGCCAATCCCACTGCTCTGCCCAACTTAATCGATTTTACAAATACGTATTCCAATACCAACATTGCTAAAAACCCAGCAACAGTTGCTATTGGAAGCAGCGCCATTTTCAATTTCCCTATTCTTTTCTTAACTGGCCATGGAAATGTCTATTTCTCTGAAGGCGAAGCTCAGAATTTGAGAAGTTATCTTATTTCTGGAGGCTTTTTACACATCTCAGACAATTATGGGTTAGATCAATTTATCCGAAGAGAAATTAGAAAGGTATTTCCTGAACTAAAATTTCAAGAAATCCCAGCAGACCACCTCATCTATAACCAGCAATTCACCTTTAAGAATGGCATTCCGAAAATTCATGAACACGATAAAAAAAGACCACAAGGTTTTGGACTATTTTACGAAGGGAGATTGATTTGTTTTTATGATTATGAAACTGATTTAAGTGATGGGTGGGAAGATGCCAATATACACAACAATCCGAAAGAAGTTCGAGAGAAGGCCTTAAAAATGGGCGCAAACATTATACAATATGCTTTTAAAAATTAACCAAACTACAAATATAGATGCCATTAAAATCAACTTTGACTCCAGTGGCTTGTGGGTCTTAAATATTGCCATTGGCATCATTATGTTTGGCGTAGCACTAGGAATTAGCATTGACGATTTTAAGCGACTCTTAAAAAAACCAAAAATTGTATTAGTTGGTGTTCTATCTCAATTTATCTTATTACCAGTTACTACATTTTGTGCGATTTTAATCCTAGAGCCACATCCGAGTTTTGCGCTAGGAATGATGATGATCGCAGCCTGTCCTGGGGGAAATGTCTCCAATTTCTTTAGTAAAATGGCTGGAGGAAATGCAGCCTTATCAGTCAGCCTAACGGCCTTTGCCACCTTTATATGTATTTTCATGACGCCTTTTAATCTGCACTTTTGGGGAAGTCTTTATGAACCTACCAATCAAATCTTACAAACAGTTGCATTGAATCCCTACGATTTATTTAAACTCGTTTTATTGATCCTAGGAATTCCTTTAGCACTAGGTATGATGGTTCGATACTATGTTCCGATGATAGCTTCTAAAATAGAAAAAACACTAAAACCATTATCAATGCTTGTGTTTATTGCACTTATAGGCATCGCATTCTCTCAAAATCTCGATGTATTTACAAAATATATACATCTCGTTTTATTCCTGGTGATATTTCACAATATCGGTGCATTTATTCTTGGGTTTTACACGGCAAAAGTATTTCAATTGAACACCGCTGACACCAAAACAATCGCCATGGAAACAGGCATACAAAATGGAGGCCTCGGACTCTTATTAATATTTGGTTTTTTCGAAGGACTTGGAGGCATGGCATTACTGGCTGCCTTTTGGGGTATTTGGGATGTGTTCTCTGG
>JBELGW010000061.1:0-8780 GCA_042091715.1 Polaribacter sp. | reverse complement strand
AAAAAACACAATTTGAAACATCTTTGGTACGAAATTTTTAATATCTATATCCAAATTGGACTATTTTTTTACACAAAAAAGATAACCGTTGTTGGAAAAGAGCACATTCCTAAAAAAGGAGCTATTCTTTTTGCTGTCAATCACCCTAATGGACTTTTAGATCCATTACTCGTGACAACAAATACACCAAGAGTCACGCACTATTTAGTGAGAGCAGCTATTTTTAAAAATCCAATCGTTAAAAAATTTTTAGCAACGCTCAACTTGATGCCTATATATAGAATACGAGATGGTGTTAAAGAACTGTCTAAAAACACCCAAGTATTTCGTGACTGTTATGAGATTTTGAACAAAGAGCATGCGCTCATGATTTTTCCTGAAGGGAGTCACGATCGCAGACGAAGTATACGAGCGCTAAGTAAGGGGTTTACGAGAATCGTTTTTGGAGCCATCGATGCCCATCCTGAGCTACAAATACAAATCATCCCCGTTGGAGTAACCTATCAATGCTCGAGTACATTTCCTTCAAAAGTTGCGGTTCATTATGGAACGCCAATTTTAGCAAATGAACTTTACAATCCTTTAGAATTAAACAGGTCTGTAAAGTCAATGAAAGAAGCCGTTTCTAATCAGCTTAAACAACTTTCTGTTCACATTCCACTAGACGAAAATTATGAGGCGACACTGCAAAAACTAGAACATCACAATGTAGATTTCACAGATGTACAAGCCGTTAATACCATGATTCAATCTGGAAACATTCCTACAATACCTCCTCGAATTAATTTTGGAAAAATATACAAGATTCCCTTTATTGTAAACAGCTTATTTCCATGGATTCTTTGGAAGGTCATCTTGAGAAAAGTGGATGAAATTGAGTTTATTGACACCTTCAGATTTGGGATCGGTATTAGTATTCTTCCCATGTATTACACACTTCAAACAAGTCTGGTATATTATTTTTTAGGAGTTAGTATTTCGGGAGTATATTTTCTAACATCAATTCTGATCGCAGTGCTATACAGCAAAACATCTTCTACTCCAACACAATAGCATCTTGGATTAATTGTTGTATTTCTGTTCTAATATTTTCTTTTATCAAACTGTTGTTCTCCATTGTAGGATATACTCGATTTGATAAAAAAACATAAACAATACTGCTTTTAGGATCAGCCCAAGTGTACGTTCCTGTAAAGCCGCTATGCCCATAACTCTGCTCAGAAACACAGCCACAAGTCGCCTCTATCTCCGGGTCTAATTGAGGCTTATCAAAGCCTAAACCACGACGTATCTCATTGTCTGCATAATAGCGTTTGTTAAATCGGTCTATTGTGCTACTCTTGAGATAACGCTTGCCTCCGTAAAACCCATGTTGCAAATACATTTGCATCATTTTAGCAACATCATTTGCATTTGAAAACAACCCTGCATGTCCGCCAACACCACCTAACATAGCAGCACCCATGTCATGCACATGTCCATGCAATAATTGATTTCTGTAATACTGATCATTCTCAGTAGGAACAATTTCATTCAATCCATACTTTTTGCGAGGTAAGTAGCTCATTCTATGAGCACCTATAGAACGATAAAAATATGCTTGAGTTAATTTATCCAATGAATTATCATAGACCCTCTCCAAGGCTTTTTGTAAAATATAATACCCCAAGTCACTGTATTTATACCCTTCTTCTTCTCGCTGTTCAACAGTTTTTATCCGACTAAAAATAGTATCCTTGTACGAAGACTTTAAGTACATATTTTTCGCTACTTCAATCCCAAAATCTTTCGTTTTTATAGTGCTGTATAGGCCTTCAAAATTTTCACCTGTGATGCTATCTTGGGTCTCCCTATAAAATGGAATCCATGAAGTCAAGCGGCCATTGTGCGATAATATTTCTTTTAAGGTAAGTGTATCCTTGTTGGTATTCTTTAACTTTGGCCATAAGCGGTCTAACTTTGAATTTAACTTAAAAAGACCTTCACCTTCTCCCTTCATAACTAGAGGTAGCGTTGCTAAAATTTTGGTCATCGATGCGACATCATAAAGATCAGAATTTTTCACTTTTCGCAAACTATCATTTGTATGATATCCAAAACTTTTCTGATAAATAACCTTGCCAGACCGAGCCACTAAAATTTGCATCCCTGGGGTCATTTTGCTCGCGATCACTTCCTTTGCCAATGTATCAATCTTACGCAACTTTACAGAAGACATCTGTACCTCTTCAGGCACTCCGTATTGCAGCCTGCTTAGCTCAGATGTTTCAAGACCAAAACCCGCTTTAAATCTCCTGTGAATACTCACTGGCAAGGTTCCTTGAGACTTGATTGCTCCAAACAATAATTGCGCAGAAATTTCTTGAGATATTACACTGTTCTGATAGGAAACAACCAGTCCGTCCAACTGCTTAAAATCATTGAAGTCTAAGAGACTATATGGACTAGAAAAAACATCTAAAATCACTTTTTTCTTTTTAGCAATGCGCTTTATAGCAGCAATATCTTTCTGCTGAAACTTAAAACTCTTCCACGGATGCGCATTTGAAGTATGGTATCCTATAATCACAAGATTATAAGGTTCTAAATTCCTTAGTATTTCAGCGGTATCGCCACCTGAAACAGGGGTTACTTTTGCATAATTAGAAAGCATTTTTCGAAAAGCATCACTTGGTGCATCGCCAAACTTGACATAAGCTATTTTTTGTTCCTCTAAATTTCGAATTGGAAGGATTTCCTTTTCGTTTTTAACAACAGTAATCGATTTCTTCACGAGTTCTCTGTGGAGTACTACATCTTTTCTCGAATTTAAATCTTCCTGCAAATTCACAAGTGACACGGGTTTATAATCATGCAATCCCGCCCAGTATTTTGCCATAAGTATTTTACGAACAGAGTGATTTAATCGCTCTATAGAAAGTATATTTTTTTTGATTGCTTTTTTAAATAATGCCACTGTTGCAGGAACATCTTGCGGAATTAACAACAAGTCATTACCCGCCAAAACTGCAGCCAAATCGATTTCAGAGGATGTTGCATAGTTGGCAGCTCCTTTCATATTTAAACCATCTGTAATGATAAGGCCTTTGAATCCCATGCTATCAACGAGCAAATCAGTTACAATTCTTTTTGACAAAGAAGATGGTAACTTTTCATTTGGTTCTAACTTTGGTATGCTCAAATGCGCTGTCATCACGCTTGCTAAATTTTCTTTAAATAATTCTTGATAGGGATATAACTCCAAAGAATCGAGTCGTTTCCTATCAAAATCAACCACAGGCAAGGTATGATGCGAATCTGAAGCCGTATCACCATGACCAGGAAAATGTTTGGCATTTGCCAAAACGCCTGCACTTTGCATGCCTTTGGTAAATGCAATTGCCTTCTCAGTTACATTGTATTTGTTCTCTCCAAAAGAACGGTTTCCTATGATCGGATTTTTCGGATTGGTATTGATATCCACGACAGGTGCAAAATTGATGTGAATTCCCAATCGTTTGCAATGGGCTCCAACACGCGCTCCAAATTCAGCGATTGATGCATTGTCTGTTACCGCTCCTAGAGTCATATTCCAAGGGTATCGAAATGTATTTTTCAAACGCATATCTAAACCCCATTCTCCATCAAAACCAATTAACAATGGTACTTTAGAGAGGGATTGGTACTTGTTTGTTAACACAGCTTGTTTTTCGGGGGTACCTTGCATAAAAATTAAATTCCCGACATGATACTTTTGTATCATATCGGTCATAAATTTTTCATGCTTCTTATCTGCATTCGAATACGCTTGCACCATAAAAAGTTGACCAATTTTCTCTTCAACTGTCATCTCTTTGAGAATCGTATCTACCCATGATTTTTGCGCTACTCCATCCACAGTAACCAATGGGTTATTCAATTGTGCAAAAACAAGACCTACGCACAACATAAATGCGATCGTAAAAATTCTCCTCATAGTTACGACACTAAAAATCGATTGTGCCAGCTTTGATTTGCCGGAACCTCCCACTTGGTTTCAACCTCTTCCTTTGTCTGTACCATATTGTTAAAGACAATGGTGTCTTTAGTTATCTTATTGGCTTTTGCAAATCGTTGAAAATCTACCAATTTTACTATATTAATAGCATCTCCATCTTTAAAAGAAACATTCATCTTATTCATTAAATCAATATTGAAAAGATTCTCCAATTGTTGTACAAAACGAACAGATGCATCTATTGAACATCCTGAAACCGTGGTGAAACTCTCATCAACCGCAATCACCAAAAACTGATCGTACTTAAAGGTAAAAGAGCCTTTTAGATCATCTCCATGACGCGTCCATTGCTCAATAAAATCGATTGCTCTAGAAGAAATTATATTGACTTCTTCTGCTGTAAAAGGTCGATCTGCTTGGTAGATCCAAACCCTCGAATTATCTGGTAAATTTTTATATTCTGTAAACATCTTCTTTGTGTTTTTTTATGTGTTCGCAACCATCCAAGAGGAATCATTATTTGTCAATGGTCTGTGCTCTCTTCAAATTGCATTATTTCAACTGCAATAAATAGGCCACTATTTCATACTTCGGCTCAAGATCACCAATATGGCATACAATTTTTGTTGCCAAATTCTACCAAGCAAATCATTCAAGTCCAATACACCGCATTTATTGTCTTTGATGCTATGTCAAACAAACATTTACCGAAGGTTGAACTTTTGCTGTAATGCTGCTAACTTCTCTGCATCTGTCATTTTATTTTTTGGAGCAGACATCCGGTCTTTAATGCCTCGCAACACCTTTTTTGTATACAATGGGAAATCGGCATTTTGAATCCAATTATGATAGCCAGGGTTTTCTTTAAAGACCTCCTCTACCGTTCTATTTTTGTACTTTCCAAAAGAAAAAACTTCTTGTCCTTCGTCATTACACAAAATAAACCCCGCGAAATCAGCTCTTTTACCATGGCTTGAAAATTCACTCAATTCGTCAACAGTCGTCCCGATATCATTGTACTTTTCCAGTTGGGCCAATAAAATTTCATAGGTCGCATTGGTGTCTGCCTCTGCTCCATGTGCACCCTCCAATTCTTTCCCGCAATAAAACTGATACCCTGCGCTTAAGGTACGCTGTTCTTTTTTATGAAATATTACCTGAACATCTACCGCCTTTCTCTCATTCATGTCAAAATCGATACCGGCTCGCATGAGTTCTTCTGCCAATAGCGGAATATCAAAACGATTTGAGTTAAACCCTGCTAAATCACATCCTGCAATTAGCGTATTAATTTCCGGTGCTAATTCTTTGAAAGTAGGCTCTGCAACTACCTGTTCGTTTGTAATACCGTGAATAGCGGAAGATTCTTTAGGGATCTCCATTTCTGGATTTACCAGCCAAGTCTTACTTTCTTTATTGCCATTTGGAAACACTTTTAAAATTGAAATTTCAACAATTCTATCGGCACCAATACGTATACCTGTTGTTTCTAAATCGAAAAATACAATTGGCTTTTCTAAATTTAACTTCATCATTCTAATTTTTTTCTTGAGATATTAAACCGGTTAAAGGTATGTAAATCTGATTAATATTCGATCGATTTCGAGAACAGAGTTCTAATTTATTTTGATGAAGTTGCTCACCTGCTATTCGCAGTCATAAAAGGAATAGCATATTTAAAAAGAGCTCTAAAACAAGTCATTAACAGTGCTCTTAAACCGAATGTACCCAGACAGCTCTATATCATTCATGACGTTCAATACAACAACACTTGGTACACAGTACATTTTTAACTATCTTTAAAATTAGAACCTTATTTTAAACGATGATGCCAAAAAAAGGAAAAGCAAAAAACACGGTAAATAAAGCAAAGCATACCAAACTAATGAATAGAAAGATCAATAAGGTGAAACAAGAAAAGCTTGCAAATAAAGAACGATTAAAAGCAATCATTAGAAAGGCTAATGAGGAGAAAAACAAAGAGGCATAAAAAATCCCGAGTTTGAAAACTCGGGATTTTTTCTATGCTGTTCTTTTAGCTCTATTGATCTATGGATCCTAATACCCTCTTCATAAAAGTATTTAGCGCCTCTTTTTTAGGAGCTCCCTCTTTGATCATTTTATCCACCTCAATGGCTCCATACATATTAGAAATCAATTCTCCAATCACATCCAATTCCTCATCTTTTAAAGAGGGAACCTCAGTGAGTGCTTCCAGCGTTTCTATCGTTTCAATGACATAATCTTGATCGTTTTCTTCGATAAAGCTTGTGAGGTGTTTTATAACAGGTAGTTTCATCTATAATGGAATTAGTATCCTAAAAATTCTTTTAATACATCAAACTTATTTGTTTGAATTTGATCTGTAAAACTTCCATTTGTAAATGTGGCAAATGTTGGTAAATTATCAACCGTTGCTAACTTTCTACTTTCTGGAAACTTCTCTGCATCTACCATAAGAAAAAGCGCCTCTTCATTCTCTGAAGCTAACTTTTTAAATTTAGGTTTCATGATACGACAGTTTCCGCACCAAGTTGCAGTATATTGTACAACAACTTTAGGGTTGTCTGCGATCAATTGAGCTAAATTGTCTTGATTTAATTCTTGTACCATACAAATAAGGTTAAATTGGTGGCATCACAATAGCAATACCACCTTATTAATTTAGTGAGAAGCTAAGTATTCAGCAGTCCCTTTTGCATTTGGCGCCATTGCGTCTTTTCCTTCTTCCCAGTTTGCAGGACAAACTTCTCCGTGAGATTGTAAGTGCGCGTAAGCATCTACCAAACGTAAGTATTCATTTACATTTCTTCCAATTGGCATGTGGTTGATTCCTTCATGAAAAACCATTCCTTCTTCGTCAATTAGGTACGTTGCTCTATAGGTAACATTGTCTCCCTCAACCTGTACTGTTTGAGTTGCCTCATCAAAAGTTTCGTTTGTGATGTCTAAAATTCCTAAGATTGAAGATAAATTACGGTTACTATCCGCTAAAATTGGATACGTAACTCCTTCAATACCTCCATTGTCTTTTGGAGTACTCAACCAAGCAAAGTGAACTTCTGGAGTGTCACAAGAAGCACCAATTACAATAGTATTTCTTTTTTCAAACTCAGAAATCGCTTCTTGAAACGCATGTAATTCTGTTGGACATACGAATGTGAAATCTTTTGGGTACCAGAAAAGAACAACTTTCTTTTTGTTATTTACTGCTTCCTCTAATACATTCAATTTAAATGTATCACCCATTTCATTCATTGCATCTACAAATAAATCTGGAAATTTTTTACCTACCGCTGTAGCCATTTTATTTATTTTTAATAGTTAATATTTTATTTTTATGCAGACAAAGATACCAAGCTATCCCTTTAAAAAAGAAAAAAGTCAATGCTAATTTTTTATATTGGCATCAACTTTCCTTATAGCTTCTTACACAAACAATAAGCAACTACTATTTACTTGCAAATAATTTCACATCATTTTCAGAAATCTTTTTTTCTCCAAGAATCAGCAATCGCTCAACTACATTTCTTAATTCACGTATATTCCCGGTCCAATCATAAGCCTGCAATAAGGTAATTGCTGCATCCGAAAATGCTTTTTTTACTCCACCTTGCTCCTCCGCTATTTTTTGAGAAAAGAAATCTACCAGCAGCGGAATATCCTCTCTACGATCATTCAAAGCAGGAACTTCAATGAGAATAACTGCCAATCTATGGTACAAATCTTCTCTAAACCTTCCTTCCGCTATTTCTTTCTTCAAATCTTTATTGGTAGCAGCCACGACTCGAACATCTACTTTAATATCTTTGTCCGATCCTACCCTAGAAATTCTGTTTTCTTGCAAAGCACGCAATACTTTTGCTTGTGCAGACAGACTCATATCTCCAATTTCATCTAAGAAAATTGTTCCCTTATTTGCAGCTTCAAACTTTCCTGCTCTATCTTTATTGGCTCCCGTAAAAGATCCTTTCACATGACCAAACAACTCACTTTCTATCAATTCTGATGGTATGGCAGCACAGTTTACCTCAATCATTGGTGCTTTAGAGCGATCTGACTTTTCATGAATCCAATGCGAGACCAATTCTTTCCCCGTTCCGTTTGGTCCCGTAATTAAAACTCGAGCATCGGTCGCAGCAACCTTTTCAATAATTTCCTTTATGTGGCTAATTGCAGCACTTTCACCAACCATTTCGTAGCTTTTACTGACCTTCTTCTTTAATCTCTTATTTTCGACAACCAATTCTTTGCGATCTAATGCATTGCGAACTGTATTCAATAAGCGATTCAGATCTGGTGGTTTAGAGATATAATCAAAAGCACCCAAGCGCATTGTGTTTACTGCTGTTTCAAGATCTCCGTGACCTGAAATCATGACAATAGGTGTTTCTGGCTTTATTTTTTTTGCTTTCTCTAGCACCTCAACACCATCCATTTTTGGCATTTTAATATCACAAAAAACCAAATCATAATCAGCATTCATAATCATTTCTATCCCTTGCAATCCGTCTTCAGCTTCTTCTACATGATACGCATCATTCTCTTCGGAAATAATCTTATTCAAGACCCTTCTAATTGCCGCTTCGTCTTCTATTATTAGTATTTTACTCATTGTTCTGAATTTCTAAATTTTAAGCCAATTATCCTTTGTATTTCAGCCATTTCCACAAATCTTTGTAGGTTGGTTTTTTGCCGTACATTAAAATTCCCACTCGGTAAATTTTTGACGCCATCCAAACCATACCCACAAATGTAAACAATAATAATGCCATAGAAATTGCAATTTCGTACCACGCAACTC
>JBELGW010000060.1:0-12993 GCA_042091715.1 Polaribacter sp. | reverse complement strand
TTCAGCTTGGAAGGCTGACGCTCTACCAACTGAGCTACTTTCGCGTGGTAAAGAGCTGCAAAGATAGCAGCATTCTTGGATTCTACAAGGGTTTTTCATGAAAAAAACTATTTTTTTTTTGACTTTGTTGTAACCTTCACAAAATGAAATATATAAGTAAGTAACTTTTTTTTATTGGCTTCTAATTACACCTTTGCATATGAGATACAAGGTCTTTTTAAAAGATCTAAATACTCCGAACGCTATAAAATTTCATTCTTTTTAGAATTTTCTCATTGATCTCTCTTCACTCTCTTTGTAATTTACTTTTTCTTTTTAGAGAGAATCGTTTGAATTGTCTTAACTTGTTCTGTCATAAACAAAATGTAAAATTTATGATCGCTGTTCAAAAGATTACTGCAACGCAAACCCATCAGATTCGTTTAGATATTTTGCGCAATGGTGTAAAATTACCAGTTGCATTTCCTGGCGATACAGACCCAGAAACTTTTCATCTTGGTGTTTTTGAGCAGGATGAGCTAAAGTGTATTGCTAGCTTTATGAAAACGACCAATGTGTTATTTGAGGAAGCGCAATATCAGCTTAGAGGTATGGCAACAGTGCTAGAAGCGAGAGGTAAGGGTTATGGGAAACTTTTGCTGTTAAAGGCTTTTGAGCTCTTGCGAGAAAAACAAGTACATGTTTTGTGGTGTAATGCTAGAGTTGAGGCTTTAGGGTTTTATTCGAAATTAGGTTTCCTTCAAAAGGGTAAAATGTTTGAAATAAAACAAATAGGGGTACATTACACATTATTTAAAGGAATGAAATAGTGTTTTATTGTGGATTAGGTTGCAACAGGCGATATGAAGAATACTGCAACTATAAAATTTATTTTCATGAATGGTGTTTTCGGGACCGCACCGAGGCATAATCCGTATCTCGCATTGTATGAAGTCAAGTGCTAAAGATGTAGCAATGCTCTAGGGTGAAAATATCAAAGTTTGTGCACGAATTGTGTTTTTGTAATGCAGATCTAGTGTCTCTCTAGAGAAAATAGCGCCAAGTGGTAGATCCTGTATGTGGTGCGATGGCCTGAAAGAATGAATGGCGAATACCATTCATCGATAGTTAATGGCATTTTAACGATGAATAAAGTCATTTGGACTATATAAATACCCACTTGCTTCTGAAAATATATATTTTAAACATCCCAATTTAAATGAATGCATAGCATATGAAACATATATCACTCCTGTTAATCGATGATGATGAGATTGAGAGAATGAAATTTAAAAGAGTTTGTCAGAAGCATAACTATCCTCATACGATCATAGAAGCTCGCAACGGTGAGGTTGCGCTAGATATTCTAAAAAATCAAGAAACACTTCCCCATATCATATTATTGGATTTAAATATGCCTAAAATGAATGGCATAGAATTTTTGGCTGCGCTCAAGTCCGATACTTGTTTAAAGTACATTCCAATTATTGTCATGTCAAGTTCAGATAATGACAAAGATGTCAAGGAGTGCTATGAATTAGGAATTGCAGGATATATAATTAAACCTTTGCATTTCAAGGAATATTCCAAAAGAATTGTATCTTTATTGGAATATTGGCAGATGAACGAGTTTTTCTCAGAGAATTAATATGAAAGGAATTGTTTTTACTGAATTTTTAGACTTGGTAGAGGATAAATTTGGTTTGGAGGTGGTTGATCAACTGATTCAAAACGCAACTTTAGAATCAAAGGGTGTTTATACCGCTGTAGGTACGTATAAATTTGAGGAAATGTTTGCCTTGTTGTCAGGTTTAAGCTCGTTAACAGCGGTCTCTATTAATGATTTACTGCACGTGTATGGTTTACACTTTTTTTCAGTGCTTTTAAGGCAGCATCCCGATATTTTTAAAATGTACAGAGATCCCATAGATTTGCTATCATCAATAGAGAAGCACATCCATGTCCATGTTCGAAAAATATATCCAAATGCAGAATTACCTCGTTTTGAGATTCTCGCGAGGTCCGATGCCAAACTAGAGATGGTGTATTACTCGTCCAGGTCTATGTACTCTTTTGCCTTGGGCCTTATGGAAAGTACCTTTGAGCACTACAGTAATTCTGCAACAATAACCTATGATTTGTTGAAACCAGATGGTTCCGAAGTAAAGTTTTTGATTGCAAGAGATGAGTGAGGAAGAAATTTACATACTTCAGAGAGCTTTACAAAGAGAAAAAGAAGCGAGAAAGCAAGCAGAAGAAATTTTAGAGAAGAAAGCTCTAGAGTTATACGATACAAACGAGAGTTTGTCAAAGGTGATTAACCAACAAGAGATTCAGCTAAAGGGCTTGTTCTTATCAATTTTAGACTCGTATATTTTGATGGATTTATATGGAAATGTCTTAAAAATGAATGAGGCTGCCGTAAATTTCTTTGAATTTGACATTAAAAAAGAAAAATTCAATGTGGTAGATATTATCTATGAGAAAGACTATGAATATGCAATGCGTTCATTTAGAACACTACTAGAAGACGGAAAGTTTATTGATTTTAAGGTTCGAATCTATACAAAATCAAAGCAGTTAAAATGGGTACAAATAAATTCTAGTATTGTTTATGATAACAAAGGCATACCCGTTTTTGCACAAGGTATTGTTCGAGACATTACAGATCAAAAGTTATCTCAAGAAAAATTTGAGCTTCAAAAGCAGCAGTTAGATGCCATCGTAGACAACTCGTCTTTGGGTATTGTTTTAGTGGAAGATCAAAAAATTATCAAAACGAATACAGCTTTTCAAAAAATGATTGGCTATTCTCAAGAAGAGCTGAGCAATCTAGTACTTTCTTCTGTCAAAGAAATCACCTCAAGATTTGAAGCTAAAGACATGATTAGTGATGTCGTTTCTGAACGAAAAAAAAAATTTTCCATAAAGAAAAACTACAAAACAAAATCTGGTTCCATGGTGATGGCAAGAACCAATATAACGTTGGTGAAAGATGATCATGGAAAGGTAAAATATCAGGTAGCAATGATCGAAGATTTAACCGAAGAATCAAAGAAGAGCGCCTTGTTAGAAGCTTTGAATAGTTTGATGAAATCTATTTTAGGAAAAACAAATTTACATGAAATTGCATGGGAAATTACCAAGAATACTGTGAGCTTGTTGAATTTTGAAGACTGCATCATTTACTTTTTAGATAAGGAAAAGAATACACTAAGGCAACTTGCCGCTTATGGGAATCTCAAGGTGTCAAATGGAGTCGTGTTGAACCACATTGAAATCCCTTTAGGAGAAGGGATTGTTGGTACAGTGGCAAAGACAGGCATTCCAGAAATAATTGATGATACGACGCTAGAACCCAGATACATCGTTGATGATAAAATGCGCTATTCTGAGATTACCGTGCCTATCATTGCCGAAGGTGAAATCATAGGTGTTATAGATTCTGAGCATTCGAGCAAGCGTTTTTTTACAAACGATCACTTAAAAACGTTGCAAACTATTTCAAGGCTTGCGGCAACCCAACTAAAAAACGCATTGAGCCTGGAGTTGAAACAAAAGGCGGAAAAAGAAAAGGAGTTGCTGTTGAGATATTTGAAAAAAAGCAATGCAGAATTGAATGATTTTGCCCATGTTGTGTCTCACGACTTAAAGTCACCTTTGAGAAGTATGAATGCCTTGATTTCTTGGATGCAAGAGGATTATGCAACGTTTTTAAAAGAAGTGGAAGACACACATTTCGAAATGTTGATTAAGAAAATAGATAAAATGGATCATCTTATTAATGGTATTTTGAAGTATGCCGGTGTCGATAAAGTAGAAAAACAAATAAAAAACATCAACCTAAACAGTATTTTAGAAAATATTTTAGAAACGATTTTTATTCCATCCCATATTGAGATCATCGTAAAAAAGGAATTACCAATAGTAAAAGGTGATAAATTTCGATTGCAGCAATTATTTCAAAATATCATTAGTAATGCAATAAAATATATAGACAAAGAAAATGGATCTGTGGAGGTTGATGTGGTCTCAGATGGTTTGTATTGGAAGTTTAGCATTAAAGACAATGGCATTGGAATCAATAAAAAATACTTTAAGAAGATATTTAAAGTATTTCAAGTACTTGAAGAAGGAGAAGACTCAACAGGTGTTGGATTGTCTATTGTTAAAAAGATTATCGATTTTTATAATGGTCAAATATGGGTTGAATCTGAGGAACATAAAGGAACTACTTTTTACTTTACATTATGCAAATAACTATGGAAAAACCAAATCTAGTTTATATCGAGGAATTATCTGGAGGTGATAAAATATTTGAAAAACAATTGCTTGTCATTCTAAAAAAAGAGTTCCCACTAGAAGTGCTGGCCTACCAAAAGTCCATGAAAAAGCAAGATTTTATAGAGACTGCTGAAAATGTACATAAAATAAAACATAAAATTAGTATATTGGGCCTTGAAAAGGGATATACAATCGCATCAGATTTTGAGAAAGAGTTGAAAAAAGAAAAGACATCGAATCAATTTTTTTTTGAGGAAATTCTCAGGAGCATATCTCTATATTTGAATACAATTTAAAGTTTCCATATATGAAATGTTTGATTATAGATGATGACTCAACAGCAAGAGTAATTGTAAGGAAGTTATGCTCTACTGAAGAGAATATAGAAATTCTCGAAGAATTTTCTAATGCAATTGAAGCGATGAAGTTCTTAAATTCAGAAGAGGTAGATCTTATTTTTTTAGACATACATATGCCTTCATTTTCAGGATTTGATTTTATTAAAACACTGAAAAACCCTCCTCATATTATACTAACAACTTCAGACAGAAACTTTGCAATTGACGCATTTGAATATGACTGTGTTGTGGATTATTTGGTGAAACCTATTGAAATCGATAGGTTTAAGAAAGCGGTGCGAAAATTAGCTGCATTGCGAGAAAAGATAAGTACTGCAGAAAATGAGCAATCTTCTTCTTTAGAAGCTTCTAAAAACAATCTTTATGTGAATATTGATAGAAGGCTTATTAAAATTAACATACCTGATATTTGTCTTATCGAGGCAAAAGGAGATTATATTAAAATAAAGACAGAAACGAGCAACCACTTAGTACACTCTACACTAAAAAAAATAGAAAGTAAATTGCCTAAAGAGATGTTTTTAAAAGTACATCGTTCTTATGTGATTAATGTGCAAAAGATTGTTGATATTGAAGATAATAGTGTGCTGATAAAGAAAGATGTAATCCCAGTGAGTAGATCCAACAGGGCCGAATTAATGAAGCGTTTAAATTTATTATAACTGTACATTCATCCAGTCTATAAATCCACTCGTCTATATGAATGGAGTGGTTACCGAAAATTGAAAAAACCAGCAGATCTTTTCTATACATTTACAGTGTAGATGAAAACTTTATGAGTAAAGTTGATTTATTTCAACAAGTTTGTTTTCGTTGATTAGCGAAATCATAAAGATGAAAGAAGATGACTTTGTGTAAAAAAGCAAAAATCTCATTGTATAATATAGTTGGTTAGTTGGTTAGTTATTTTGGGAGGTGAAAAGAAATTTTCACCTCTCAATTTTTTTTAAAGACAGGTTGTTTTGATAGCTGCCATTTCAACTTAATTCCAATTTCTGTAAACTCAAACCCTCCAATAGTTGCAGAGGCAATATTACTATGAGTAACAAATGCGTTTGCATATATTTTTGGTGAAAATTTATACCCGAGAATGCCTTGTAATCTGTAGATGTATTGTTTGTTGTTATTTTCAATATATTGAAAGCCCGTAGCAGCAGTTAATCCATAAAATAATTCACGCATCTTGTTGTTGTTTCGTTCCTTTAAAACATCAACAAATACTTCTACAGCACTGAATTTATTTGGACTGAAGTAGACTGCTGGTATTTGATTTTTAAATCTCATGTATTGGTAGTTGAGCCCGGCCTTCAAGATCGGGTAATGTGCCAGCTTATAATAGGCAGAGGCAAAGAAAAGGTTTCGCGTATTATTGTCATTTTGTGAGGTATATACATATTGACTATACCATCCAAAATTAGAATTTGTAATGAAGCTATACGTTGCAAAATAATTACTTTGTACCAGTTCACGATTTATAAGATCTGCGTTAAAATCTGCAAGTTCTCGTACATAACCAATATCCAAATTTTGTTGTTTGTAAGGTTTCATTTTCAATGAAATATTTGCAAGTAACTGGGTGTAATTGTTAGTACTTGAGGCGGAGATAGCGCCTAAAGAAACATAGAGGTCTGCTGGAGGGATTAATTGATATGAAAATCCACCCATGAGACTATTTGAAGATGCTTTTGTTTTAAAAAAAGTATTTTCTGTAGCTCTATATCTATAATGAGCATGCCAGCTAAGTTTGGTAGACACGGGTACTTCAAAGACATTAGAAAAGCTACGTGCGTTGTTGTTACCACTGTCGCTGCTGTAACTAGTTATTCCCTCTAAATAAGGACTAAATTCATTGTCTAGTTGGTTTAAAAAAGAAACGATGTCCTTTTGATTCTTGTAAAAAGAGAACGCTTTCTGGCCTGCCCTATAGGCCTTCTTATACTGCCTAGATCCTCTTAATGCATTTGCTTTACCCAGATTTCCATCAAAAGACGTCGAATCAATGCGTAGTATTTGATTGTAATTGGCCAGGCTTTCTTTGAAATTACTCTTGTACATATTCAATGTAGCTAGAAGTGTCAGTGTTGAATTTTTACTCGCTGTTTTCGATAGTTCTTCAATGTATTTTTTTGCGTCGCGATATTTTCTATTCCATATCAGTACCTGTGCATAACGTTCTTTTGTTTTTTGCACAAGCATGGGTGCTGTCTCGGCATTGAGCAGGCGTATTGCTTGGGAGCTCAGTGAAAGTGCTTTCTTATTTTTGTTCTTTAAATGAGCAAGCAACGCAAGCCCATTTAAGGAAACCAATGGGTTCTTGGCATTGGCCCCTATTCTTTGAAAAGTAGCATTCGCTTCAGACAAATCATTAGATATAATGTACGCATTGGCAAGAACTTCTAATGTTTCTAAATCATTTGGAAATGCAATGAGATTTTTATGAAGAAGCTCAACTGCCGCACCAACATTATTGTTTTGTGCATGCTCATTTGCATATGCCAAATGTATGTATTTTTTAGACTTCAATGCATTTGCGTTTCCAGGGACTATCAAAAGCGCTTTATTAACATACAGCAGCGCTTGCGCGTACATTTTTATATTTGATAGTGCATTTGAATAGCCTAGAAGTGCAGAGAAGCTATTCGAATTTTCATGTACTAGAATTTGGTAGTACGTTGTTGCATTTTTAAAATCTTTATTCCATAACAAAGATTCTGCATAGTTCAATTTTATTTCGAAATCTTCAGGGTATTCTTCTAAAAGAAGTGTGAAAATTTCAACAGCTTTTTTGGTAGTTCCTCCCAGGCCAATAGCCCTTCCATAGCAAAGTCTTGCTGTTTTATTTGTGGGGTGTGTTTCTAAAATTTCTTTAAAAAATGCCGCTGCTCTTGTGTACTTGCCATTTTCCAAGTAGGTGAATCCCTGTTTCAAGTTTTGACCAATGCATAGTACTGATATAAAGGAGAAGAATACGAAAATTTTGAAATTTAATTTCATAGCGTTGTTTTGATGCAAGATAAAGAAACAAGTCCAAACAGTTGCCATAGTTCATCTACACTAAATGTCTTGTCGTCGAAATGTAAGCACTTCAAGGGTGATCTTAAATGATATTTGTATGAGATTTAATATTCACTTTTAAAACATAAAAACATGGCTTTGAAAATAATAGAAAAAAAAGGAAACTTTTTGATTCAGGGTAGCATAACGGGCTACAATGTACAAGCAATGAAAGTTCATTTTGAATACATTTTAAGAAAAAGAAATCAACTCACGATCAATATAAGTGATGTCACAGAAATAAATTCAGATGGACTTTTAGCAATGAGTAAGATGCATAACTATGCGCTTTTAAGTAAAAAAATCTTTACCATCATTGGAAAAGGGAGTAAGGAAATGTATGCATATTTTAAGCAACAAAATATTGCTGAATGAGGATGTTTTCATCCTTCAAGAAGTTAGAAAAAGCACATTGAAGTAGCGTAGTTAAAAGTATGCTCTAGTTCAAGAGGTTGTGTTGCCATGATCAAGGGACTTATGGGGGTCAGTGTGGTGTGCCGAAATCCATATCCAGACAAAAAGTCTCGATTGAAGGAGTGCAACTGTGACTTTGTAATCTAGAATTGAGCTACTCAAATTTATGTAGAGAAAAGCAATTAATGATAAGACTCCATGCATTACGCCTATGTAAAAGACATGTTAAAAACTATATTTATGAATGGTAACTGCACATATATTTTTGTAAAATGATATCAAATAAACTTCGAAAAACAAAGATATCACCTGAACATTTATTCATGATAAGTGCTATGATTGTGAATGTGGGTAACTACTTATACAATTTTTTATTGGCTCGAATTTTGGGGCCTGAATTATTTGCAGATGCTGCTGTTTTAATAACGTTTTTGTTAATTTTATCTTTTCTCGCAATGGCATTTCAGCTTACAACTGCAAAATTTGCAATTGGATTTAGGGTCAAAACTTTTAGACGCTTTGTAGCTTCAATGTACAAGGCTGCTATAGTCTTAGGGATACCTTTGGGCGTATTACTTGTTGTCTTTGCCTCACAATTGCAGGCCATATTTCAAACAGCCTCCTCATCGATGTTCATGATTTTTGGGGCCGGAGTTCCAATTTATTTTATTCTCAGTGCAAACAGAGGGGTTTTTCAAGGTAAAAAAGAGTTCAAGTCGTTGTCAATAACCTATCAAACAGAGATGTTGAGTAAATTATTGATAACGTTTACACTTCTCTTATTTTTTGGTATTGATGCTTTAGTTGTTATTGCTTTTGGGATCATAATCTCACTAATTTTTGGTTTATTCCCGTTCAATCTGAAGTTATTTTCTTTGCAAAAAAATGTTCGGATTAGAGAAGTTTATAAAAAACAAATAAAAACATTTTTTCTACTCACTGCATTTTACGAGTTGACACAAATTATCATAAACAATAGTGATATGCTTTTGGTGAAGCATTATTTTGATTCTTATGATTCCGGACTCTATGCATCCTTGTCTTTAATTGGAAGAATGGTATACTTTATAACATGGATGTATGTCATGTTGTTGCTTCCTAAAGTGATTCATTTAAAAAAAGAAGGCAAAGAAACTAGCGGTGTATTGTTTAAGTATATCGCATATATTTTTGTGGTTTTAGTGGCTCTTGTTTCGGGGTGTGTATTGTTTCCAGAGGTCTTTATTCATGCACTCTTCGGAGAACAATATCTTGGTATTGCTTCGTTATTATGGAAATATGCACTGGCTACTGCGATTTTTTCTATTGCAAATATTTTTTCCTACTACTATTTATCATTGGATAAGTACATACCTGTAATTATTTCTAGTCTATTTGCAATACTACAAGTTGCCTTAATTGTATGTTTTCACAACTCCTTAGAGCAGGTAATTGATGTACAAATTTTTACGATGATCGTATTGTTATTGATACAACTCATGTTTTATGTAACAACTACAGCAGCAAAAAAGCGGAGAATACGATAAGTATACATGAATGCTTTATGGTTTGCTCATCGACAGTTTATTGCTGTTGGACTAATTAATGCGTGAATATTGGAGGGAATTTAAGATTTTCGATTAAGCTCATGAACAAAGAAAATTGAAAAGCCTGTACAAAATGCAGGTGCTATTTATAGGAATGATAGCTTTTAAAGTCCCTTTGTATTTTGAGTGTTTCTCAGATAATATAGTTGTATTGTGAAAATAATCACATAAAAGATGATTTTAAAACTCGATTGTTATGACAAATAAATCTACAAGACTCGCAATTGTTACTGCCTATCCGCCCAGTAAAGTAACCTTAAATGAATATGCTTATCATTTAGTGAAGCACTTCAGACTGAAAGAAGAAATTACCGAACTTATTTTATTGACTGATGTTACCGAAGCACCAAAGGAAGTTCATTTTATGGAAGACGGTTGTATGATCACCATTAACCAATGTTGGTCTTTTAATTCTTATAGAAACATTTTTACCATATCAAAAGCAATTCATCAAACTCAGCCTAGTTGTATATTGTTGAATCTGCAATTCATGAAGTTTGGCAGTAATAAATTAGCTGCAGCTCTTGGACTTTTATTGCCACTAGTTTGCAAGATTAAGCGCATTCCTACAGTTGTTTTATTACACAATATTTTGGAGGAAGTAGATCTAAAAAAGGCAGGTTTTGCATCCAATAGGCTGTTCCAAAAAATATATGAGTTGAGCGGACATATTCTTACGCGAATCATTTTGAAGGCAGACATGGTTGCAGTAACGATGAAGAAATACGTCGAAATACTTGAACGCAGATACAATGCCAATAATGTCATTGCAATACCTCATGGTACCTTTGAGTCTGTTGAACTTCCGAGATTTGATTTACCAAATGGACCTATAAAGATAATGACCTTTGGCAAGTTTGGGACCTATAAGAAAGTAGGATTATTAATAGAGGCTGTAGTTCAAGCTAGAAAAGCAACACAAATAAATTTAGAGCTAGTTATAGCGGGTACAGATAATCCAAATGCAAAAGGATATTTAGCAGGGATGAAACAAAAGTATGCTCATGTTCCAAATCTAGTATTTACAGGCTATGTTCCTGAGGCAGATATACCACAATTATTTGAGGAAAGTGCCGTTGTAGTTTTTCCATATACATCAACAACAGGAAGCTCTGGAGTCTTACACCAAGCAGGGAGTTATGGAAAAGCTGTCATTATGCCAAATTTGGGTGATTTAGCCTTATTAGTAGAAGAAGAGGGGTACCAAGCTGCATTTTTTGATCCTTTACATATGGAGAGTTTGGCAAAAGCAATCGAAGCCATTGTTACAAATGAATCATATAGAATTGCTTTGGGAAAATCAAACTATAAGGCTGCATCTGCTTACCCAATGTCACGAGTTACGGATATCTATTTGCAAACTTTTGAAAGGATAGGACAAGGTAAACTAAATGACGCTGTTTCATATCAAGTAAATTAGTCAGAAGAAATGTACTTAAAAGACTTTTTCTTTCTGCCATCTGCCGCTATAAAGCCATAATACGCTTGGGTGTTTCTCCTCCAAGGTAACACACCCACAACTTCTTTAGGTATTGTATTGAAGTCATACAGCGTCCAACTCATAAATGACGTCTTTTCTTTTCGCAACCGTTGTTGCATTGTTTTATAGTAGTTTTCCTGGTCTATTTCTGACCCTGTAAATAGATTCCAAACTCCTTTATAGGAGCTTAGTCCAAATTCTGTGAGTATGATTTGTTTGTTTGAAACCTGTCGCCGCAATGCCGCTAGGGTCATTTTAAAATCAGCAGGTTTTTCATAGTAATGAAATGAAACCAAATCGACTTCATCGCTCAATATAACTGCACTTTTAGCATTTGACCATCCAATCGTTACAGGATGTTTTTGGTCTATAGATTTTACCAAATAAAGCATTCTTCTTAGCCAACTTGTCACGACAACTTTTCCTCTTGATTCAAAATCTAAATCAGGTTCATTTTTAATATCCCAAGCTAACAATGCTGGGTGATCTTTAAATTGAGAGACTACGGTGGTTACATGCTTTTCAGCCAGTGTCCAATTTAAAACAGTATAGTCACCATAAAAATCGAAAAGGGTAATCATCACTTTGAGTTCATAATTCTGCGCTGTATCTAAAAGTTGTCCGAGTTTTTTTAGTGCTTGTGCATGCGCTTTCGAATTTTGAAAACTTCTATAAGGGATAAAAATTCTAATGCTGTTCAAGCCTGCAGATTTTATCGTTTTAAAATCACTAGCAACAATAGAATCACTGTAGTTTAAGCCAAAGAGATTCCATGGTGTTTTTTGCGGATAATAATTGATTCCTTTTAAATCAACTTTGCTATGAACTCCAGTTGTATGATCAAGTTGTGCTGCTGATGATTCTTCTCTTATTATGTGTCGAATCCGCCAAAATCCATCTTCGAGAAGAAGGATCACTTTATAGGTAGTGTTCTCATAACTCTCTAATTGAAAGGTCTTGTCTTTATAGATGCGTTTGTATTCCAATACATTTGTATCGGTTAATACAACAAGTCCACCATCTTCGCTAAAATATTCAATATTAATATGATGTTCTAGCGAGGTTTCCGCTACATGAATGTTTTCTGATTTATTTTGGTTGATGTTATTGATGATGTTTTTTTTAGCACTTTTGGTGTAGTAGTCATCAAGACCCATGACTTCATTGGTTTGATATGCAATGTGCCTAACATACCAAGCTTTTAGATAGTCCCTTTTAAGATCGATTATGGTTTGGTCATTCATGCTCCTTCCTTTCTGCTTTGTTGTTTCCCAAGACAATTTAGGTAAATATCGATCTTTTTGTTGAAGTTCTACATGTAGCATTTTACCTCGATCAGCTCCTGTATTCACATAATGTATTAAGGCGGCTATGCCATGTACTACAAGAAATGTCATGACTATATACGAGATTATTATTGATGTCCTTAGTGCAGTTTTAGAATTTGCCATTATCTTATTACTTGTATTTTTTTTGTGATTCCAGCTGCTCGCACCTCAAAACTGTAGTTTTTGTTTTCATAGATTTCTTTCGATAATTCGAAAGATACAAAACCATCTAAAGAAGTTTTTGAGAACACTTGGATTTTTTTTTGACCTTGAAATACAGTTAATTGCAAAGGCAAACCATCAGGGATCATTTGGTCCATAAAACTAGTCAATGGTCCTACGGTGAGTAGTTGGTTGTTATTTGTAAATTGAACATCAAAATCCTTAATTACTCGTTTGTATTTTATGGCTAGGGTATTGCTTTTAGCGATTCCAGGTATCACTGCTTGTACGTTCCAATAGTCCTCTTGCTCGGGATGTATCATTTTAGCTGTTGCAATTCCATGTAT
>JBELGW010000059.1:0-13197 GCA_042091715.1 Polaribacter sp. | reverse complement strand
GGCACTAGATCCTAAGTCTAGCGTGTCTACCAATTCCACCACGCCTGCAAAAGGAATGCAAATATAAACAATCCTTCTAAATTGCAAAGAAGTTCTTTACAATTTTTAGTATTTTTGAAGTTTACCAACAAACACGTATGAAAAACAGACCATCTTATATCGAAAATAACAAAGATCGATTCATTCAAGAATTGATTGATTTATTAAAAATGCCATCCGTAAGTGCTGATCCAGCTTTTAGTCAAGATGTCTTGAACACAGCAGATGCTGTAAAAGCAAGCTTGGAAAAAGCGGGCTGTGCCCATGTAGAAATTTGTGAAACTCCGGGATACCCTATTATCTATGGAGAAAAAATAATTGACCCAAATTTACCAACTGTCTTGGTATATGGTCATTACGATGTGCAACCTGCAGATCCGATAGATCTTTGGGACTCTCCTCCTTTTAATCCTGTGATTAAAAAAACGGAAATACATCCACAGGGAGCCATCTTTGCACGTGGTGCCTGTGATGACAAAGGACAAATGTACATGCATGTAAAAGCACTAGAATACATGACCGAAACCGGAACCTTGCCTTGTAATGTAAAGTTTATGATTGAAGGTGAAGAAGAAGTGGGTTCTGAAAGCTTGAGCTGGTTTGTACCAAGAAACAAAGAAAAATTAGCCAATGATGTGATTCTTATTTCTGATACAGGAATGATTGCCAACGACATTCCCTCCATCACCACAGGTTTGCGTGGATTGAGCTATGTAGAAGTGGAAGTAACTGGACCCAATAGAGATTTGCATTCTGGTTTGTATGGAGGAGCGGTTGCCAACCCAATTAATATATTGACAAAAATGATTGCTTCGCTGCACGACGAAAACAATCATATTACCATTCCTGGTTTTTATGACAATGTAGAAGAATTGTCTCGAGCAGAGAGAGATCAAATGGCGAAAGCACCTTTTTCATTAGAAAACTATAAAAAAGCCTTAGACATCGATGCAGTTTATGGAGAAGAAGGCTACACGACCAATGAACGCAACGCTATTAGACCTACCTTAGATGTAAACGGAATTTGGGGAGGCTATATGGGCGAAGGTGCGAAAACAGTGATTGCCTCAAAGGCCTATGCAAAAATATCCATGCGTTTGGTTCCTAATCAAGACTGGAAAGACATTACCGAATTGTTTAAAAAACACTTCGAAAGCATTGCTCCAAAAGGAGTTACCGTAGTCGTAACACCACATCATGGTGGCCAAGGATATGTAACACCAATAGACAATATAGGGTATCAAGCAGCAAGCATGGCCTATGAAGAAACCTTTGGAAAAACACCAATTCCTCAGCGTAGTGGAGGAAGCATCCCTATTGTTTCTTTGTTTGAACAAGAATTGGAGAGCAAAAGCATCTTAATGGGCTTCGGCTTGGACTCTGATGCGATTCATTCTCCAAACGAGCATTTTGGAATTTTCAACTACCTCAGAGGTATTGAAACCATTCCGTTGTTTTACAAGCACTTTGCTGCCTTGTCTAAAAACAAAGGCTAGGTCCATCATTACATTTCACAAATAATACAAACAAACCACAAACACTATGAAATACATATTAAAAAAAGGCGCTTTGCTTGGTGCAATCATACTGCTTTTGATTGGTTGCTCCCTATCTAAAGAGCCAAAGCAATACAGTTCAGAAGACTATAAAAATGCAGCACAATTTATGAGCAGAAGCTGGTATGGCTTGGTTCAAAATCAAGTTGTCAGTCAAGATTGGACAGGCGATACGGTTCTCACTTATGCCAAAAGAACCGCAACAGGTAGCGAATTTATTGCAGTGCATACAGCCACCAATGAAAAGAAGACTGCTTTTGACCATCAAAAATTAGCCGATGGATTGAATGCTTTGCTCGACAAAGACTTCAAAGCAGCGAATTTACCACTACGTAAAATTACTTTTGACGAAAAGGGTCATATCAAGTTTAGCATTGGAAGGCAAACATTCAAAGCAAACCTTTCGGACTATTCAGTAGCTAAAACTGTATCTACAGAGGTAAGAACAAGAAGAAAAGAACACCTTTCTCCCAACAAAAAATTGGCGGCTTATATTGACAATTACAATCTTTGGGTACGAGATATCAAAACAGGTAAAAGAACGCAGTTAACCTTTGATGGAAAAAAAAATTACGGCTATGCAACCAACAATGCAGGCTGGATCAAATCTGATAATGCCGTTTTAAAATGGTCTCCAAATTCTGATAAGATTGCCACCTTCCAGCAAGATGCTCGAGAGGTAGGGATGATGTACTTGACCTCTACCAATGTTGGTCACCCCAAATTAGAGGCTTGGAAACATCCATTGCCTGGTGATGACGCTATTTTCACCATAGAGCGTGTTATCATTCATTTAGGGAAAAGACCAAAAACAGTGCGTTTAAAAATGGACAAGGATTTTCAGAGAGGTACCACAACAGATCACATCGCAGATTGGGATGGGACCTTGTTAGATGCACAATGGAGTAAAGATGGTTCTCAGTTTGCCTTTGTTTCTGGATCTCGAGACCACAAAGTAGCACACTTACAAATTGCAAATTCAAAAACAGGAGCAGTTCGTTCTATTCATAAGGAAACGGTTGACACCTATTACGAATCTGGTGTAGATGCAGAAAATTGGAAGGTATTGTTTGACTCCAATGAATTTATTTGGTACTCAGAAAAATCCAATTGGGGCCACTTGTATTTGTATGATCTAACTACTAAAAAGTTAAAAAATCAAATTACTTCAGGTGATTGGTTGGTGAAACAGATCAAACATATTGACCCTGTCTCGAGAGCGATTTATTTTACCGGCGGAGGAAAGGAGTCAGGAAACCCATACCACGATTATTTATACAAAGTTGGTTTTAACGGTACTTCTCTAAGCAACTTGACACCTGAAAAAGGACATCACTCAATTCGCTTTAACGCTTCTTCCAACTTCTTTGTAGACACCTAC
This sequence comes from Polaribacter sp., assembly GCA_042091715.1. Taxonomy (GTDB): domain Bacteria; phylum Bacteroidota; class Bacteroidia; order Flavobacteriales; family Flavobacteriaceae; genus Polaribacter. The sequence goes on along the minus strand of JBELGW010000059.1, from coordinate 10,221 downwards.
TCTACAACCACCACTGCACCAATTGCCGTGCTAAGAAAAGCAAATGGTGAAAAGATAGCTGACCTAGCACGTGGAGATCTTTCTGCATTGGAAGCAAAGGGTTGGGTACCTCCTATTGAATTTAATGTAAAGGCAAGAGATCAAGAAACTGACTTGTATGGACTCTTGTATTTACCATCAAATTACGATGAAAACAAATCCTATCCGGTGGTCAATTATATCTATCCTGGGCCACAGTCTGGAAGTATTCGAAACTTTGGATTTACACCAGTAGGTAGGGATCACCAAGCACTTGCAGAGCTTGGCTTTGCAGTGGTAGCCGTAAATGCCATGGGAACTCCAGGTCGTTCGAAATCTTTTCACGATGCATACTACGGAAACATGGGCGATAATGGCTTGCCAGATAACATCACAACCATTCAGCAACTGGCAAAAATACACAAAGGAATGGATGTAGAACGCGTTGGAATCCATGGACATTCTGGTGGAGGATTTGCTTCTACAAGAGCCTTGCTTGCGTATCCAGAATTTTACGATGTTGCTGTTTCCGGAGCAGGAAACCATGACAATAGAAACTACGAGGCCGATTGGGGAGAAAAATGGCAAGGACTGCTCGTTAAAAATGACGATGGGACTACCAACTATGACAACCAAGCAAACCAATTGATGGTGGATAAGCTTAAAGGAAAACTATTGATTACCCATGGAAGTATGGACAACAATGTTCCCCCTTCGAGCACCATGCTAGTGGTTGAAGCCTTGATCAAAGCGAACAAAGATTTTGACATGCTCTTGTTTCCAAATCAAAGACATGGCTATGGCAATATGACAAGCTATATGACAAGAAAGCGTTGGGATTATTTCATTACCCATTTGCGTAATGAAACCCCTCCAAAAGAGGTTGACCTAGCAAAACTCAACTAAAAAAAAGCCGCTCTAAAGAGCGGCTTTTTTTATTTAATAAAATAGGCTTTTTGAATGTAATCTACTTTCGGATATTTTTCTCGTAGAAATGTATTTCCAAATCTATTGATCGAATCTTGTTTGCGTCCTAGTCCATCTCCATAGCCCTCATAAAACTTTAAAACCACCTCTTTACCTGCAATTACTTTTGCAATCACAGGAAAACCTTTAACACCAGAATAAGCCAACTCATCCAACCTGTAATTGTCTTTTAAATTGATGAAAATTTGATTGGAACGTGTTTTTACACCTCCTCTTGCAAAAGAAATGGTCATGGCTTCGTTTTTCTTCAACACAGGCTCATCATCAATACCTTGTCTCCAACTTGCATTGATTAGGCTGTCATTATGAATGCCGAATTGCGCCACAAAATTAGGCACCACTCTATAGATAGCAACATCTTCATAATACCCATTTTTAATCAATTGATACAATCTGTCTACTCCTTTTGGAGACCAGTCTCTTTTTGCTTCGATATCAAAATTTCCTTGGGTGGTTTCAAAACGCGCTTTAAAGGTTTCAGGCGCTTCCTTCTTTAACCATTTTTCGTTGAACTTCTTGGGTGCACAGGAGGCAAATAGCACCATACATACTAAGATAACTACTCTTTTCATTTTCTGTTTTTTATTTTTTATTTGATTTTTTCTAATTCAACCGCAAAGACACCTAAAACTCAGCAGGTCATTTGCGAATATTAAGACTACTCTTTATCTGCCATTTTTTTAACATAATCTGTGATGATAACAATCTGAGTCGGTCCTACTTTTCCTTCTATGTATTTTGCATTCTCTCTATCTAGAGAAATTCTTCGGACTGCGGTTCCTTGTTTCGCTACCATGCTAGAGCCTTTTACTTTTAAATCTTTGATCAGCACCACAGAATCGCCTGCTTGTAAAACAACGCCATTGGCATCTCTATGAATCACCTTTTCACTTTCATCTAGATGCTCTCCGGTTTCTTTTGCAAAACGAAGATCTGCATCCTCCAAATACAGCATCTCCAATAAATCTTGCGGCCAGCCCTCATTTCTCAAACGCGATAACATTCTCCATGCAACTACTTTCACACCTCTATATTCACTCCACATGGAGTCATTAAGGCATCGCCAATGGTTCACATCTGTGGTTTCTGGATGTTCTATTTGATCAACGCAGGTTTTACAAGCCAACACACTGCCATCAACACCTCCTGTAGACACCGGTTGTATCTCATACACCGCTAAATGTGTTGTTGCTCCGCAAAACTCGCACTGTTTTCCACTTCTAATTTCTAAATCTTGTAATACACTCATTCGAATTCGATGCTCTTAGGTTCAGTGCAATAATACGAAGAATTATCTACCTGTTAAGGACTTTGGAATTCGACCATTTTTTATAGCTTCTGAGCGCAACCTTCTGCCTACAATACGTTCATTCATCGCTCCTATTTCCAAGACCTTATCAATATCTAAGTTGGTTTCAACCCCCATTTCATCGAGCATCACTACGACATCTTCCGTAGAAATCAATCCCACTAAATTTGGATCTTTGTAGTAATAAGAACCAGTTCCCGCCACAGGAACTCCATCTACAAAATTAGCAGGCTGACCGCCAATACCGCCCATCGTAGCTTCAAAATTAGTCATTCCTGCTTGCATTGCTGCCAACACATTCGCCATTCCCCAACCACGCGTGGTATGAAAATGTACAATCTGTTTGTGTGTCATCCCTACTTTTTCTTGGAGCATGCTATAGTATTGAAACACCCTGTCTGGGGATGCAGAGCCATCGTGATCTGCATGTTCTACATCATCTGCCCCAATATCAAACCAACGCTGGGTAAAGTCAATTGCCTTGTTTAAATCTGTAGGTCCTTCTATCGGACATCCCCAAATAGTACTCACTGTTCCGTTTACTTTGATCCCTGCTGCGTGTGCTTTTTTAATTTGTTCTTCGGCCATTTTCCAGTATTGATCCAATGTCAGTCCTGAATTTTTTTTATGATGGGATTCACTGGTAGACACCATGAGTAAAATACGATCGGGTCCATAACCTTTCAATTTTGCTTCAATGGCTCTCTCTACGGCGCGTTCTCGAATAGTGATTGCTGTTAAACTTGCATCATTGATTAGGTGTGACACCTTTTTGGATGTTCGAATTTTCTTGAACAGCTCATCGGCATCTGCAAACTGAGGCATGCCCTTTGGATTACCAAAATTGGTGACTTCAATGTGCTTAAACCCTGCCAATAATAAGTTTTCTAACATCCACAACTTGGCCTCAGTAGGAATAAATTTTTCTTCGTGTTGGTAGCCATCTCGAACAGTTATATCGCCAATCGTCACTTTTTTAGGGTACTTCATTTCATAACAAATTTAAGTGTACTAAATTAAGCAAAGAGGATAGAATTTTGCGCATATACATCCGTAATAATTATCCAAATAAAAGTAGATAATTATCATATTCGCAGTACAGCGTGCCCTTCTTTAAATTCACTGCAAAACAAGGGTTTTACCATGCCATACTCTTTGAAATAGAATTTTCAAGCAGGTCAAAATTCAAGAGACACTTCCACTGCTCTTTCGCATAAAAAGAAAATAGTTAATGCTCTTAATTCGGACCAATCGAATATCTAAACTTCATCAAACTCTAGTGATGTAAACTGAAAAGAATCTCCATTAAACAAGCCTTTGTCGCTTAATTTTAGTGAAGGAATTACCAACAAGGCCATAAAAGACAAACTCATATACGGCGCACGCAGTGTACTTCCCATTTCCTTAGCCATCGCATCTAATGCTGCATAGGCCTTTCCAATTTCTTCTGCAGGTTGATCCGACATGATTCCGGCTACGGGTAAGGAAACAATGTTTTCTTCTGTTTCTGTAACGGCGCAAACGCCACCTTTATTTGCGATTAAAAGATTGACCGCTTTACAAAGCATTTCATCCGAAACCCCCACCGCAATAATATTGTGTGAATCGTGTCCCACAGAACTCGCTATTGCTCCTTCCTTTAAACCAAAGTTCTTAATAAAGGCGATGGCCGGAGCTGCATTTTTATAGCGGTTTACAACGGTCATCTTTAACACATCCGACTCGGTGTTTGACACCAAATTTCCATTGTCAATATGTGCAGCTGCTGCTATTTCATTGGTTACGAGTTCTCCATCCAAGGCCTCAATCACTCGAATTTTCTTTGCGGTAGATTTCAATTCAAAATCAGCAATCGTTTTGGGGTCGGTATTAAAATTATTGAGCACCTCAAAAGGCACTGAAGCAACAAATGATTCGCCATTTTTGGAAACCAAGACCCCGTCAATATAAGTTTCTAGCACCTTGAACTGTTCTAAATTCTCTACCACAATAAAATCTGCCTGCGCTCCCTCTTCTAACAAGCCAACATCTAAGTTATAATGTTTGACAGGATTCACACAAGCCACTTGCAAGACCTTAAATACATCAATTCCTCTGGCTACTGCACGCTCACACAATTGATTGATATGACCAACAAGTAAATCATCGGGATGTTTGTCATCAGAGCAAAACATCATATCGTTGCAATGAGTTGGCATTAAATCGATCAAGGCTTCAAAATTCTTTGCTGCACTTCCTTCTCGGATGATGACCTTCATTCCTTTTTGCAGCTTCTCTAGCGCTTCGTCATAAGTAAAACACTCATGGTCTGTAGAAATTCCGGCAGCAATATATTTGCTAATCGCCTCTCCTCGCACACCGGGTGCATGACCATCTATGGGTTTGTTGCTGTCTTTTGCGTGCTGTATCTTTTTCAACACCTCTTCATCATCAAACAATACACCTGGGTAATTCATCATTTCTGCCAAATATTTGATGTCTGGATTTGACATCATCTTTTTAATATCGTCAGCATCAATCACAGCCCCAGCACTTTCAAAAGAGGTTGCCGGCACACAGGAAGGTGCTCCAAAATTAAATTTCAACGGCACTTTCTTCCCATTTTCAATCATAAAATCAACTCCTGGCACACCGAGTACATTGGCTATTTCATGAGGATCAGAAACCGTTGCTACCGTTCCGTGAACCACGGCTATTTTTGCAAACTCTGAAGGCACCAACATCGAACTTTCTATGTGGATATGTGCATCTACAAAGCCAGGCATGATATACGTTTCTGTATTGTGCTCTGCTTCCCTAATGGCTGAAATTCTGCCATCTTCAACAACCACTTCCCCCTTAAAAATTCGCTTATTTCGTATGTCTACAATATTTCCCTGTACAATCATTTGTTTGCTATTTCTTCTTACAAAACTACAAAGAAAATAAGTCATCTGACTTCTAAATTACCTGCAAATTCTTCTTTTATGAATGCAGAACGGATATTCAAAAAATACAACACAGTTCTCTAGAGTTTTGCTTAATTTTAACCCTTTACATAACAAAAAGTGCGGGATGAACTACAGTGATTTACAACCAACAACCACAAGAGCAGAAGAACTACTCTTCGAATTGTATGGTATGAAGGCAACAGCAATAACCTTACCTGGAGAAATTGATTTTAACTTTAAAATGGTCACAGACAATGGAACTGCCTATCTTTTAAAAATCTCGCGCCCCAATGCAGATGAAAACTACTTGGATTTTCAAAAAGAACTCATCCAACACATTGCAACTGCTACTACAAACAACCACACACCTCAACTTATCCAAGACAGTAACAAGCAGGCTATTTCTAGCTACAAGGACATATCAGGACAACAGCGAAAAGTCCGTTTACATACCTGGGTTTCGGGAAGAGTTTGGAGCGCAGTCAACCCACAAATCGATGGTTTACGTCATGATTTAGGGCAGCAATGTGGTATTTTGACGAGTGCCTTACAGGGGTTTTCTCACTCTGAAGCCTCTCGAGCATTTGAATGGGATGTTGCACAGTCTTTATGGACAAAAAAACACCTTTCGCTATTTTCTGAGGAAGAAAAAGCGCTCGTCTACTATTTTCAAGAACGGTTTGAAAGCGAAAAAGCGTCTTATGATTTGTTGAGAAAATCTATTGTTCACAATGATGTAAACGACAATAATATTTTGGTTTCGACAAACCTTTTAGCCCCAAAGGTCACGGCAATTATTGACTATGGAGATGCGATTCACACACAAATTATCAATGATGTTGCCATTGCCTGTGCTTATGCCATGATGCATCACACGGATCCTTTGGCCGCAGCATTACCTCTTGTGAAAGGCTATCATGAAACGTTTACTTTACAAGAACATGAATTGGAGCATTTGTATACTGCCATCGGTATGCGTTTGGTGATTTCTGTGACAAAATCTGCCATCAATAAAGTAGAAGAACCTAACAATACGTACCTCACCATTAGTGAAAAACCCGCTTGGGAACTGCTGAAAAAGTGGAAACATCTTGATGCTCATTTCGCACACTATTCGTTTCGAGGAACTGGTGGCTTTGAAGCACATCCCAATGAAACAGTATTTTACAGATGGGCGGCTCAGCGAAACTTTTCATTAAAAGAATTATTCCCCTCCATTAATAGCAATGAAGCACATGGCATAGACATGAGTGTTTCTAGTAGCTGGATTGGACATCAGCAAGACTTTAACAACCTCGACCTTTTGCAATTCAAAATAAACCAATTGCAAAAAGAAGTCCCAAAAAAAATAATTGCCGGAGGTTACTTAGAGCCTCGCGCATTGTACACCGCTTCGAGCTATGAAAAAATAGGGAACAATGGAAAAGAGAACCGGAGTATACATTTAGGTGTGGATTATTGGCTCCCAGCGAACACCCCTGTTCATGCGATTTTAGATGGCGAGGTAGTCATGGTAGCAAATGATACCGGTGCTAAAGGCTATGGTGGTTTCATCATTTTAAAACACAATACCACCAATTTCGAGTTCTATACATTGTATGGACACAACACCCCAGAGAGTGTTTTAAAGCACAAACCCGGAATCCCTATTTTAAAAGGAGAAAAAATAGCCGAATTGGCCAATACTTCAGAAAATGGCAATTGGGTACCTCATTTGCATTTTCAAGTCATGCTCTCATTGTTAGAATTTACGCATGACTTTCCAGGTGTTGCCTATCCTAGTGAGGCAGCTGTTTGGAAAAGTATTTGTCCAGACCCCAACCAATTATTCAAGTCTAAAGCCTTGGAAAAAAAACAAAAACCATCTCATGCTGATTTGATTGCATATCGAAAAAAACACTTGGGTAAAAGCTTAAAACTCCACTACCAAAGACCCATTCACATGGTTCGTGGTGCGGGGCAATACCTCATGGATGCCTTTGGACAAAAATACCTAGACACGGTAAACAATGTAGCACATGTGGGTCATGAGCACTACGCTGTGGTGCGCGCTGGTCAGGAACAAATGGCATTACTCAACACCAATTCGAGATATTTACATGAAAACATCAATGCCTTAAGCAAGGAATTGATTGCCACCTTGCCTCCTGAGTTAAATGTATTGCATTTTGTAAATTCTGGAAGTGAGGCCAATGAATTGGCCATACGCATGGCACATACTGCTACCGGGGCAAAAGACATCATTGCCAGCCAAGTGGGCTACCACGGGAATACCAATATGTGCATTGACATCTCTTCGTATAAATTTGATGGCAAAGGCGGACAAGGTGCTCCAGAACACACACATATTTTTCCGTTACCAGATGCTTTTCGCGGGAAGTATCGCGGAAAAGATTCGGGAGAAGACTATGCAAAAGAAGTGCAACAATGCATTGACAACATTCATACAAAAGGCAGAAAAGTAGGCGGGTTTATCATTGAACCTATCATAAGTTGTGGCGGCCAAATAGAACTTCCCAACGGATTCTTAGCAAGCGCCCATGAAAAAGTTAGAGCTGCAGGAGGAGTTTGTATTTCTGATGAAGTTCAGGTGGGTTGTGGACGGGTAGGAAAAACATTTTGGGGGTTTCAATTGCACGGTGTCACCCCTGATATTGTAACCATTGGAAAACCCTTAGGAAATGGTCACCCTATTGCCGCTGTTGCATGTACACAAGAAATTGCAGACCGCTTTGCCAATGGCATGGAATACTTTAATACGTTTGGAGGCAATCCTGTTTCTTGTGCCATAGCAACCCAAGTCTTAAAAACTGTAAAAGAAGAGAAACTACAGGCACATGCGCTTGAGGTGGGTACATTTTTAAAGTCGTCATTAGAGGAACTTCGCAACGAGTTTCCCATTATTGGAGATGTTCGAGGTCAGGGATTCTTTCTAGGGATTGAATTGGTAGACGCCCATCTGAATCCATTGCCAGCACAAACAGCCTATTTGGCCAATAGGATGAAAGATCATGGCATTTTAATGAGTACAGATGGCCCAGATCACAATGTGCTAAAAATAAAACCTCCTATGGTGTTTACTCAAGAGAATGCGCAGGAGTTACTTGGATATCTGAAAAAAATATTAGCAGAAGATGCAATGCGCATCATTACATGTACTTAGCAGTCTTTACTTGAGAAAAAACTAAATAATGCATCAAAAGAAGTAATATATGATGCCCAAAAGAGTATGTTTTACTTTGCTCTCAAAAAAAATATTCCATATAAAATCAATACGCAATTAAGAACAATATTACGTACATTTACATTCCAAATTTTCAGAATAAATTGCGTTATTATTGAAAATATATATTTAAATATAGCTATGAAAAAACTACTAATATTGTTCTTTTTTTTTATTTCTTTAAACGCTTTTACACAAGTAACTACTTCATATTCGAAGATTGTGGATTCCACTTTCACGATAAGTGATTTGGAGTCGTTGGACTATGCTGAGTTTAAAGAAAAGGTAAAACATGGCGAAGATCAAATGAGACGATATGCTCTTAAAGTAACACATGTAACAACGCCGAGTATACTTCAAATTCCACTTGTTAGAATTAAAGAAATAACAGTGTACCAAGCAGGAAAAGTAATTCCAAATTACAAACCTTCTTTATACAACAGTTATTTGATTGATGCTGGCAGTCCGGTCTATGTACTCATTAACAATACGAGGCACACATTTATACCCATTAAGGTTACAGAAGAAAGAGCTTTTTTCTCAGCTCACTCAAAAAATATGTTTGTCAATGGATTGTATTATGGATTGGTATTTATAGTAATACTCATCAACTTGTTTTATTATTTCAAACTCAAAGAACGTACTTTTCTATATTACAGTCTCTTTTTATTTTTTCTCACCTTTACTTTTTTTATCGAAGATGGTTTGTATTTTGATCACACTCCACATAAATGGTTTGATTTCGGTGGTATTCTTAATTTAGGTATTGCCATTTCATGTTCTTTATTTGCGACTTCTTTTTTAAATGTAGAAGACTACTACCCAAAAGTTAAATATACAACCGCTTTGCTTATCGGTTTGATATTTACTTCTTACATGTCATCTAAAATTTCGGGAAATCATCTTTTCTACACAATTACAAAATGCATCACATGCCTCGTCATTGTAAAATATTGGATCATTGCATTTTTATTGGTTCGAAAAAACCGTTATTCCATCTACTTTGTTCTTGGGTATAGTGTCATTTTTTCCTTAATCATTTTATACTATCTCTTCCCTGCATTTGGCTTTTATGATACAGGTGTAACGGTTACCACATTAAAATTTGGGAGTTTGGTAGAAATTATTCTGCTCAACTATGCCGTAGTCTATAGACTCAGTCTTTTAAAGGAGGTCAATGCGCAAATGAAAGTTAGTATTAGCAACTTCATGACAGAGATTGATACGCTTAAAAAATCTAAAATGGAAGAAAAAAAGCAGAACGAGCATATTAAGAGCAGTCTGAACGAGCGAGAAATTGGCATTCTAAATTTGATAAAAGCACAGAAAACAAACGAAGAGATGGCTCAAGAACTATATATTTCGGTGAATACAGTAAAGTATCACATCAAAAATATATATCGGAAATTAGACATTAAAACAAGAGAAGAAGCGAGAATTAAGACCTTAGAATTAGTCGTTTAACTACACCCCACTATTCATAGAATCGATTTGAGACCAACCCAAGTGGCACTAGATGCTGAAACATCTTCAACCATGCAAAACATCTTCTATTATTTTCACACCATTTACAGTCCGAAGGATCTGCAATGTATTTTCATTCTTCAAGGCTTTTGGCAGAAGGCTGTTGAGCCAATTTTGAAAGCCCACAGGACGCACCCAGCGTTGAATTGAACGTGCACCTACTGGCAGTATAACTTGCATCTGTAGATGCCGGATAGGGACCTCCATGCTGCATGGAAGGACACACTTCT
>JBELGW010000058.1:0-14291 GCA_042091715.1 Polaribacter sp. | reverse complement strand
TTGTGGTGAGAGCAGGATTCGAACCTGCGAAGACGTAGTCAGCGGATTTACAGTCCGCCCTCGTTGGCCACTTGAGTATCTCACCAAAATTTCAAATAAAAAGCCTCTCGCAAGAAAGGCTTTTGTGACCGGGCTGGGGCTCGAACCCAGGACCCTCTCCTTAAAAGGGAGATGCTCTACCAACTGAGCTACCAGGTCATTTATTCTTTTGTCTTAGCGGCTGCAAATATAGAATCAAATCTGAAATAAACAAACATTTAATTTACTTTTTTTCATTTAAGTAGGCCTCCCTCACTTTCTTGAATAAATTAGAGCTATAAACAAAATTCACAACAGCTTCATTATCAGTTTTAAATATTTCTTTATTGCTGCCTTCCCATGCTTTTTTACCTTTTTTCAAAAAAATTATTTTTTCACCAATTTCCATTACAGAATTCATATCATGGGTATTTATAACTGTTGTAATTTTAAATTCTTCTGTAATTTCTTGAATCAGGTTATCTATAATTATTGCGGTTTGAGGATCCAAGCCAGAATTAGGTTCATCACAAAACAAATATTTTGGTTTCATCACAATGGCTCTAGCGATGGCAACTCTTTTTTGCATTCCTCCAGAAAGTTCTCTTACATACTTTGCATTGGCCCCTTTAAGGTCTACTCTTTTCAGCACAAAATTAGCACGATCTAACATTTCCTTATTGGATTGCTTGGTAAACATTTTTAGAGGAAACATAACGTTTTCTTCTACAGTCTGCGAATCAAACAATGCACTCCCTTGAAATACCATACCTATTTCTTGTCGCAATTGACGTCTTTCTTCAATAGACATCTCTGAATGCCCTTTACCATTAAATTGGATCACTCCTTTTTCTGGCATATGCAAACCTAATAAAGACTTTAAAAATACGGTTTTCCCAGAACCACTTTGCCCAATGATTAAATTGGTCTTACCTGCTTCAAAAGTCGTAGAAACACCTTTTAATATAGGAACCCCATCAAATCCTTTGTGTAAATTTTTTACTTCTATCATTAGGTCAATAACATTTGTGTTAAAAAATAATTTGCAATGACTATAATCACAATGGTCCAAACCACAGATTGAGTACTTGCCTTCCCTACTTCCAAGGAACCTCCTTTTACATAATACCCGTGATATGAAGGTACCGTTGCAATGATAAAAGCAAAAACCAAGGTTTTGATAATCGAATATTGAATCAGGTAGGGGTCAAAATCTGCTTGAAGGCCCTCTATGTAATCTGTCCCTGAAAATAAGCCTGATAAATTTCCTGCTACCCATCCACCGAGAATTCCTAAAATCATTCCTAACACAATTAAGAAGGGATAAAAAAATACGGTTGCTATGATCTTCGGAAGTACTAGGTAATTGAGTGAATTGATTCCCATTACTTCCAAGGCATCAATCTGTTCGGTTACTCGCATTGCACCGATGCTAGAGGTGATATAGGAACCTACTTTACCGGCCAGAATAATAGAACAAAATGTGGGTGCAAACTCTAAAATTATAGAACGCTTCGCGGCAAAGCCAATCAACGATTTCGGAATTAAGGGATTGTCAAGATTCAAAGCGGTTTGCAATGCAATCACTCCGCCAATAAAAAAAGATATAAAAATGATAATACCTAAAGACTTCGTTCCTAGTTCTTCGGTCTCTCTGACCATAGCTTCTCTAAAAACACGGATTCTTTGTGGTTTTCTAAATACCTGCTTTAGCATGATACAATACTTCCCTATATGCTCAAAATAGTTCATGAATTCATTTTCTTTATGCTAAAGTATTAAAAAAGCATTAACTGAATGTAAAATAGTAGCAATCAAACTTAAAAATAATTATTTTTGCAATCCCAAAATTAGTTCCATGAAAAATTCTATTGCACTTATTTGCATTACCCTTTTCACCTTTTCGAGTTGTACTACGTTCAAAAAAGATAAAAAAAAACCCTCATTAGTGGTTGGTATCGTAATTGACCAAATGCGCTATGATTATTTACAGCGTTTTGCTGATAAATATGGTGAAGATGGCTTTAAGAGAATTCTCAAAAATGGTTACTCTCTAGAAAACGCCCATTACAATTATATTCCAACTTACACTGCAGTGGGACACACCTCGATTTATACAGGTACTACGCCAGAAAATCATGGAATTATTGGAAATAACTGGTACGATACCTATGAGAAAAAAGAGATTTATTGTGTAGACGATGCCAATTACAAAACGGTAGGAGCATCAGATGGAGGGAAAAAATCTCCATATCGCATGCAAACAACAACTTTAACAGATCAATTAAGATTGGCTCAGAACATGCAAGGAAAAACAGTGAGTATTGCTATTAAAGATAGATCCGCTGTTTTACCTGGCGGACATACCGCTAATGGGGCTTATTGGTTTCAAGGGAAAAAAGAAGGAAAATGGATTTCAAGCACATTCTACATGGACTCTTTGCCTGAATGGGTGTCAACGTATAACAGTTCTCGCATCGTAGACAGCTATCTTGCCAATCCTTGGAATACACTATACGACATCAACACATATACAGAAAGTATTGCTGATGATAATGATTTTGAAGTGCTCTTTAAGGGAAAAGAAAAGCCTGTTTTTCCGTATGACATTCCTTCTTTGAAAGAAAAAAATGGTTATTATGATCTTATAAAAGCAATTCCTTCTGGTAATACAATGACTACAGATTTTGCCAAGGCCGCCATCATTGGTGAAAACTTGGGAAAAACAACCCATACCGATTTCTTAGCCTTAAGTTATTCAACACCTGATTATATTGGGCATCAATTTGGAGTTGCCTCTAAAGAAATTCAAGACAACTACTTACGCCTAGATAAAGACTTGGCGAGTCTGTTTTCTTTTCTAGATGCCCAAGTGGGTAAAGGAAACTACACCTTATTTTTAACAGCCGATCACGCAGCTGTTCAGGTACCTTCTTATTTGCAATCTCAGAAGATTCCTGCACATTATTTTGATGCCAAAGCGTTTCAACAATTTGTAAACTCAGTTACACAAGAACATTTCAACTCCGATGAATTGGTAGAACACATCTCTAACTTTCAGATCTTTTTAAATCATGAAAAGTTAAAAAAACAACAGCTGAACGCTGCCGAGGTTGCACAAAAAATTGCTGATGCATCTGTGGGTTATAAGAACATCTACAAAGCAGTCACGGCAAGAACCATGCAGAACACACATTTTACAGATGGTATTTTACAAAAATTACAAAAAGGGTATAATCAAAAATATTCTGGTGATGTTTTACTGATCCCACTACCATCTACCTTAAGTAGTTATTTTAAGAAAGGTACTTCTCATGGTTCTGGTTATAGTTATGACACACATGTGCCGATTATTTTCTATGGTACTGGAATTGCAAAAGGAGCCTCAAAAAAGGCCTATACCATAACGGATATTGCGCCCACGATTGCTAATTTGTTACAGATAGAATTTCCAAATGGAACTACAGGAAACATTGTAGCCGAAGCTTTAAACAATTAATACTTAAAACGAGAGCTATTTTGATGTTTTTGAATCGCTTTTCGCGCGAGAAGTAGTCCAATAGCAAGAGATAAAAAAGCCCCTATTGATATTCCTGGAATGTAATTGATAAATAGAAAGAAATCATAACTTCCATGGAATAATGTGGCGGCAAATAAACCTGTTAAATTCAATCTTATTTTTTGCTTTGCGTTACCAGAAAACTTTGCTTTCCCCATAAAATACCCCATTAAAACAGCAAATGTTGCATGTGCAGGCACTGCAGTAAATGCACGTAAAACCCCACTAGATATTCCATATTGAAAGACATATAAAATATTTTCTAACGCTGCAAAACCCATCGCTACCATTACAGCATACACAATTCCATCAAAAGGCTCATCAAACTCATTATTTCTTTGCGCGTAATACCTTACAATGAAATATTTAGAAAACTCTTCTACCAAAGCCACCACAACAAATGCTTTTAAAAATTGCTGAAGCATACTCATTGGGTTGGATACCGGTAAAAACCAATTCCCGAATGCACCTAAAAAAAAAGTGATTAAAACACTTGCAGAGGCTCCCAATGCAACATTTTTTAACAGCAAGCCCAAAGGCTCCCGTTCGTATTTATCTTTGATATAGATATAAACTACAATAGCAAACGCAGGTGCCAAAGCCAAAACTAATAGTAACATATTACTTGTATTTAGGTAAGAATACTTCTGCCATCATACAACGAGCACTTCCTCCACCGCAGGTCTCAATGATCTCAAGACTGCTATGAAGAATCGAGGTGTATTTGGTGATTCTCCCTTCTTGTTCTTTTGTTAGACTTGCATGTGCAGCACTGCTCATTACCAAAAAACGCTGTTGGTCTTTGTTTTTTATCTGAAGCATGTTTCCTGCAAACTGCGCTACTTGTTGCTCAGTGACTTGAATAATGTCTTTACCGCTTTCTTTTAAGTGCTTTCGTACATTTTTACGCTCCTTTTTATCATCGATACAATCCAAACAAACCACAGCAAATTCTTCTGCAATGCACAGCATTACATTGGTGTGATAGATCGCTTCTCTTTGCCTATTTACCGTCTGATTCGCGCTAAAAATAACTGGGGTGTATTCAAAATCTTCACAAAACTCAATGCATAATTCTTCATCGGCTCTTGAAGAGAGCGCGCAATAGGCTTTGCGATGCTCCCTATCTAAAACTAAACTTCCGGTACCCTCTAAAAAAATCGCTTCCTCTTCTGCCTCGCTATAATCAATTACATTTTCAATGATAAAGCCTCTTTCTTCTAGCATTTCTAGAACGTCCTCTCTCCGCTCCAATCGTCTGTTTTCTGCAAACATAGGATACAGCGCTACGTCTCCATTTTCATGAAAGGAAATCCAATTATTCGGAAAAATTGCATCGGGGGTACTTGGTGTCTCCGTGTCATGCACTACCATAACGTCTATACCTTTTTCTTGTAGCTTTTTTACAAAATCATCAAACTCTTTCTGCGCTCTCGCATTTATAGTGGCAGGCAACATATCACTTAAATTTTGTTGGTAATAATTGTTCACTGCTGTTTGTTCATTCATCCTAAAACTACTAGGACGAATCATCAGAATGGTTTTACAAATTTGTTGCATCATGTTGATATTCAAAACACAATATTACCAAAATTAAACTGAACATATCACAGGTGTTAGGTATTAATTTAACCTTACACCTTGTTTACTTCTCAAATTAAAGTACATTCGTTTTGTAATTCACAACAAGTTCATACATGAAGACAACGGGTATTCTTATCATCTTGATTTTTAGTAGTTATATATTGCAAGCACAAATAGAAGCAATTACATCGAAATACGATTTGCCTAGCATTGTTTCGGAAACATCAGGATTGCTCTTTTATAATGGGAAATTAATTACTCATAATGATTCTGGAGATGCTCCAAACCTCTATGAAATAGATACTATCTCAGGAAATATAAGCAGAACTATTCAAATAACCAACGCCACCAATATTGATTGGGAAGCTATCAGTCAAGATGATGAGTACTTATACATTGGCGATTTTGGAAATAACAACGGTGCTAGAAGAGATTTGAAAATCTATCGGATACTGAAATCTGAATACAACAATGCAAATAGTGTTTCTTCAGAGCTCATTGCCTTTTCATATGCAGATCAAGCAGACTTCTCAACAAATCCGTATCAACACGATTTTGATGCTGAGGCATTCGCTGTTTACAATGAACAAATCATCATATTTTCCAAAAACTGGGCATCCAATACTGTAAAAGCATATAGCATACCCAATGAAGTAGGTACTCATACTGCTCAAATAATTGGCACCTATGATAGTCAAGGTTTGATTACAGATGCGGCCTACAATTCTGAGGACAATAGTTTTATGTTATGCGGATATACGATACAGGGAGGCTCATTTTTACTATACCTATATGACATTTCCTTAGACACCCTTTTTCATGGTATCGTAGAACGCACAAACATCACTAGTTTTATAAACTGGGGGAGTCAAATTGAAGGCATTACAAACATCGAAGGCAACAAATACTTTTTGTCTAGAGAGTACCGTAACATAGATATCAATGCCACCCAATTAGAGCTTCAGCAACGTTTATTTCGATTTGATAATGGTTCATTCAATGCGCTTTCTGTGACTTCTTTTGGGTTGCATCCCATTGACATATATCCCAATCCAACAGGTGAAATCCTTCACATTTCTGGAGTCAATATTGTAACCCTTGTCATCACAGACAGCAAAGGGAGTGTTCTCATAACAAAAAAAAATCCCAGCAATCAAATTCAACTAGATGAATTAAATGCTGGGATTTATTATGTACAGATAATAACTGCGGATCAGAGAAAATTCACGAAGCAAATTATGAAATACTAAAGTACCTCATGTATTGATTTTGTGATATCATCTAACACTTCAAATGCCGTTTCTGCCATGACATTTCCTTTCGTATCTAGCAAAGGATTTACTTCAACAAACTCTACACAAACTACCTTTTTGGTTTCAATAAACTGTCGCATAATCTGTGTCACCTCTTGCTGATCAAAACCTTTTGCAACAGGAGTACCTGTTCCCGGAGAAATCATATCGCAATCCATTGCGTCTACATCAAAAGACAGGTAAATAATTGAACAATTATCCAATTGATGTATCGCCTCAGTCACACATTTCTCAAGACCTCTATATCTAACTTCTGAGACTGCATAATTCTTAATGTTTAGCCTTTCTAGCTGCTTATCTTCTGGTTCTTCTGTATCTCTAACTCCAAAGTAAACCACATTCTCAGCAGCCACTTTAGCACCAGGAGTAGCGATATTTTTCATTCTTTCCCACAAATCTGTCGTCTCTCTATTGATGTCATTAATTTGAAAATCAATATTGTCTTCAGACAATGCTGCTGCCAAAGGCATGCCATGCACATTCCCAGACGGAGAAGTATAGGGCGAGTGAATATCTGCATGGGCATCTATCCAAACCACACCCACATTTTCATGTGGATATGCAGCTTTCACTCCACTGATTGTTCCCAAGGCAGAAGAGTGGTCTCCAGACAAAACAATAGGAAAATTATTCTCTTGTAAGTTTACCTTTACATGGTTGCTCAGACGCGTGCATTGGTTTAACACGCTGCCAATTCTTTTGGCGAATGAATTATTTACTTTGTTATAAATAGATTCATTTTCTGTAGCAACATCTACATACTCATACTGATCAAAATAACTATTCCCTTTATTGATCGCTGCAATTTCGATAGCATCAATTCCCATATCGGAGCCTCTTGTACCGGCTCCAATATCGGATCTATTTTTTATAATTCTAATTGAATCTAACATGATAAATGGAACTTTATCTCTGCTCAATACTTTTAAACGCTCTTAAGTTTTCGCCAGTATATATTTGTCTTGGACGACCAATAGGTTCTTTTCCTGAACGCATCTCTTTCCATTGTGCAATCCAACCTGGCAATCTACCCAATGCAAACATTACCGTAAACATTTCAACAGGAATACCCATTGCACGATAAATAATTCCTGAGTAGAAATCTACATTTGGATATAGTTTTCTCTCTACAAAATAAGGGTCATTCAATGCTTCTTGCTCCAATCCTTTAGCGATATTCAAAATAGGGTCATTGATTCCTAAATCATTTAAAACTTCATCAGCAGCAACTTTAATAATCGTAGCTCTCGGATCAAAGTTTTTGTACACTCTGTGTCCGAATCCCATTAAGCGGAAAGGATCATTTTTATCTTTGGCTTTCGCCATGTACTTCTTTGTATCTCCTCCATCTTCTTTAATTGCTTCAAGCATTTCTAAAACGGCTTGATTGGCACCACCATGTAATGGTCCCCAAAGCGCAGAAATTCCAGCAGAAAGTGAAGCGAATAAACCAGCATGCGAAGAACCCACAATACGTACCGTAGATGTAGAACAATTCTGCTCGTGATCTGCATGTAAAATTAAGAGTTTATCCAACGCATTTTTCACGATTGGATTGATGATATATTCTTCATTTGGCTTTTCAAACATCATTTTCATAATGTTTTCAACATATCCCAAAGATTTATCTCCATAATTTAAAGGCAACCCTTCTTTTTTGCGCATTGCCCATGCAACTAAGACCGGAAATTTACCCATGATCTTAACAATTGCGTTGTACATTTCTTCCTCTGAATCTACGTTTACAGAACTTGGATTAAATGCTACAAGTGCACTTGTTAATGAAGATAAAACCCCCATTGGATGTGCATTCTTTGGAAATGCATCTATGATCTTTTTAACATCTTCATCTACAATAGAATTTGACTTGATGTCTGAATGAAATTTATCCAATTGTTCTGACGTAGGTAAATCACCAAAAATCAGTAGATACGCCACTTCTAAAAAACCAGCTTTATCTGCTAATTCTTCAATAGAGTATCCTCTGTAACGCAAGATTCCTTCTTCACCATTTAAAAATGTTATTTCACTTTTACATGACCCTGTATTTTTATACCCTGGATCTATTGTAATAACTCCATTTGTTGCGGCTCTTAGTGCTTTTACATCAATTGCCTTCTCATTTTCTGTTCCTGTGATTATAGGAAACTCATATTCTTGTTCATCTATTTTTAAAGTCGCTTTGTCTGACATTCTCTATTATTTTTTTAAAATGAAGTGAATCGCGAAGATACCAAATTTTAGAAGATTTTAAAAGCCAACCGAGATAGATTTTAGGAATGAAAATATAGATTTAACTTATTTCATAACAAAAAAAAACCTTAGGAAAGAAGTCCTAAGGTTTTCATATTTTAAAAACGCAAAATATTATATTTTGAATGCTTTTTCTTTCGGGAAATAAGCCGTGTCTGCCAATTGCTCTTCAATTCGAAGCAATTGATTGTACTTTGCCATTCGGTCTGATCGTGAAGCCGATCCTGTTTTAATCTGACCACAGTTCAACGCAACTGCTAAATCTGCAATTGTATTGTCTTCTGTTTCTCCAGATCTATGTGACATCACTGAAGTATATCCAGCATTATGAGCCATGTTTACAGCTGCTATCGTTTCTGTTAGCGTTCCAATCTGATTTACTTTAATCAAGATTGAATTGGCAATGTCATTGTCAATTCCTTTTGATAAACGTTCTACATTCGTTACAAATAAGTCATCTCCAACCAACTGTACTTTATCACCTATTTTTTCAGTGAGATATTTCCAACCATCCCAATCATTTTCATCCATTCCATCTTCGATAGAAATAATGGGATAATTCGCTGCCAATGATGCTAAATAATCTGCTTGCTCTTTGCTCGTTCTTACTTTCCCATTTGGTCCTTCAAATTTCGAATAGTCGTACGCTCCATTTACATAAAATTCTGCAGCAGCACAATCCAAAGCAATCATGACATCATCTCCTAAAGCGTATCCTGCATTCTTTACAGCAAGTGCAATGGTATCGAGCGCATCTTCGGTGCCATCTAAAGTAGGTGCAAAGCCTCCTTCATCTCCAACAGCTGTACTCAAATCTCTATCGTGTAATACTTTTTTAAGGTGGTGAAAAATTTCAGACCCCATCTGCATTGCATGCGAAAACGACTTCGCTTTCACTGGCATTACCATGAATTCTTGAAATGCAATTGGCGCATCAGAATGAGACCCCCCATTGATAATATTCATCATAGGCACTGGTAATGTATTGGCAGAAACACCACCAATATATCTATACAATGGCAATCCTAGTTCGTTTGCTGCTGCTTTTGCTGCTGCTAAGGAAACCCCAAGAATTGCATTCGCTCCTAAAACTGATTTGTTGGGTGTACCGTCTAACTCAATCATGAGCTGATCAATAGCATTCTGTTCGAACACAGAAGTACCAAGAAGTTCTTGAGCAATCACTTGATTTACATTTGCCACTGCCTTGGATACACCTTTCCCCATATATGCATCCCCACCATCACGCAGTTCAACAGCTTCATGTTCTCCAGTAGATGCCCCTGATGGCACAGCGGCTCTACCCATGACACCATTTTCGGTAACTACATCCACTTCTACTGTTGGATTCCCTCTTGAATCAAAAATTTGACGTGCATGAATGCTAATAATAATACTCATTTTTATATGTTTTTATAATAACTTCTAAAGTTATGATTAGTAATCTGTTGTGCTAAACTACAAAAAAGGTAGGTTCAGACATGGGTTTAAAAGCATAAAATGCGAAAACGATTTCAGTGTATTAACAACTTGCTTTTTTTATATTTTCAATAAATTGATCGAACAAATACTGTGCATCATTTGGTCCTGGACTTGCTTCCGGATGATACTGCACTGAAAAACAATTTTTATCCTTGAATTGGATGCCAGCAACCGTGTGGTCATTTAAATGTACATGTGTAATTTCTATGGATTCATGTAACTCTGTTTCTTCCTTATTTATTGCAAAACCATGATTTTGCGATGTAATTTCTCCCTTCCCTGTGAGGATATTTTTTACCGGATGATTGATCCCTCTGTGACCATTGTGCATTTTATAGGTCGAAATACCATTTGCCAAGGCAATCACTTGGTGACCGAGACAAATACCAAAAAGAGGTAAATCTCTATCCATAATTTCTCTAGCAACCTGTTGGGCATCTTTTAATGGCTCTGGATCACCGGGACCATTTGAAATAAAATATCCATCTGGACTGAATGATTGCATTTCTTCAAAACTTGTATTGTATGGGAACACTTTTACGTAAGCATCTCTTGATGTTAAATTCCTTAAAATATTCTTTTTTACACCAATATCGAGAGCAGCTATTTTATATTTTGCCTTTTCGTCACCAACCGTATAAGCTTTTTTAGTTGATACTTTAGAGGCCAGCTCTAAACCATTCATATCTGGTATTTCAGCAAGCTGTTTTTTCAACCCTTCCACATTAGTTACATCAGTAGAAATAATTGCATTCATGGCTCCCTGCTCCCTAATGTAGGCCACTAGGGCTCTTGTATCTACATCAGAGATAGCAACCGTATTGTGCTTCACAAACCAATCTAATAAATTGCCTTCTGCTGCTACACGTGAATGGGTAGTACTAAAATTTCTACAAATCAATCCAGCTATTTTGATTTCATCAGATTCAATTTCATCGTCATGTACTCCATAATTCCCTATATGTGCATTGGTAGCCACCATTAACTGACCAAAATAAGAAGGATCTGTAAAGATTTCTTGATAGCCCGTCATTCCCGTATTAAAACAAATTTCTCCTGAAGCAGTGCCTTCAATTCCTATTGACCTCCCATAAAAAATTGTTCCATCAGCTAATAATACTAATGCTTTTTTGTGTTGTTGGTATTTCATTTTTTAGATGTGTATTCGTTATTGAGTCTCTATGTAATTGATACAAAATTAATAATATCTATCTAAAACCATATGAATCGCACGCAAAATTGCACAAAAAAAAGGGATAAACAAAAATGTTCATCCCTTTCATATGGTTTATAATAGTCTCATGCCTATTCTTCAGAAGTTTCTGGAGTCTCTGGGGTTGCTACATCCGCAACAGTTTCAGACTTCTTTCTTCCTCTACGTGTTGTTTTCTTCGCTTTCTTTCCATTAGGATTGTAAATTTCGTTGTAATCAACCAATTCTACCATTGCCATAGGAGCATTATCTCCTTGACGATTTCCTAATTTAATAATACGAACATAACCTCCTGGTCTGTCTGCTATCTTTACAGAAATCTCTTTAAATAATTCTGTAACAGCTGCTTTATCTCTAAGGTAACTAAATACCACACGTCTATTATGTGTTGTATCGTTCTTAGATTTTGTCAATAAAGGCTCAACAAATCTACGCAAAGCTTTCGCTTTTGCTTCTGTTGTGTTAATACGTTTATGTTCAATTAGTGAACATGTCATATTAGCTAACATCGCCTTTCTATGCGCTGTCTTTCTTCCTAAGTGGTTAAATTTCTTACCGTGTCTCATGACCTTTGTTTTGAACTTTCATCTTGCTCAACCAATTTTTGGGAGCAAATTACGAAAGTATTAATCTCTATCTAATTTGTATTTACCTAAATCCATTCCGAAGTTCAAACCTTTCACATTTACTAATTCTTCTAGCTCTGTTAAAGATTTTTTACCGAAATTACGGAATTTCATCAAGTCATTTTTATTGAAAGATACCAAATCTCCTAAGGTATCTACTTCAGCAGCTTTTAAACAGTTTAAAGCTCTCACTGACAAGTCCATATCTACCAATTTCGTCTTCAACAGCTGACGCATGTGCAATGATTCCTCATCATATGTTTCAGTTTGTGCAATCTCATCTGCCTCTAAAGTAATTCGCTCATCAGAGAATAACATAAAGTGGTGGATTAAAATCTTTGCAGCTTCTGTTAAAGCGTCCTTCGGACTTATAGAACCATCTGTATCTATATCGAAAATCAACTTTTCATAATCGGTTTTCTGCTCAACACGAAAATTCTCTACAGCATATTTCACATTCTTTATAGGTGTGTAAATAGAATCTGTAAAAATTGTTCCTAACGGTGCAGAAGATTTTTTATTTTCTTCTGCTGGTACAAACCCTCTTCCTTTCTCTATAGATATGTCCATGTTAAACGACACAGATGCATCCATATTACAGATTACTAAATCAGGGTTTAATACTTGAAAACCAGAAATGAAACTTTGCAAATCTCCAGCAGTTAACTGTTCTTGTCCCGAAACATTCACAGTAATAGACTCACTAGTGGTCTCTTCAATTTGTTTCTTGAATCGAACTTGCTTTAAATTCAAAATTATTTCCGTAACATCTTCCACAACACCTTTGATTGCAGAAAACTCATGCTCCACACCATCAACTCTTAATGATGTAATTGCAAATCCTTCTAAAGAAGACAACAATACTCTTCTTAATGCATTACCAACTGTTAACCCAAAACCTGGTTCTAAAGGTCTGAACTCAAATCTACCTGAAAAATCGGTAGATTCAATCATTATTACTTTGTCGGGCTTTTGAAAATTTAAAATTGCCATATTTCTTTATAAGGTATTATTTAGAGTATAACTCTACAATTAATTGTTCTTTGAAAGTCTCTGGTATTTGTACTCTTTCCGGGGCCTTGATGAATGTTCCTGATAATAAATCAGCATTCCAGCTTAACCACTCATACACATTGCTATTTGAAGCTAAAGCACTTTCAATTGCAACTAAAGATTTAGATTTCTCTCTAACCGCAACAACATCACCTGCCTTCAACGTGTGTGAAGGAATGTTTAGTATTTCACCATTCACTGTAATGTGTCTGTGTGAAACCAATTGACGTGCACCACTTCGAGAATTTGCGATTCCTAAACGGAACACCACATTGTCTAAACGTGACTCACATAATTGTAGTAAAACCTCACCAGTAATCCCTTTCGATCTTGATGCTCTTTTAAATAAATTTGAGAATTGACGCTCTAAAATTCCATATGCATATTTTGCCTTCTGCTTTTCAGCCAACTGCATTGCATATTCTGATTTTTTACCTCTTCTTTTTGCATTTCCATGCTGTCCTGGAGGATAATTTCTTTTTTCAAAGTTTTTATCATCTCCAAAAATTGCTTCTCCGAACTTACGAGAAATTTTAGTTTTTGGTCCTGTATATCTTGCCATTTCTTAGTTATTAAAACTGGGATTATGAATTAAGGCGAACTCCTTCGATAATCGCATTCCAGTTCAGTTAAAATTTAATTATACTCTTCTTCTTTTTGGAGGGCGACATCCATTGTGTGGCATTGGTGTTACATCTACAATCTCAGTAACTTCAATTCCATTATTATGTAATGTTCTAATCGCGCTCTCTCTTCCGTTACCGGGTCCTTTCACAAACACCTTTACTTTTCTGAGTCCTGCTTCATGTGCAACTTTCGCACAATCTTCTGCTGCAGTTTGCGCCGCGTATGGAGTGTTCTTTTTAGAACCTCTAAAGCCTTGCTTACCGGCAGATGACCATGAAATTACATCTCCTTTTTTATTCGTTAAAGAAATAATGATGTTGTTAAATGACGCAGTAATGTGTGCTTCACCAACTGACTCAACAATAACTTTACGCTTCTTTGTACTCGTTTTAGCCATAATTTCTAGTTATTATTTAGTAGCTTTCTTTTTGTTCGCTACAGTTTTTCTCTTACCTTTTCTTGTTCTAGAGTTGTTCTTAGTTCTCTGTCCTCTTAAAGGAAGTCCTACTCTGTGACGAATCCCTCTGTAACATCCAATATCCATCAAACGCTTGATGTTTAAT
>JBELGW010000057.1:0-14343 GCA_042091715.1 Polaribacter sp. | reverse complement strand
TTTTATTTGTTGCTACAAAAAAACAAGCAAAAGATATCGTTGCTGAAAAAGCAAAGAGCATCAACATGCCTTACATCACAGAAAGATGGCCAGGAGGAATGTTGACCAACTTTGTAACTATCAGAAAAGCTGTTAAAAAAATGGCAACTATTGATAGAATGAAGCAAGATGGCTCTTTTGATGCATTATCAAAAAGAGAGAAATTACAAATCAATCGTCAGAGAGAAAAATTAGAAAAGAATTTAGGTTCTATTACTGATATGACTCGCTTGCCTGGTGCTTTATTTGTAGTGGATATTAAGAAAGAGCACATTGCTGTTGCAGAGGCTCAAAACTTAAACATTCCTATTTTTGCTATGGTAGATACCAATTCAGATCCTCGACCGATTGATTATGTAATCCCAGCAAATGATGATGCTTCTAAATCTATTGAAAAAGTATTAGGCTATATTACCGATGCTGTTGCCAATGGACTAGCTGAAAGAAAAGCAGGAAAAGAAAAAGCGAAAACTGAAGCTCCAAAAGCAACGGATGCTAAAACAGAAGAAGCTAAATAATAAAATGTATAATTCCGTAAAACCTTTCTAAATCCTTTTAGGAAGGTTTTTCAAAAAAATAAAAGTGACATGGCAAATATAACTGCTGCAGACGTAAAAAAATTAAGAGAAGCAACTGGTGCTGGAATGATGGACTGTAAAAAGGCATTAGTAGAAGCAGAAGGTAACTTCGAAAAAGCAATTGAAGTACTGCGTAAAAAAGGTCAGAAAGTAGCTGCTAAAAGAGCTGATAGAGAATCTAATGAAGGAACGGCTATCACAAAAATCAATGATGACAACACTTCTGGTGTTGCTATCGTTTTAGCTTGTGAAACTGATTTTGTTGGTAAAAACGATTCCTTTAAAGAATTGGCAAATAAATTCGCAACAATCGCCTTAAACCACGACAGCAAGGAGTCTTTCTTGGCTGCTGATTTTGATGGAATGACCGTTGCTGATAAACTTGTTGAGCAAACTGGTGTTATCGGGGAAAAATTAGACATTACTGCTTTTGAAAAAGTAGAAGCTCCTTTTGTAGGATCTTATACACACGGTGGTAAAATTGCCGCTATTGTTGGTTTAACGGCCGCAGTAGATAAGGCAGAGGTACTTACAAAAGATGTTGCAATGCAAATTGCATCTATGGGAGCTACTACCCTATCTTATAAAGATTTTGACCCTTCATTTGTTGCTGCAGAAACTGAAGCCAGAATCGCAGTAATCGAAAAAGATAATATTGAATTAGGAAGACTTGGAAAAACATTGAAAAATGTACCTCAATACATCTCTATGTCTCAATTATCTGAAGAGGTTTTAGCAAAAGCTGAAGAAGCTGCAAAAGCTGAACTAAAAGCAGAAGGAAAGCCTGAGCAAATTTGGGATAGAATCTTACCTGGAAAAATGGAAAGATTTATTTCTGACAACACTACATTAGATCAAGAACAATGTTTACTAGATCAAAACTTCATCAAAGATGAAAAGAAAAATGTAGCTGCTTATGTAGGTTCTTATGGAGAGGTTGCTATTAGCACTTTCAAAAGAGTATCTTTAGGATAATCTAATTCGACTTTACAATACATTAAAACCATTCGATTTCGAATGGTTTTTTTGTTTAGAAAAACAAAAATACAGCATCAAAGCTTTCTTGGAATTTAGTATATTTGCGAAACTTTCAATGAAATTATGAAGTACAAAAGAATTCTTTTAAAACTAAGCGGAGAAGCCCTAATGGGAGATAGACAATATGGGATAGATCCTCAACGTTTGTCTGAATATGCTAAAGAAATAAAAACTATTGTAGACCAAGACATCGAAGTTGCCATTGTAATTGGCGGAGGAAACATCTTTAGAGGTGTTGCTGGAGCTAGTAATGGAATGGATCGTGTGCAAGGAGATCATATGGGAATGTTAGCTACTTGTATCAACGGATTGGCCTTGCAAAGTGCATTAGAAGCTGAAGGTGTATATACGAGACTACAGACCGCTATTGAAATTAAAGAGATTGCAGAACCCTACATCAAAAGAAGAGCCATTCGACACCTTGAAAAAGGAAGAGTTGTTATTTTTGGAGCAGGTACTGGAAACCCCTACTTCACCACAGATACTGCAGCAGTGCTTAGAGCAATTGAAGTTGGTGCAGATGCTATATTAAAAGGAACACGTGTCGATGGAATCTATAACGCAGATCCAGAAAAACATAAAGACGCCATAAAATTTGAAAACATTACTTTTAAAGAAGTAATTGACAAGGGGCTAAAAGTAATGGACATGACTGCTTTCACATTGAGTGAAGAGAATGACTTACCAATTATTGTTTTCGACATGAATACCAACGGAAATCTAATAAAATTAATTTCTGGCGAAAATATTGGAACAGTAGTAAATAATTAATAGATCATAAAAGTTTAAGTGATGAACGAAGAAATTGAATTTATAATTGACAGCGCTAAAGAGCAAATGCAAAATGCAATAGAGCATTTGGTAAAGGAGCTAAGAAACATTAGAGCAGGAAAAGCAACACCTGCAATGTTAGCTGGAATTCAAGTAGATTATTATGGTTCTTCTACTCCACTAAGTCAGGTAGCCAACGTAAATACTCCTGATGCACGAACCATTACCGTGCAACCCTGGGAGAAAAACATGCTACATGAGATAGAAAAAGCCATTATGGTTGCGAACATAGGCTTTAACCCTATGAATAATGGAGACAATATTATCATTAATGTTCCACCACTTACAGAGGAAAGACGTATTGGACTTTCCAAACAAGCAAAAGCAGAATCAGAACATGCCAAGGTGGGAGTGCGAAACGCCCGCAAGGATGCCAACAACGAGATCAAGAAAGTAGAAGTTTCTGACGACATGAAGAAAAATGCAGAAGTAGAAATCCAAACATTAACGGATTCTTTTGTAAAAAAAACGGACGAATTATATGTTGTAAAGGAAAAAGAAATCATGACGGTATAGCGATACCATAAAGCGAATAAATAAAGGAAAAGAGTGTGCTAAACACTCTTTTTTTTTTGGTTTAGGTTTACAAACATTCATTACCTTTGTTGAAAATAAAAAAGCATGAATTTTTGGACTAAAGTAGCAGGGTTAATTTTACGCAACAGATATATTGTTCTGCTGTTGGTTGCAACTTTTACTGCATTTTTAGCTTCACAGATGAAGCACATGAGGTTTTCATATACCGAAGCCAATTTATTGCCTGAAAATCATGAGGCCAATATTCAGTACAACCAATTCTTAGAAATTTTTGGAGAAGAAGGGAATCTCGTAATTCTTGCCGTGAAGGACAGCACTCTTTTTACTCCAGAAAAATTCAATGCATGGAATGCCCTTACAAAAAAGTTAGACAAACATGATCAAGTTGAATTCTCAGTATCCATAGCTGACATTCAGCAGTTGAAGGCTGACAGAAAAAACAAAAAATTCATTGTTCAGCCTTTAGTAGCAGAAACACCAACAACACAAAAAGAGATTTCAGCGATAAAAAAAGAACTCTTTGAAAAGCTGCCTTTTTACGACAACCTCTTGTACAACAAAACAACAGGAACTGTACAAACAGCCATATACATTGATAAAGAAATAGTAAACACACCTGCACGAAGAGACTTTATATTCAATGACCTAATTCCTACAATTGCTTCTTTTGAAAAAGAGCATAATTTAAAAGTTCGCATCTCTGGAATGCCCTACATCCGAACCTTGAACTCGCAAAACATTCAAGATGAAATTTTACTATTTGTAGTCGGTGCTTTGCTCATTACAGCCATCATATTTTTCTTCTTTTTTAGATCATATCGTGCAACATTTATCACATTGCTTGTGGTCATGATTGGCGTGGTTTGGGCTTTTGGTTTTATAGGATTGTTTGGATATGAAATTACTGTATTAACAGCGCTAATCCCTCCGTTAATTATTGTTATTGGGGTACCAAATGCCGTATTTTTGATAAATAAATACCAACAAGAGGTTAAAAAACACGGGAATCAAGCCAAATCATTACAACGCGTAATTTCAAAAATTGGAAACGCAACCTTAATGACCAACATTACAACTGCATCTGGGTTTGCCACCTTCGTCTTTACGAAAAGTCAACTATTAAAGGAATTCGGTATTATCGCATCCATAAATATTGTTGGAATCTTCATACTAGCTTTATTAATTATTCCAATTATCTATAGCTTTATGCCATTACCCAAGAAAAAACATTTAAATCATTTAGAGAAAAAATGGATAGACAATGTGGTCAACTGGATGGAAGAAATGGTTCGCTATAAGAAGATCACCATCTACATCACCACCGTAATTGTAATTATTATTAGTATTATTGGAGTGTATCAAATACGTGTTTCTGGAAGCTTAATAGAAGACATGCCCAAGGGAAAACAGTTCTATAAAGACATTAAGTTTTTTGAGAATGAATTTGGTGGTATCATGCCATTAGAGATTTTTATTGACACTAAAAAAGACAAAGGTGTTATGAAACTTTCTACCTTAAAAAAGATGGAAAAAATTAATGAGGCAATTGAACAATTTCCTGAATTATCCAAACCCATTTCTGTCACGAATCTAGTAAAATACTCAAAACAAGCATACTACAAAGGCATTCCTAAATACTATCAGCTACCTACCTCTCAAGAACAGAGTTACATCTTTTCATACACCAAAAATTCAGATGGGAATTCTCAAATGCTCAATAACTTTGTGGATTCAACCGGAAGATATGCGAGAATCACAACGTTTATGAAAGATATCGGTACAGATAAAATGACCTTAATACAAGATCGCCTCAAAGCCGTAATCGCGAAAGAATTTCCTGAAAGCAGATTTGAAGTGCATTTGACTGGAAAAGCATTGGTTTTCTTAAAAGGAACCAACTACCTGATAAACAACTTAATGATATCATTATCGCTCGCGATCTTCTTAATCGCTCTGTTTATGGCTTGGATGTTTAAATCCTACCAAATGATCTTAATTTCCATCATTCCAAACATGCTGCCTCTTTTAATTACTGCAGGTTTAATGGGCTTCATTGGCATCCCAATCAAGCCATCTACTATTTTAGTTTTTAGTATCGCATTTGGTATATCTGTAGATGACACCATTCATTTTCTCGCAAAATACAGGCAAGAACTGCAAGCAAACAATTGGAAGATTAAAAAATCTGTATACAGCGCTTTAAGAGAAACGGGAGTTAGTATGTTTTATACTTCCATTGTTTTATTCTTTGGGTTTTTAGTATTTACAGTATCAAGCTTTGGAGGAACCATTGCACTGGGAGGCTTGGTATCGGTAACACTGCTCTTTGCAATGGTTTCTAACTTACTATTATTACCCTCTTTATTATTAACGTACGAGAGAAAAATAACGAATAAAAAAGTTTTCAAAGAACCGGCAATTAAAATTTTCCCCCCAAAAGAGAACACACCTGAAGAGCCTCATTAAATTCATGTGATATTCACAACTGTATCGTTGTTAATTCTCGCTAAAAAAGTATCTTTGCTTTTCAACCTCACAGAGGTGAAGTTGTAACTATTTATTTTTAAGAAGATGACTAGAAGTAGCGTATTAGAATTATTAGAATCAGATAAGTTTTTACAAGAAGTAACCGCAAAGGGATGGGTAAGATCATTCAGAAGCAAACGATTTATTGCTTTAAATGATGGATCTACCATTCACAATATTCAATGTGTTGTGGACTTCGAAAATACCAGCGATGCACTATTAAAAAGAATTACTACGGGCGCCGCTGTATCCATTAAAGGAACACTAGCAGAAAGTCAAGGAAAGGGCCAATCTGTAGAAATACAAGTAGCTGAATTAGAGATTTTAGGAGACTCAAATCCAGATGAATACCCTATTCAGCCAAAAAAGCATAGTTTGGAGTTTTTGAGAGAAAACGCTCATTTAAGAATCAGAACCAACACGTTTAGTGCTGTTATGAGAGTGCGTTCGAAACTGTCTTTTGCAGTACATAGCTATTTTCAAGAAAATGGATTCAACTATGTGAACACCCCAATCATTACAGGATCTGACGCAGAGGGAGCTGGAGAAATGTTTGGCGTTTCTGCATTTGAAACCAATAAAGCGCCATTGACTGAAGATGGGGGCATCGATTACAAGCAAGATTTTTTTGGAAAGGAAACCAACTTAACGGTTTCTGGTCAACTAGAAGCTGAGACCTATGCAATGGCATTAGGAAAAGTATATACCTTTGGCCCTACTTTTAGAGCTGAGAACTCAAACACCACACGTCATTTGGCCGAATTTTGGATGATTGAACCTGAGGTGGCATTTATGGATTTGGACGGCAACATGGACTTGTCTGAAGACTTTATTAAATATGTTCTAAGATATGTATTGGAGCAGTGTAAAGATGATTTAGTATTTTTAGACAAACGATTTACTGACGAAGAAAAGACAAAACCACAAGCGCAACGAAGTGCTATGGGCTTGATCGAGAAACTAGAATTTGTTGTACAAAATAACTTTAAACGCGTGAGTTATACCGAAGCAATAGACATTCTACGTAATTCTAAACCAAATAAAAAGAAAAAATTCGCATACCCGATAAACGAATGGGGAGCAGACTTGCAATCAGAACACGAGCGATTCTTAGTTGAAAAGCATTTCAAATGTCCTGTTATATTATTTGATTACCCAGCCGATATCAAAGCGTTTTACATGCGCTTAAATGAGGACGGAAAAACCGTAAGAGCAATGGATGTATTGTTTCCGGGAATTGGAGAAATTGTAGGAGGAGCTCAACGTGAAGAACGCCTAGATGTTCTCAAAGAAAAAATGGCAGCATTAGAGATTGATGAAAAAGAATTGTGGTGGTACTTAGATACGCGTAAATTTGGTACGGCAGTGCATTCTGGGTTTGGTCTCGGTTTTGAACGTTTGGTTCAGTTTGCCACTGGAATGGGAAATATCAGAGATGTAATACCTTTCCCAAGAACACCGCAAAACGCAGAGTTCTAAGCACAGCAAAAAAGAAATATTTATAAAATGCTAAAACAAAGTTTAAATTTTAAGTTACTGCAGAAGTTATCTCCTCAACAGATACAGTTGATGAAGTTAATTCAGTTACCTACGCAAGCTTTTGAAGAGCGTTTAAAACAAGAAATAGAAGAAAACCCGGCATTAGACACGGGAAAAGAAACCACAGAATTCGACGAGTCATTGAGCAATGAATATGAGGATTCAGGCAATGAAAAAATAGAAGCAGAAGACATTAATATTGATCAGTATTTGAGTGATGACGAAATTCCTCACTACAAAACACAAGCCAACAATTATTCATCTGATGATGAAGACAAAAACATCCCGTATGCATCGGGAACTACCTTCCATCAATCTCTAAAGAATCAGTTAAATACCTTTAGAATGAGTGAAGAGGAGCGGCTCATTGCAGAATTTCTCGTTGGAAGTATTGATGATAGCGGATACATTAGACGCAGTATTCTAGACCTTGTAGATGACTTAGCTTTTACACAAAATATTTTCACAACAGAAGAAAAGGTGATTCAGTTACTGACCACCGTTGTGCAGCGCTTAGATCCTATAGGTGTGGGAGGTAGAGATTTGAAAGAGTGTTTAATTATCCAATTAAAATCAAAACCAAAACAACACAACCGAAGCATAGCTATCAGCATACTAGCATCTTCCTTTGATCTATTTGTAAAAAAGCATTACAAGAAGTTAATGGAGAAATTTGAAATTTCAGAAAACCAATTGAAAGAGGTGATTCATGAAATCAGCAAACTAAATCCAAAACCAGGAAGCTCCTATGCAGGCAATAATAAAATCGCAGAGCAAATTGTCCCTGATTTTTCGATAAAAATAATTGATGGTAATCTAGATTTGACCTTAAACTCGAGAAATGCTCCTGAGCTACACGTATCTCGGGAATATAACAACATGTTAAAAGGATATCAAGAGTCGAAAGAAAAATCTAAATCTCAAAAAGACGCCGTATTCTTCATAAAACAAAAATTAGATGCGGCCAAGTGGTTTATTGATGCCATTAAACAGCGCCAACAAACACTTCTGATTACGATGAATACTATTATGCAATATCAATATGATTATTTTTTAACCGGAGACGAACGCAGGTTGAAACCAATGATTCTAAAAGACATTGCAGACGAGATCAAAATGGATATTTCTACAGTATCGCGCGTAGCAAATAGCAAATACGTAGCTACGCCTTACGGCACAAAGCTGATCAAAGAATTCTTTTCTGAATCTATGAAAAATGACAAAGGCGAAGACGTATCTACCAAAGAAATTAAAAAAATTCTTCAGAATGTTATTGATGAAGAAAACAAGAGGAAACCACTAACCGATGATAAGCTCGCTGCTGTTCTCAAAGAAAAAGGATACCCAATTGCCAGAAGAACAGTTGCAAAATACAGAGAACAATTAGACATTCCTGTTGCTCGATTACGAAAAGAAATATAAGCAGTGAGACTTCACAAACTCATATCTATTCTGCTACACCCTATCGTAATTCCTACGATTGGGATGGTATGCTTCTTAGCCCTAACCAAAGATAGGATTCCTAAGCAATTAGCCTACTTTTTACTAAGCGTAATCTTTGTAACCACCTATTTGGTACCCTTGTTATTTTTATTCATACTAAAACGACTAAAACTCATACAAAATTTCCAAGTAAGTACGATTAGCGAAAGAAAAATACCGCTATTTATCATGCTGATCATTTTTACTCTTTTGGGAAGAACTTTAATAACGATTCCAATTTTCCAACCACTTGGGATTTTATTTCACGGAACAAACATTGCACTAATCGTGGTGTATCTCCTGTTTTTCCTTAAGATCAAAACAAGCTTACATGTGATTTCTATGAGCAGCTTATTTATGTTTTTTTTGATGTATTGCACCTTACAAGCCATGAATGCGCTACCTGTCATCATTCCTTTACTACTGCTAACAGGCCTGTTAGCAAGTTCTAGGCTGTGTCTCAAGGCACACACACCTAAAGAGGTATACATTGGTTTCTTTGTAGGCATCGGCTCTCAATGCATCGCATTTATGTTCTTATAAAATGTAAAAAATCATCCCCAACCTCAATATTCTAGAACCAATGGAAACAGTTCCCATGTCCGAATCCTTTAAAATAGGTGTGAGACCATAATAGACATTAAAGTTAAAGGAAGCATAACCGGCAGAGAGCGTCAATCCGAATTGAACCTTATTAAAACGAGAAAGATTGGTATACAGCGCGTATGTTGCATCCTCAGAATAACTCATGGAGTTTTTCAGATTATAATTCATCTTAACACCTGCATATACTCTCCAAAATTTGTATTTATTCGCAGTAGAGGTTCTCCATCTAAATTCTATGGGAATCTCCAATGAATGCATCCTCAGATTGCCACTAGACTGAACATCTGCATTTACGTTAACTACTACCCTATTATTTTGCCTAGACAGCTCAAAACCATGCCTAAGGGCGTCGTAAGAATATCCTACACCGAGTCCTAACGCAATTTTTCCACTTTTCACAAGAGAAATATCTTTCATATAACCTGCGTTCAAACCATATGAGAAACCACTTCCTAGTACACCAGAGGGCTGCTTCATCAATTCATTAAATGTGACACCCACATACAACTGATCTTCCCAATAAGAGGCCCCTAAATCGAGTGAATCTTTTTGACTAAAGAGTGCGACTGAATACACACAGAGTACTAAAAGAAATGTTTTTTTCATCGTGGTACATCGTTTTGCATATGAATAAAGATATTATTTTTTTACATAAAAAAAGGACAACCAAAATGATTGTCCTTTTTTCAAATATGTATGACATGCTTATTGTTTGATTTCCTCTACCTTACGACTAGACAAACTCAACTTCAATGCATTCACATCTCTTAACTTTAATTTGATATCAGAAATCGTACCAACACTTGAACCTACATCAGCTTTAATTGAAGTAGTCATGTATGGGTGTTCCGCTTCTGACCTTTGAGATCTTTCATTGTAAATAAAAGCAGTAACGTCATCCGCCGTTGCGATTTTATCATTCAACTGAATCTTATCTCCTGTTCCCAATTTTGTATCCTTTGCTTTTCCTACGTAAATAGTACTCACTAGACTCTTATGCTCTAGTTTCTTTACCTCGGTAGCATTGGGCAAACTTGGGTTTTCAATTTTTAAGTCTGTTTCTCTCATTACGGTAGTTACCATAAAAAAGAACAACAACATAAAAACAATGTCAGGTAATGATGCAGTATTCACTGCTGGCATCCCTTTTTTCTTCTTTCCGAATTTAGACATAATCCTTGTTTTTAATATTAGTTAGCAGAAGTCGGTTCTGCATCAGAAACAATCTGAGGATAGCTAGACTTAATATATTCTACTTTCTCCTTCAATTCTTCATTATTCTTATCTTTTTTATATGCCTTTTCAAGCACATCATAAGACGTATTATACTTCTCTAAAGCCAAAGCATTTCTTAACTCAGTGTACGCTCTTAAGAGTTCATTCTGTACTTTGATGTACATCCCGTATTCCGTACCTCTATCACTTTGAACAGAAATAATTGCTTTGTTTGGATGATCTGATGATGCATCACTCCTAGCACCTTTACAATAATCACAGGTACCAGTAGAAACACCGTCAACAATCTTTCCTTCACCACCTCCATTATCAATAAACTTCACTGCAGCATCTTTCAGTTCTTCTACAGTCATAGTTTCACCTTCAACGAGCAATTCGTTATTTCTATTGATATTTACTTCGAAAATATTTCTTTCCTTAATTACAGGAGGCACATAATCTTTTGGCGGTTTTTCAGATAATTTCTTTGAAATACCTGAATCCACATCCATTGTAGTTGTTACAAGGAAAAAGATTAATAACAAGAAGGCAATATCCGCCATCGAACCTGCATTAATTTCTGGGGTTTCTCTTCTTGCCATAATTTATGATTTAATTAATCCTTTGAACAAATCAATTACAAAGAATACTCCGGCGATTAAACCTAAGAACATACTGTACCAAATACCAGTACTTACCCATTGATTGATTGTAGAACCTGCTTCTCCACCTTTCAATACTTTTCCTTGAGGATCTGTTACTTCAAGACTATCTCCGGTAAAGTAAGCCAAAGCTAACAAAACTCCCAATGCGAGCACTCCTAGTCCAGTCTTTTTAAGATTCTCCGGATTTTTAAACATAGCACCTAAAGAAAGTACTAGCGTTACACCTACTGCTAGGTATAACAATCCTTGAGAAAAGGCCACAATTGGCGTAATGATGCTTTGCTGCACCTCTGCGTCATTTTCTATCAAGTCTGCATCTTCCATGAAGATTCTAATAAATAGAATGGCTCCTACGGCAGCTACAAGCGCGATAAAAATGTTTAATATTTTTGATAGATTATCTTTCATAACTATTCTTATTTTTTATATTTCACTAATAAGTCAATTAAAGAGATTGAAGCATCTTCCATGTTGTTTACGATGCTATCTACTTTAGAAACGATATAGTTATAAAAAATCTGTAAGATAATTGCTACTACCAATCCAAATACTGTTGTTAAAAGTGCAATCTTAATACCTCCTGCTACTACTCCTGGAGAGATATCATTTGCTACTGCAATTCTATCAAATGCATCAATCATACCAATTACAGTTCCCATGAACCCTAACATCGGTGCTAATGCAATAAATAAAGACAACCAAGAAACATTTTTCTCTAATAGTCCCATTTGAACTCCTCCGTATCCAACAACAGCTTTTTCTGCAGCTTCAACACCCTCATCCATTCTGTCTAATCCTTGATAAAAAATCGATGCAACTGGTCCTTTTGTATTTTTACACAACTCTTTCGCTGCCTCAACACCACCTGAACTCAATGCTTCATCTACACCTGCCACTAATTTCTTAGTATTTGTTGTTGCCATGTTTAAGTAAATAATTCTCTCGATTGCAATTGCCAATCCTAAGATTAAAGCAACTAATACAATCCCCATAAATTGTGGATCTCCCTCAATAAAACGTTTTTTTAACTCTTGGTGGAAAGTTTCTGACTGCGCTGCTTCTTGTGCGAAAGTTGATTGAATAGCTCCAAAAAACATGAATCCTGCTACTGTTAGGATGTTTGATACTTTTTTCATCTTTGTTATAAATTAATTTTTAATAGTTAACGGGTTAAAGGTATTGATTTTTATCTCAAAATCACCAAAAATTGCTTTTTCTACATTACAATTTCCATTTCTCACTCTTTTGAGAGTGCCAATTAACAAAAAAATGTTGAGTCACTAAAAAAAATTTGGGCTTTTTATGCCGAAAAAGCAAAAATTAATTGATTTAAGTATCAATTTCTCATAGAACGATTCATACGCCTGTAAAACAACATCATTACTTTCGATTTTTACACAGAACTCAATTCACCTCTCAAGGGTTTTTCAAACCATTTTTTAAACTCTTTTTGAGGAATATTTTCTCCTAACAGGTACATCAATTTTGCGACTGCAGATTCGGTGGTGATATCATTTCCATTGATCACTCCAATTCTCTTTAACGCAACACTCGTCTCGTAATGTCCGAGCATAATACTTCCTTTCGCACACTGCGTAACAAGAACAATTTGTATACCATTTGTAACTGCCTTCTCAAGTAAGGAAATAAACCAAGGGTAGGTCGGCGCATTTCCAGCCCCATACACCTCTACAACAAGTCCTTGTAAACCCGCTATGTCAATTAAGCTTTCAACAACTTCTTTGGTAATCCCTGGAAATAACTTCAATACAACAATCTTACTATTCAGTGCGGTTCTTACAATAAGTTTTGCTTCTTGATGTACTGGCTTTAATAGCAAATCTGTATTGAACTGCAGATGTACCCCACTCTCTGCCAAAGGCGGATAATTTAACGAAGCAAATGCTTCAAACTGCTCGGCATTTAATTTTGTGGTTCTATTTGCACGGTATAACTTGTACTCAAAATACAAACAAACTTCTCTCACCGTAGGAATTCCATTCTGATGAGCACTTGCAATTTCTATAGAGGTAATCAAGTTTTCTTTGGCATCCGTTCTTAAATGACCGATTGGCAACTGAGACCCGGTAAAAACAATAGGTTTGTTTAAGTTTTCAAGCATAAAACTAATGGCCGAAGAGGTATATGACATGGTGTCTGAACCGGTTAGGATAACAAACCCATCAAAGTTGTTGTAATTGTCTTCAATTACTTTTGCGATGGTAACATAATGCGCTGTGTTCATATTTGAAGAGTCTATAGGCTCTTCAAACGAGTACGTATCAATAGAACATTCTAACTGGGTCAACTCAGGAATTCTCTCCAACAACTTCTCGAAGTTAAATGCTTTTAAGGCATTTGTTTCGTAGTCTTTTACCATACCAATTGTACCTCCTGTATAGATGAGTAATATGCGCGGTTTACCTGTCATTATCTTCATAAATTAATGTCGTAAATGTAACCTTAAAAATTGACTTAGTAACTGAAAAAATACGGGACAACTCAAATCAACTTTTCTAAAGTATCGCTGTGCATTGCAAAAACACATCTTCTTACAAAGAGAAACCAGATCTATTCAAAGGAAATTTATACCGTCTCATCAGATATTGATTTCCGCACAAAACACTCATCGCACTTTTGTTCCTGTTCATTAAAAACAGATACACATGAAAAATTTTATAGTTTCTTAATTTATTATCCTCGGAGCTAACTTTGGTTTTTTCCAAAATAGCATCACAGGAAAAATATCAGATTCCCAAAACACAGCTTTACCTTATGCGAATGTTATTTTACACAACATAACAAATAGCGCTTCTCTCAAAGGAACCATTTCTGATGACAACGGTAATTTCAGAAGATGAAATCCCTGCCTATCAAAAATTAACAAGCTGTTTACATCCCCTATTTGATCTAACAACAGGGCACGATTGGGCCAGGACAATTAAAGAAGGAAAAGTATTCTTAACAAAAAACACCTATACCCTCATCTTGTCTGACATTCAATTACTAGATGTCATCTCCTTTGACTTATTTGATAGCATAACTGTAGATTGCCCTATCATTTTTTGCTCAGCACATGATGACTATTTATTTCGGGCATTCAACACCAATGGAATTGCGGTTATCCTGAATCCCTACTCGCAGGCTGACTTTAACAAAGCCATTGAAAAACACCAATTATTGTTTAAACAAGAAAACTTCAACAAGTTAAATCGCAAAACAGTATTAGAACTAAAAGCTGCTTTACAAGAAGAACATACACATTTTAAAAAACGTTTTGTTATCAA
>JBELGW010000056.1:0-14556 GCA_042091715.1 Polaribacter sp. | reverse complement strand
CAAAATTACATGTCGAAACACGTTGTACATATTGAAGCAGATATGGATACTGTTGGACATCAGGGAATCGCACACCAATATGTAGTGGTTGAGCCTATTGAAAAGTTAGAGGTATTGCTACATTTTTTAACTTCCAAGGCAGGTCAAAGAGGTATTATTTTTTGTAAAACAAAGGCAGCCGTCAATAAGTTAGCAAAGAACTTAGCGATTCATAAATTTTCATCCGGAGCTATTCATGGTAGCTTAACACAAGGGATTCGAGATCGAATTATGGGGCAGTTTAGAGAGGGCTATATTGATATTTTAGTCGCCACTGATTTGGCAGCACGTGGTATTGATGTAAAAGAAGTTGCCTATGTGGTACAGTATCATTTACCTGATACCTATGATGCCTATGTACACCGAAGTGGTCGTACGGCTAGGGCAGGAGCAAAAGGACTTTCTTTAACCATTCTACAACAAGAAGAAGTGATTGATATTCCCGATTTTGAAGACGAGTTAGGAATCAAATTCACACCGTTACAGAAAGCTAGTCCAGAAAGCATTGAAGAGAATAACGGTGTATTATGGGCAAAAAAAATATTTAAAACAAAGCCAAATCGTGCCATTTCAGAGGAGTTTAGAAAAAAAGTAAGAACAGTATTTCATCATTTAACTAAAGAAGAATTGATTGAGAAAATACTGGCAAATCACTTGTCAGAGAACAACAGCAGTGTTAAGGTTGCCGCTAAAAAGAAGAAAAAGAACTAATGCTGCTGCTTACAAATTAAACAAGTTAGATCCTGACGTAAAGTTCAGGTTTTCTAGTGTAAAGTCACTGTTTAATTGGCTCATTTCTTTTGGATGCTTCCTTGTATATGAATTTAAAATTCGTTTGCTATCTCGGGTATCCTTCATTGGCTGAATCGCTTCTGTATAGGTCTCTAGAGATGTGATTTCTGTGTTTTTAGGAAGGTAACCAAAACCTCTATAAATATTGTTTACAACAAGCACAAACGCTTTTTCTTGTGAGTTTCTTCCTTTTTGATGAATCACAAAACTCTCTGATTGATACTGTACAGAGGCAATGGCTTTCTGCACTCTTTTATTGTAAGCCTCAACAGCTTCTTTTTGTTCACAAATGCCTTTGCATTGTTTAATTTGATAATGAAAGCAGGTAGAAACAGTAGACTGTAAATGACAATATTTCGGACATAGTTCAAAGGTTTCACAGAGTTTTTCTATGAAAATTCTTGCTTCTGTAGCATTAAAAAATTTGGTCAATGGTTTGGCTACAAGCTTTGTTTTATTGGTGGCAATATGCGTAATACCACTTCGATCTTGATAGCTAAAAAGTGCAATACTCTCTCCGGATCTTCGTTGTGCCCTGTTAAATTTTGGATACAATCGCTTTATTTCTGAAGATTCTAGGAGTAATGCCAAAAGTTCGCTTCCTGTTTCTGTAAATGTAATATTGGCTATTTCCAAACACATGGTCACCTCTCTTTTAGATTTGTCGTATAAGTGACTCAATACACGTTGCTTGATGTTGTTTGCTTTCCCTACATAAATAACAGTATTCTCGCGATCTCTAAAATAATACACGCCTTCCTTCTCAGGAAGCGCATCAAACACCTCTTTAGGTAAGAGTGGAGGTAGTGTTGCGGCTCTTGAACTTGGTTTTAAAAAGGTTTCAATAATTGTATGATCTGTATCTTTTTCAAGAAGCATTTCTAGTAAAATAACGGTGGCTTCTGCATCTCCCTTTGCCCGATGCCTATTCGATATAGGAATGTTTAAAGACCTGCAGAGTTTTCCCAAACTATACGATTGCAAGCCAGGAATTATTTTTCTAGACAGCCGAATTGTACAAAGTTTCTTTCTCTTAAAACTAGCCCCTAATGCTTTAAATTCTTTTTGAATGATGGTGTAGTCAAAATTCACATTATGAGCAACAAAGATGGTATTCTCTGTAATTTCTAGTACCTTTTTTGCAATTTCATAGAATTTTGGAGCGCTAGCTACCATGGCATCATTAATACCTGTTAACGTGGTAATATAATATGGAATGTTGCATTCTGGGTTGACCAAACTTGTAAATTCATCTACCACTTTAGTTCCATTGTATACTAATATAGAGATCTCTGTAATTTTGTGACCTCCGTTCGTTTCAATATCGATTACTGAATACATCATGCGATTAATTTTTCTAAGGCCTTTAACTCAATTCCTAATTGCGTAAACATTTGAGCAATACTGCTAATTTTTAACTCATGTTCATCATATTCTTGTGTATTGATACTACAAGTGTATTCCCAAACTTCCAATACCGTTTCAATAGCAACCTCATATGGATCGTATAATTTATTATCAGACACCAATAAAAGCGATTGCTTTTCTTCAATGTAGCTATAGACTCTTTTGTAAACCAAACCATCATTTTCTGTTAAGATCACATACGTTTTTCCGTCTTTTATATCTGTTGCATTTTCTAAATACTTTGCGATCACAAAAGAACCACTTTTAGCAGGTAACATAGAATCTCCCTTGATAGGAAAAGCCCTGTGTTTACCCGTAGGAAGAAAAGGAAGTTTGATCTTTCCTAAATCTTCTACATATTCAGGATCTGCATAGCCATTTAAATATCCTGCAGACGCTTCTAAAGGAATGATTTCTATCAAATCCTCATTGCTATTGTCAACTGTTATAGGAAATAAGACACGCTGCTTACCAATATCTATAAAAGAAGTGTCTTCTGACAAGGTCAAATTATTGCGAAGTAGAATGTCTATAGGCAAACTAAAATAATCAGATATTTTAATTAAGGTTTCTATAGAGGGTGCTGTTCTTTCAGATTCATACGACATCAATTGAGAACGCGTAATTTTTATTTCTTCAGAAAAATATTCTTGAGACAATCCCTTTAAATTTCTAAGATGTCTAATGTTTTGGGCTATATATGTCATAATTGTTTCAAAAATAAACAATCAATGTTTAAAAATGAAACTATTTTTGTAAAATGTTTTTAAATACACATACATACTATAGTTTGCGATACGGCTCAATAAGTCCGAAAGGACTGATATCAATGGCTAAATGCCATAATTTAAGCGCAATAGCCTTAACAGATATTAATAGTACCACAGCAGGATTGGATTTTATGAAGTTGGCAAAAGAAAATGAGATAAAACCCATTTTAGGGGTTGATTTTAGAAATGGAGCCCAGCAACAATTCATCATGCTTGCGAAAAGTGCGCTTGGTTATGCGCATATCAACAGCTATTTGTCTTCTTTTTTACACCTTACAAATATGGAGATTCCAGAGACTGCTACGAATCTTGAAGACACCTATGTAATCTATCCATTTCAACAAAAAGTAAGACCTCTAAAAGCACATGAGTTTATTGGCATAACACCTGCTGATTTAAATCAGTTGAAATTTTCTGAATGGCAATATCAGCTAGAGAAATTGGTGGTGTTAATGACGGTTTCCTTTCAAGACAAAAAAGGATTCAATACACATCGACTACTGCGATCAATAGACAACAATACCTTACTTAGCAAATTACCAACCTCAGAACAAGGCAAAGAAACAGATACCATGGTTGCTATGGAATCCGTAAAAAGCACCTATTCAGAATATCCAATGCTTATCGAGAATACCCAGCAGATAATGGATGACTGTTGTATTGATTTTAAGCTAGTAAACAACGCTCCAAAGAATCAAAAATCATACACAAACTCTGAAGCATTGGATTTTAGATTGTTGCGAAGATTGGCTTATAGAGGTTTGGGCTATCGTTACAAAAGAATAGGGAAACGTGTTTTTGATAGAGTAGAAAAAGAATTAAATATCATCAAAGAAAAGAATTTTGTATCCTATTTTTTAATCAATTGGAAAATTCTAAAATATGCTCGTAGCAAAGGGTATTATTATGTTGGACGGGGAAGTGGTGCTAATAGCATCATTGCATATGTGCTTCGAATTACAGATGTAGACCCTATAGAATTGGATTTGTATTTTGAACGTTTTATCAATTTACACAGAACAAACCCACCCGATTTTGATCTTGATTTCTCTTGGCGAGATCGAGATGATATCATGAATTTTATATTTGCGAGATTCAAAAACACCTCCTTGATAACGGTCTACAATACTTTTAAATACAAGGCTTCTGTAAGAGAACTAGGAAAGGTATTTGGCTTGCCTAAGTTTGAAATAGACAAGCTGTCTAGTCGTAATTTCCAACCGAATCAATTGGATCAAATGTCTAGATTGGTCTTAATTTACAGTCAATACATTCAAGGATTTCCAAACTATTTAGGAATTCATCCAGGAGGCATTCTTATTTCTGAAAATCCATTACATGCATACAGTGCTACGTTTATGCCTCCAAAGGGCTTTCCTACCGTCATGTTTGATATGGTGACCGCAGAAGAGATTGGCTTGTATAAATTTGATATTTTAAGTCAACGTGGCCTTGGAAAAATACGAGAAGCTGTAACTATTGTTGGGTACAATCATCCAGAACAACCTCCAATAGACATCCATGACATCAAGCGGTTTAAGCAAGATTTAAAAATTAAGGAACTCTTAAAAAGTGCAAGTGCTATTGGATGCTTTTATGTGGAATCTCCTGCCATGCGTATGTTACTTAAAAAGCTGCAAGTAAACGATTACTTGGGCTTGGTTGCTGCCAGTTCTGTGATTCGACCCGGTGTTGCTAAATCTGGAATGATGCAAGAGTATATAAAGCGTTATAGATATCCAGAGAAAAGAAAAGAGGCACATCCCATCTTGTTAAAAATCATGCCAGAAACCTATGGTGTAATGGTATATCAGGAAGATGTGATTAAAGTAGCTCATTATTTTGGAGGACTCAATTTGGCAGAAGCCGATTTGTTACGCAGAGGAATGAGTGGTAAATGTAGATCTAGAGAAGCTTTTTTAAAAGTGAAAAACACCTTTTTTGAGAATTGTAAAAATAAAGGGCATACAGCTGTAGTAACACAGGAAATATGGAGGCAAATAGAGAGTTTTGCAGGCTATGCATTCGCTAAAGGGCACTCTGCTTCCTATGCTGTAGAGAGTTATCAAAGTTTATTTCTAAAGGCTTATTATCCGTTAGAATACATGGTCGCTACACTTAACAATCACGGTGGTTTTTACAGACCAGAATATTACATACACGAAGCAAGAATGCACGGAGCAACCATACATACAGTAACGGTCAATACCTCTCAATATGTGAATGCTATTGCTGGAAATACGATTTATTTAGGCTTTATGATGCTGCATGCTTTTGAAGCTAAGAACGCTCAAAAAATTGTGGCAGAAAGGACTTTAAATGGACGCTTCTTAAGCTTGGATGATTTTATCAATAGAGTACCAATAGGGCTGCAACAACTCGTGCTTCTCATTAAAGTAAATGCTTTTGCTTTTACCAAAAGAAACAAAAGAGAATTGCTTTGGGAAGCACATATGAAGGTACATAAAGTTGTACTAGAAGAACAGATTAACACTTTGTTTAGGTCAGAAAAAATCACCTATAAAACACCAAAATTACTTTCAAACCCTTTGGAAGATGCTTTTGATGAGATTGAGTACTATGGGTTCTCTTTATGCAGCCCTTTTTTACTCTTAACAGATCCCATAGAGGAAAAAATTGCCGCTAAAGACCTTCTAGAGCACGAAGCAAAATTGGTAACTGTTTATGGCTATTATGTAACGGCAAAACGCACAACAACCTCAAAAGGAGATCTGATGTACTTTGGTACTTTTATAGATACGAAAGGAGATCATATCGATACCGTACACTTTCCTAAAATAGCAAGAGATTTTCCTTTTAGAGGACGAGGGATTTATCAAATTACAGGAAAGGTAACACAAGAGTTTGACTGTGTTAGTATTGCCGTTGAAAAGATGGAAAAACTATCCATTATACAAGACCCACGGTATGCAG
This sequence comes from Polaribacter sp., assembly GCA_042091715.1. GTDB lineage: Bacteria > Bacteroidota > Bacteroidia > Flavobacteriales > Flavobacteriaceae > Polaribacter. The sequence continues at coordinate 8,614 of JBELGW010000056.1, read as the reverse complement.
AAAGTACCACTAAACACATTGATTTATAAAATGGAACGCTCAATTGTACATATGGATTTAGATACTTTTTTTGTGTCTTGCGAACGGTTGATAGACAGTCGATTGAATAACAGACCTGTGCTTATTGGAGGGACTTCTGATAGAGGTGTTGTGGCCTCTTGCAGTTATGAAGCTAGAAAATTTGGAGTGCATTCTGCCATGCCTATGCGAATGGCAAAGCAATTGTGTCCTGAAGCAGTGGTGTTAAGAGGGAATTCTGGGGTGTATACAAAATTCTCTAAATTAGTAACAGCAGTCGTAGCAGATGCAGTACCATTGTATGAAAAATCTTCGATAGATGAGTTTTACATCGATTTAACCGGCATGGATAAATTCTTTGGTTGTCATCAATTGGCCTCTGAGCTAAGAAAAAAAATAATTACAGAAACAGGACTTCCTATTTCTTTTGGCCTTTCCATTAATAAAACGGTTTCTAAGATCGCTACGGGAGAAGCCAAACCCAATAATGAGATTCGAATCAATTCAGGTAAGGAGAAACATTTTTTAGCACCATTATCTGTTCGTAAAATTCCGATGGTAGGAGAGAAGACCTACACTTCACTATGCGATTTAGGCATCAAACGCATTCAAACAGTACAAGAAATGCCAATTCATATGATGACAAAGGTCTTTGGAAAACAGGGAGCTACTATTTGGAAAAAGGCAAATGGTATAGACAACACGCCGGTTGTCAAGCATCAAGAAAGAAAATCGATTTCTACAGAGCGAACTTTTGATAAGGATACAACAGACATTGTGAAATTAAAAGGCATCATTATTGCCATGGCAGAGAACCTTATTTTTCAATTGCGTAGAGGTAATAAGTTGGCCTCTTGTATTACATTTAAAATACGATATTCTAATTTTCAAACCTATACCAAACAAAAGAGCATTCCCTATAGTGCTTCAGATGACACTATTTTACCCATTGTATTAGAACTGTATAAAAGCCTCTATCAAAAAAGGTTGTTGGTGCGTTTGATTGGTGTTCGGTTTAGTAATTTGGTGTATGGCGGACATCAGGTCAATTTATTTGAAGACAATCAAAAAGTATTGAACTTGTACAAGGCAATGGATAAAATGCGAGAAAAACATGGAGACCGCGCTGTTATTCGAGCAGTAGGTATGGGAGCGAGAACCATTAACAGAGCCAATCCTTTTAACGGAGAACCACCGCCATTATTAGCAAACAGACGGGTTTAAGCATATAAAATTAAAAACACTCCAATCATAATTCCTGCTAAGGGAATTAGTTTCTTTCGCTTGTTCTTCTCTTTAAATACCAATCCTCCAATCACCACAGCAATGAGTATTTGACTTCGTTTAATGGCAGATAATAACATGATGAGTGCCTCTGGGTCTTGCAAGGCTTTAAAGTAAAAATAATCTGCTGCTTGAAGCAATATACCAACAGCCACAATGGTCCAACGCCATTTGAAATTTTTACGCTTCTCTGCTTTTGGAAACCAAGTAATACCTAAAATAACGAGTAAAATAAGCAGGGTGTAAAAACAAAACCAAAACTGCAAGGTCTGTGGATTTAGCGCTAGGTTTTGAATTAAAAACTTGTCATACAAGCCACTTGAAGACCCTAAAAAGGTAGCCGCAATAATCGCGAAAATCCATTTATTTCGTTTAAAATTAATCCCTTCTCTCTTTCCGATTCTAGAATAGAGCACTACTGAAGAAATAATACTTATAAACCCCATCCATTGTAATGAAGTAGGTTGTTCATTGTAAATTAAAATAGCGCCTATGAATGTGAAAAAGGGACCCGCAGAACGAATTGGTGTGACTATGGTAATGGGCAAATGCTTTAATGCATGGAATGCCAATACCCAGGATGAAGCCATTAGCATCGATTTTATAAAAATAAAACCATGGGTTTCTATTGGAAGGCTTGTGATGAAAAACCCTAGCTGTTTGGTCCATTCAGGACGCACTATGGAGCTGATAAAGAAAGGGACTAATGCTAGAAAGCCTGCGCTAAGTGTGCCAAAAAGCACCGGCAACACTTCATTGCCCTGCACTGCATGTTTTTTACATAAATTGTGTAACCCTAAAAATAATGCCGCTAGTAGCCCTAAATACATCCACATGGCGCGAAGATACTTTTTTACTCAATGTAGCTGCTAAAAAAGAACTGATTTTTTCTTTATTTTGATGCGATAGGCGCGCTGAAAATCATACAACATCCAAAGAAACACCACGTAGCCTACTTCTCTATAGATTCCAAATAGATTGCTGCGTTTTGTGCGTGTTTTTCTTTCTTTTCAGTAGGCATTTTATCGTACATGCGAACCAACATGCCTAGTCTTGGATTGGACAAAAAGAAATCGCGATGCGTATCCATAAATCGCCAAAAAAGACCATCCCAGGTTTCTTGCCATGGACCTTTTTTATAATTGCTCATTTTCATCAAATAATTACTACCACTTATGTAGGGTTTTGTTGCCATCAGACCGCCATCAGAAAACTGACTCATGCCATAAATATTTGGCACCATGACCCAATCATAGGCATCTATAAAAAGCTCCATAAACCATTGGTACACTTCATCGGGATCAAACTCACACAACATCATAAAATTACCCAAGACCATCAAGCGTTCTATGTGATGACAATAGCCCGTTTTTAAGAGCTTTTTAATCGTCTTGTCAATAGGAGGGATGCCTGTAGTGCCATCGTAAAAAGATGCTGGTATTTTCTTTTTGAATTTCCAAAAATTAGTGGTGCGCTCTTCGCTTCCTCTTGCCTCATAGATACCACGAATAAATTCTCTCCATCCTATGATTTGACGCACAAAACCTTCTGTAGAATTGATGGGAATGTCATGTTTTGCTGCATACGACAAACAAGCATCAATAACAACTTTCGGTGTGAGCAAGCCTGTGTTCAACATCGGAGAGATCACACTGTGATTCAAAATGGAGTTCTCTGCAACAATGGCATCTTCATAAGTACCAAACTCCATAAAACGTTGCTCAAAAAATTGCTGTAACCAATCGCGTGAGGATTGAAAAGATGTTGGATATAATGGGTATTCTGTAAGACTTCCCAAATGATGAGAAAAGTATCTTTCTACATACACTTTAGCTTCCTCATAATAGCTATCTATATCGGGAAATTGAACATGCGGAGGTGTTTTTTTTGCCGGATATTTTTTCCTGTTTTCCGTATCGAATGTCCATTTATCTCCTGTTGGTTTTCCGTTCGATTGTAGCAGTATATTTCTCTTTTTTCGTTGCTCTGTATAAAAGCTTGTTTGATGGTATTTTTTCTTATCCATTCTAAAAAAAACAGCAAGTTCTTCTTTTGAGTTTAAAAACAATGGCGATGCATGTTCTGTGGCTGTTATGTTGTATTTTAGAAGCCCTTTTTGAATTCTTGTTTGAAGATAATTATCTGTGGGGTCTATATAATTGATGTGTGTAACACCTGCTTTTTTTAAGTCTGGTATGAGCTCTCTTATATCAGATATATCAGTCGTAGACTCAATATATACAACTTCTGCTGATCGTTCTTTTTCCAACATTACTGCATAGCGTTTCATCGTAGCTCTGTGAAAGGCTATTTTTTGTTTGTGAAAAGGATATTGTTTAAAAAACAAGTGCTCTTCTACCAAATAAAAAGGAGCATCTATCTCTAGCAGCGGAGATTCTTCAAACAATTGATGTGGAAATATGAGGTTAATGTGCTTCATGAGTTTATTTATTTCTTCGACAGCGTTCACTACAGAACTTTACATGCTCCCAATCTCTTGCCCATTTTTTTCGCCAGGTAAAAGGACGCTCGCAAACAATGCAAATTTTTTCGGGCAAATGTTGTTTTTTCATGGTTAAATAGTAGGGTTATTTAATGTAAATTGTTGTGCGTTCTGTTCACATGTGTATGTAATAGGCGAATCTTTTCTTTTTGAACTTCGGGATGCTTTTTATGTCCCCAAATTTTAGCTCTTGCCGCCCGTGCACTTTCTTGAAGATTTACAATAGGCAATGGATAGTCTTTGCCTATCTGAACCTCACAAAACAACTGCTCAAGCGAAGACATGGTCCAAGGTTCATGGATATATGCTACAGGAACAGTTTGTAGTTCAGGTACCCATTTCTTAATAAATAGTCCATTGGGATCATGCTTCTCCGAGTTGTTTACGGGATTGTACAAACGAACGGTATTGATTCCGGTGGTACCTGCTTGCATTTGAAACTGTGGATAATGAATGCCAGGCTCATAATCTAAAAATTGCTGTGCCAAATGGTACACCCCTTCGCGCCAATCTTGGTCTAAGTTGAGCGTGAGAAATGAAACGACCATCGCACGCATTCTAAAATTAATCCAACCGGTTTGTGCAACGCAACGCATACAAGCATCGATCAACGGATAGCCTGTTGTTCCTGTTTTCCAAGCCTTGATAAAGGCTTCATTTTTTTCATGTGCTAATAACTCGTAACCTCTATTGATACAGGCAGTTTCATACTCACATTCCACTTCAAATTTTTGAATAAAATGACAATGCCAATGCAGTCTGGTGAGCATTGCTGAAAAGGCATTGCTATTTTTTGTGCCGTTAGGGTGGGTACCAACAAATTGAAATACTTGTTTGATACTTACATTTCCCCAAGCTAAGTAAGGGGAGAGTCGGCTGCATCCCATTCTGCTTTCTGTAGGTTTGGAGATGTGTTTTTGATAGTTGAACCCTCTTTGTTTGGTAAAGGAGTGTAGATACTTCCAAGCATAAGATTCTCCTGCAGGCTGATAGTCTTTAGGGTATTCTTTCAGTTGGTTTTCTATTTTTTTAGGGAGTAAAAAGGGGTGGTCAAGAGCTTTTTCTTTTGATTTGCTGTAGCTGTTTTGAAGCACCGATGCATGCATTGTTTGGTGCCATTGTTTGTTCCAATTGGTTCTTGTTTTAATACCTCTTACAATACCATCGCGTTGAGATTCTTCCCAATGAATCTGTTCTTCCTTAAAAAAAGATGCCGCTTTTTTATCGCGTTCCCATGTTCTTTGTGTGCCACTTTCTTGGTAACTAAAAATGCTCTGAATATAAAATGCTTGAGACAAGTGTTTAAAAACATCTAAAGCTTCTCCATAAAACACCTCTACAGTCCGATTAAAAGGAGCTAGGGATTTATTCAACGCAAAAATAGAATGATAGACAAATTGCAAATGCCTGAGACTTGTGTCAGGCGCACTCATTAGTGAGGGTTCAAATAGATACACAATCCGATACGGAATTTTAGAACGCTCAGCTTTGAAAAGCGGCTCGTGATCTTGCGAACGAATATCACGTTTCAACCAAACAATATGAGTCGCTTGTTTCTTCAATACCTCAGTTGTTTTTTACATTTTTTCCAAAAGCCAAAAAAAGAAGAGTAGTAGCCCTGCACATCAAACATCCAATCTCTCGGAGTTTCTTCTCCTTTGTAGTGCGTATTGAGAGGATGTTCCTTGTAGTGTATATGTTTCAATGCATAATCGCTCACAAGTGTGTCAAAACCTCCTATGTATACTTGAATATTCGGAATGTTTTCTCGGCAAAAGTCAAGCATGAAATTCATGGAATTCTCACCGATAGGATAGGCCTGAAAGTGCGAAGGTTCTAAAAGAAGTATTCTATTGGCAGTTTGATCCTTCTTCCATAGTGGATCTAAATTATAAAAATTATAAATGCAAGTGGGGAGATTTGGATCCACAAGAATTTCTTGCGCTTGTGGTAAAGTAGTTGACAAGGAAAAAGGAGTCGTTTCTTGAAGGACATCGGGTATCTCAAAACCATCAAAAGCGGCATAAGGAACGTCTAAAAAGGTGTTTTTCTGTTTTGTAAAGCAGTATTTATTGATATTCTCCTGATTAGCAACATATTTCTTATTGGCATTGGCTCCTGCAACCCACTGCCAGCTCAAGGCATTGCTTGCCCAATCTGCATCAAGCAAATGATAGTACATCCATTGAGCAGGGGTTTTCCAATGACTTTGCCCCATGTTACAAGCAATGGCTGCAATGTACATTCTTAGATGGTTGTGCAAATACCCCGTTTTATAAAACTCGCGAATGGCAGTATCTATCGCATCAATGCCTGTATTTGCATCGACAATTATTTTTGGAATTTGGGTATTGAAAACTTGTTTTTGTTCATGCTTTAAATCATGATTGATGGCATTTCCTTTCGCAATCCATACTTGCTGCCAATAGTCTCTCCAGGCAAGTTCTTGTATGAACTTCTCTATTTCTGCGGGTTTAAAACCTGAATTTAATACTTCAGAAAGGACAAATTTTGTTGAAATAATACCCCTAGAGATATATGGGGAAAGATAGGTGACTGCTCCGTTGATAAAATTTCGGGTTTTTCCATAGTTCCTAGGTTTCACTGCACGAACTCGTTGAAGAATCTCATCATATGAGGTTGGAAATACCCTTGTAGTTTCGAATAATTGCATTAGCGTTTGCTTATTTTATTCCCCGTGATGGCTCTTTGACGTGAACATTTAAATCGGGTGATTTCAGGATTTCGTTTTTTGAGATGTTTCTGACTAACGCCACTATGCACACGTTTTCTCCAGCGCTTAAAGCTACTGGCCTTTAAATTGCCCCGCATCAATTTAATGACATCCTTCTCTGCCAAACCAAATTGAAAAAGAATGGCCTCAAAAGGTGTGCGATCTTCCCATGCCATCTCAATAACTCGATCCAATTCAACTGCTGTAAGTGGTATCTCTGCTGTCATCTTATTTATCGATTTTTTGCCAAATTTGATCTGCATTCAAATAAAAGCTGCCTAAAAAGTTAAAGTTGCACTCTTCTGGAGCTATAATAGATAAGAATGTATCACCATTAGCTCTCTTGTATAAATGATATACCTGACCTATGATAGGTTCGAAAGAAAACTTTGCATCGAAAATTAATTTATTGTATTCATACTCTTCTAACATGGCATCATAGGCTGCCTTTAGTTCTAAATACTTCGCTTTAACGCTATGATTTACTTTCTTAATACTTCTATTTTTCCAAGCAATGGTATCCGTAGTTGTGATTACGGGTGCACCTACCGATGTTGCGTAGGGTTTTAATGCAGCATCGTATTTTTGTGTTTCTTCATTAAAAACAACATTGTCGGGTTTTTTCTCTTGAATCATATGTATTTAAATCTGTATCATTTACTGCGGTAAAGATACAAAATGTTTAACAATTTTCCATAAAAGTTAAACAAAACTAAAACAATGAAAATAATCGTAAAAATATATTACCGAACAATCGATTACTTTTTTTCATCTCGAATAGCAATCTTGCTAGATTAAAAGGGTAAATTAGTTACCTGTAAATGAACAGTTTTATTGGGAAAGAGGTAACGTGTTTGTGTATGATTTCGTTACGTGTTTCAGCACCTAATTGAGCAAATACAGACCAAATAGAAAATTCGAGAGGATTTTCCTAAGTAGGCGAGTGCTAGCAATGAATTATGCACTTTGTTGCAGTCGTTTTTATTATTCAATTTTACCATTTAGGTCAAAGGCTTTCACGAAACTCCAAACTTCCTCAGAAGCATTAATATCCATATTACCTTGAAAACCTGGCCATTCATGACCACCTCCTGTAATTTTTAAATGCTGTACTTCTACGTCATTATCACCATTTAAATACTCATATCGTTCTACGGTGCTCCCATCTCCTGTATCACTATCTGGTATATTAGATATAATTGGTAAAGCATCTGTATTATTATGGGTAGTCCAAAAATCTAGCAAACCTGCTACGCTTGAGTATTGTGCAACGCCATCTTCAGTCCCATGAATTTGAAGAATAGGCATAGGTTTTACAGGTGAACAATTATTGATTGCAGGCTGATACATTGACCCAGTTACCGAAGCGACAGCAGCAATTCTGTCAGATATTCTGCAAGCTAAGCTAAAACTAAAAAATCCGCCCATTGACATCCCTGTGCTATATATACGATTAGATTCTATATTGTAATCCTCTTCCAATTGATTCAATAAAGAAACTATAAAATCAATATCTGTGTCATCATTGGCAGATACAGTCCACGTGTTTGAAATTCCATTTGGATGAACAACAATAAAGTTTTCACGTTCTGCTAGTTCATCAAAATTTGTATAGCTATAGTTAAATTCCATATTGCTAGTCAACCCATGAAATGATAATAATAGAGGGAATGCAGTAGTTACATTATAATTTTCAGGGACATAAATAATATATTCTCGGGTAATCCCATTTACTGTGAGTTCCTTTATCATTTTTCCTGTTGGAGCATTGGGTGTTACTTGCTCATTCTCTGTTTTAGAGCATGCAATAATCAATAGCATGGCTATTAGCGAATAAAATACAATTACTTTTCTCATACAGTTTAGACTCTATAAAATACTCAAGGTTTAATTACTGGAAACGTATTTGTGTATGGTTAGTTGCGATTTCGTTAGATCAGATTTTCGACCGAAAATTAACCGATTGAAAGCGAAACTAAGTTTTTAATTTTAGTTCAAATATAGCAATAAATTATAGACCTCTTAAGTTTGTCTTTTCCTATTTTAGATACCTAATCAGAAAGAATAAAAGAGCG
>JBELGW010000055.1:10558-15269 GCA_042091715.1 Polaribacter sp. | reverse complement strand
TTTTTTGAAATAGTTCTGTACCACCAGCTCCAGAACCACTTCCTTTGATAACAATGTTACTTTTAGAAATGCGTATCACTTCTGACGGATCATCAGCAGCCACTCCAGTTTCAGTTGGATTTGCATCATTCACAATAAATCTTCCTGGGGGGAAAAAAATGATTCCCCCATTAGAACCAGCTTCAACGGCTGCTATGGTCGCTTTTATAGCCTCTTTATCAGAAATATTATCATTTGCAATGGCACCATAATCAGTTACATTAAAAATGGGTTGAGCAAAAGATATGGGCAAACCAACTTCACCATGTTTATATCCTGCATAACTAAAAGTAGGCAGTGTAGGAACCGTATTATTTACCTGAGCATCTACCCAATTTTGATATAATGCGCTTGGGTTTTGAGCATTCGCGGATGAAAGGATTAAAAAAAATGTAATTGCTACCCAAAATGGTTTACAGAAATTATGTGACATACTTTTTTTTTTGTAAAAATACCTAACAATTAATTGGTTGGAGTGAGGTGTCATATTCATTGAAGGGGGGCTTCAAGACCAATTACCGACAAACCCACTGTTTGCAATACAAGTATAAAGGCATTCAATAAACTCTGACTATGACTCTACTTTGATTCATCAATGTATGATGCTATGTTTTCAGATGAAATAATATCTATAGGCAGCAAACTTTTAGCAGGAATTCTTTTATCAAAAAGAAAAAAATCTACCAAAAACTTAATTCCTAAATACACCTGTTTTCTGGGGTTTTGATGAATTAAAAAACGGATATTTTTTTTAAGTAAAAAATCAATATTTTCTGGAAGTAAATCATAACCGATTAATTTTACATCATCAAGATTTCTATCGTGAATATATTGAGCAACCCGATGAATTTTAGAAGTAGTAACAAAGATGGACTTTACACCTGCATTTGCACTCAAGATGCCATTGAGTTTCACTTTCAGTTCGTCTTCTTTCAAATTGTAGGTCTCTATTTGATACGATTTTTCTTTTTCCTTAAAATAGTCTCTGAAACCCCTCTCTTTTTCTTTGATATAGACCGCGTTTTCTATATCTTCATCAATATGTATAATCCCAATTCCAGATTCCTTTTTACGAATGGCATCCATTAAGTTTCCGGCTACTCTTCCACTTCTATACAAATCCTGACCTACAAAGTTTTGCGTATTTTCGATCTCTACAGGATTGTTGAATTTACTGATTACGGTATTCAAATTTTTATATTCATGAACTATCTGCACAGTTTCTTTGTGGAATAAGGGTGCAATTAAAACTGCATCTGGCGCCATTGTTAAAACTTTTGCATTCACCTTTTTAAAAGAATCAACCTCTCGGGGATCAAAGAGAAAAGGTTCAATAAAAATACCAAAAGAAGCAAATTCGTCAATCGCTTCTTGTATGCCATCATTACATGGCTTCCAAAAAGAATCTATATTACTATCAGGTAAAACAACACATATATGATATGTCTTGGTGTTCTTTAAACTTCTTGCGAGTAAGTTTGGTTTGTAATCAATTTCCTTCAGCACTTCAGAAACTTTAGCCAGCGCTTTCGCAGAAACTTTTCCTCTTTTATGCAATACTCGATCCACGGTTCCTTTAGAGACCCCTGCTAATTCTGCAATACGTTTTATAGTATATGTTTTCATCACCACAAATGTATCATTTTTTAATTACTTGAAAAAAATGTGTTCGAGCACATTTTTTGCAAATTCTTTTGCTTTATAAAAATAATCCTATACATTTGCCTTAAATACAATCGATTGCATTGTGTTATTTATATAAAATCGACCCCTAAAACAAAGCATAATGTCAAAAATTAATAAGCCAACATTAGTCATACTAGCAGCAGGAATGGGCAGTAGATATGGCGGATTAAAGCAAATGGACACCTTTACTCCAGAGGGAGATACCATTATAGATTTTTCTTTATACGACGCAATTCAAGCTGGTTTTGGTAAAGTAGTTTTTATCATTAGAAAAAGTTTTGAAAAGGAGTTTAAAGCAATTTTTAATAAAAAATTAAAAGACAAAGTTGAGGTAGCTTATGTATTCCAAGAATTAGAGAATGTACCCGAAAAATACATCAATCCAGACAGAATCAAACCTTGGGGAACTGGTCATGCACTTCTCATGACAAAAAATGTTGTCAAAGAAAACTTTGCGATTATCAATGCAGACGATTTTTACAGCCGACAAGCTTTTTATGCAATTGCAGAACAGCTAAAAAACACAGATAAAACCAGCCATAATTTCAGCATGGTAGCCTATTCTTTACAAAATACAGTTTCTGATAACGGATATGTTTCAAGAGGAGAATGCGCTGTGAATGAAAAAGGGTATTTGACAGATGTAACAGAACGCGTAAGAATTGAAAAGATTGATGGCATCCTCAAAAGTGAAAATAGTGATGGTGAGATGCTTCCAATTGATAAAAACACTACGGTTTCGATGAATTTTTGGGGATTTACACCTTCCTGTTTTGAATTTGGAGAAGAACTATTTTTAAGTTTCTTAAACGAGAACAAAGAAAACCTCAAAGCTGAATTCTATTTGCCGAGCATAGTAAATAACATGTTGCAGCGCAAAGAAGCATCTGTAAAAGTATTGGAATCAGACTCAAAATGGTTTGGCGTGACTTATAGTGATGACAAGCATAAAGCACAAAAAGAAATCAATACATTAAAAGAGAACGGAGTATATCCAAAAAAATTATGGGACTAATATGAATGCAAATACTTTAAAAAACATCTTCAATGAATTTGACCATAAATGCAACTACAGTAGTCATTCAGAGTTAAATTCTGGCCATATTAATGACACTTTTTTGGTAAAAACCGAGGAAGATAAAAGCTATGTTGTTCAAAGAATTAACCATACTGTTTTTAAAGATGTACCTGGTTTGATTAATAATAAAATACTTACCAGTAAGCATATAAAAAGCAAATTTCCAAATACTCCTGAAGAAGAATTAACTCAAAGAGTTTTAAGTTTTGTGAATGTCAAAAATTCGAACGCTTACTATTTAAACAAAGATGGGAACTATTGGAATGTAATGGTTTTTATAGACAATAGCGTCACCTATGAAATTGTAAAAGATGAAGAAATAGCCTACGAAGGAGGAAAACTTTTAGGAAGATTTTTAAATCTAACTTCTGATTTGGACAGCAACCAATTAATAGATGTAATTCCTCATTTTCATGACATGTCTTTTAGGTATGCTCAATATGCATCATCTGTACAAAGTGCATCAAAAGAAAAATTATTCAAGGCTAAAAAATACACCCGTATTGTCGCTTCATTAAAGGAAGAAATGCATCTCCTTCAAACATTAAAAGAAGCGGGGAAAATACCCACAAGAGTTACGCATAATGACACAAAAATTTCCAATTCCCTCTTTACTGAACATAACAAAGGTATTTGCATGATCGATACCGATACTGTAATGCCAGGAATTATACATTATGATTTTGGTGATGCCATCAGAACCATCTGTAACACCGCTGCAGAGGATGAAAAAGATTTATCAAAAGTAACGTTCAATTTAGCGTATTATAAAGCTTATGAAAAAGGATTTTTAGAACAAACCAAATCTTCATTATCAGAGACAGAGCTAAAACACTTGCGATTAGCTGCCAAAACCATGATTTTTATCATGGCATTGCGGTTTTTAACAGACTATTTAAATAACGACAGGTACTATAAAATAGCGTATCCAGAACATAATTTGGACAGAGCCAAAAATCAATTCAAATTGATAGAAAGTTTTAATGAACAAATAAAAGAGCAAAAATAAAAGAGCAATGCAACAAAGAAACAATAGTACAGCAATTATAATTATCGCAAGTTTATTCTTCATTTTTGGTTTTGTAACCTGGATTAATGGAGCATTAATCCCATTTATGAAAACGATTAATGAATTGACAGATGCCCAATCCTATCTGGTGGCATCTGCATCCTACATTTCTTTCGTAGTAATGGCTTTGCCAGCTTCTTATATTTTAAACAGAATTGGTTACAAGAAAGGAATGTCTTTGGGTTTAATCATCATGGCAATTGGTGCCTTGGTATTTATACCTGCAGCAGAAGCGAGAACCTATTGGGTATTCTTAACGGGGATATTTATTCAAGGAGTTGGAATGACCATACTTCAAACAGCAGCAAATCCATACATCACCATATTAGGTCCCATAGAAAGTGGAGCAAAGCGCATTGCAATTATGGGTATTGCAAACAAAACTGCGGGAGCTTTGGGTTCGTTAATATTTGGAGCGCTCCTACTTTCAGGTATCGATGAAACAAAAGAAAAACTAGCAGGTGCTCCTATTGATGAAAAAAATAGGCTTTTAGATGCCATGGCAGATAGCGTTTTCATGCCTTATGTTGTCATGGCCATTGTTTTATTTGTATTGGGAATCTTAATAAGAAAAGCCCCTTTACCTCATGTTGAGGCGGAAGAAACAGAAGCATTAGAAGAGGGTAAAACGCTGAAGACTAGTATTTTTCAATTTCCAAACTTATGGTTTGGAGTATTGGCTCTATTTGTGTATGTAGGCGCAGAAGTCATCGCAGGAGATACGATTATCGCATATGGAATTTCGCTTGGTTTTACTGGAGAAGAAGCAAAATACTTTACAACATATACCTTACTTGCAATGGTGGCAACCTATGCACTTGGTGTTTTTTTAATACCAA
>JBELGW010000055.1:8436-10458 GCA_042091715.1 Polaribacter sp. | reverse complement strand
GGACATAAAATTAAAAATTGGACCAAATCATCACGTTAAATTTCAAAGAAACAAACCATTTATCATGTTAAAAAGTAAAATAGACAAAGCAACAGGTTTCGAAAAAAGATTTGAAAACGTAGGAACTGTAGTTTATAAAGATTCTACATCAGCCTCAAAAGCCATTGCAAAAGAAATTGCAGATCTTATCAAGGTGAAAGAATCTCAAAAGCAACCTTGTATTTTAGGGTTAGCCACTGGATCTTCTCCAAAAGGTTTATATTCTGAATTAGTTCGTCTTCATAGAGAAGAGGGCTTAAGTTTTAGAAATGTAATTTCATTTAACTTGGATGAATATTACCCAATGGAACCTGATTCTGTGAACAGTTATGTTCGTTTTATGAATGAACAACTCTTTAACCATGTAGACATTCTAACGGAAAATTGTTACGTCCCAGACGGTACTTTGTCAAAAGAAGCTATTAAAAATTATTGTGATCAATACGAATCAAAAATTGAGGCTTTAGGAGGTATCGACTTACAAATTTTAGGTATTGGAGGGAATGGTCATATTGGTTTTAACGAATCGGGGTCTCTTCAAAATTCAAAAACAAGACTTGTTGCATTAGACCACATTACAAGAGTAGCTGCAAGTGGAGATTTTTCTGGTTTAGATAACACCCCAAGAACAGCAATTACTTTAGGAGTCAAAAAAATAATGGAAGCCAAAAGAGTCATTTTAATGGCCTGGGGAGAGCGAAAATCTAGTATTATAAAGGCTTCTGTAGAGGATCAAGTTACTAGCAGGGTTCCTGCATCTTATCTACAAGAACATCACAATGCTACTTTTATATTGGACAAAGCCGCAAGCTCTAAGCTCACAAGAATTGATACTCCTTGGTTGGTAGAAAAGGTGGTTTGGACAGATGAGTTGATCCGAAAAGCTGTATTGCGATTGGCCTTACACCTAGAAAAGCCCATCTTAATGTTAACAGATGAGGATTATATTGAAAATGGAATGAGTGATTTGTTGGCAGATTCTGGACCCGCATACGATATCAACATCAAAATATTCAACAAATTACAAAATACAATTACAGGTTGGCCCGGCGGGAAACCAAGTGCAGATGATGCCAAAAGACCCGAAAGAGCTGAACCAGCCAAAAAGCGTGTGCTTATTTTTAGTCCACATCCTGATGATGATATCATTAGTATGGGTGGTACATTTAAAAGACTACATGAGCAAGGTCATGAAGTACATATCGGATATCAAACTTCTGGGAATATTGCCGTGGCAGATGATGAAGCGTTGCGATTTGCCAACTTTGTATGCGATTTCAATGAAAAATTTGGAATTGATAACGCTGAAGCCAATAGCATCTATAAAAAGGCTGTAAAATTTTTACAAAATAAAAAATCTAGTGAAATAGACACTCCAGAAGTGAGATATATCAAAGGGTTAATAAGAAAAGGAGAAGCAAGAGCTACCTGTCAATTTATTGGCATTCCTGATGAAAATATCCATTTTATGGAACTACCATTTTATGAAACAGGGGCTATCAAAAAGAACCCTATTGGTGTTGCTGATATTGAAAATACCGTGGCTTTAATTGAAAAGATCAAACCTCATCAAATTTATGCTGCAGGAGACTTAGCAGATCCACATGGAACTCATAAAGTTTGTTTGGATGCTATTTTTGCAGCTGTGAAAAAGTTAAAACCTAAGAAATTCATGAAAGATTGTTGGGTTTGGCTGTACAGAGGTGCTTGGCAAGAATGGGGCATAGACGAAATAGAAATGGCTGTACCTATGGGACCCACTCAAGTTTTGGAAAAAAGAAAAGGAATTTTCAAACATCAATCTCAAAAAGACGGTGTCGTTTTTCAAGGATCTGACAGTAGAGAGTTTTGGCAAAGAGCAGAAGATCGAAATAAAGAAACCGCAGATTTGTATGATGCCTTAGGACTTGCACACTATGCAGCGATGGAAGCCTTTGTGAGATGGCATTATTAATTTGACAAATTCAAAGTTGACACTCGTAA
>JBELGW010000055.1:0-8336 GCA_042091715.1 Polaribacter sp. | reverse complement strand
AAAACAGATCGAGATGAATTTGAATAAAAAAACTCAAGCATAGATTGCTTGAGTTTTTTTGTTGCAACATCAAATTACCACTAACTTCTTATATCTTCAATGATTTGCAAAGCTTCTCTGGTCATCCTTTCAATTTTTTCATAGTCGTATTTTCCGTCTGCATTCTTAGCAATTAATTTAGAGCCCATACCCACACAGGTTACCCCTGCACCAAACCAAGCTTCTAAATTTTCTCTCGTTGGAGCTACGCCTCCCGTTGGCATGATACTGGTCCATGGGCAAGGTCCTTTTATTGCTTTTACGAAGTTTGGTCCATAAATTCCGCCTGGAAATAATTTTACAATTTCGCAACCAAGCTCTTCCGCTTTTGCAATTTCAGTAAGGGAACCGCAACCTGGAGACCACAATACCTTTCTTCGGTTACAAACCATTGCAATGTCCTCTCTTAAAACGGGAGTCACCACAAAGTTCGCTCCATTTAACATATACTGCGAAGCCGCAGCTCCATCTGTTACCGAACCAACACCCATGATCATTCCGGGTAATTCTTCAATTGCGTATTTAGTAAGCGCTGTAAAAATTTCTAATGCAAAATCTCCACGAGCTGTAAACTCTAACAATCTTGCTCCTCCATCATAACATGCTTTGAGCACCTTTTTACTTACCTCAATATCGTCATTAAAAAATAGGGGTACTAAGCCCGTATCTTTCATGACCTTTGCTACTTCTATTCTACTATATTGTGCCATATTTATTCCTAATTAATTATTGAAAAGTTACAGGGTGTGCACTTTTAAACAAGCACACAATTAATCAAGCTCTCTTTGTTAGCGTGCTACTCTACCGGAAGCGTCACCTCCCATTAATTTTTCCACTTCTGCAACGGTTACTAAGTTTGCATCCCCTTTTATGGTGTGTTTTAAACAAGATGCAGCAACCGCAAAGTCTAGCGCATTTTGATCATCTTCTGGGTATTTTAATAATCCATAAATTAAACCTCCCATAAATGAATCTCCACCACCAACTCGATCTACAATGTCTGTAATTTGGTATTGACGGGTTTCGTACATTTTTGAACCATCATACAAAACACCAGCCCAAGTATTGTGAGAGGCAGAAATAGAACCTCTCAATGTAGTAATCACCTTTTTAGCTCTTGGAAATTTTTCCATCATCTGCTTACAAACTGATAAGAATGCCTCTGCCTTTACATCATGTCCATGCTTGTGCACGTCTAAGCCTTCAGGGTGAATTCCAAAATGCTTTTCTGCATCTTCTTCGTTCCCTAAAATGACATCACAATAAGATGTAATTTCTGTCATAATTCGTTCTCTTTGCGCATCATCACAATACTTCCATAATTTAGCTCTGTAGTTCAAGTCTGTAGAAATGGTAACCCCTTTTGCACTTGCCGCTTTTACTGCTTCTAAACAGGCATCTGCTGCTCCTTGTGAAATTGCTGGGGTTATACCTGTCCAATGAAACCACTCAACGCCTTCAAATACAGCATCCCAATCTATCATTCCGGGTTTTATCTCTGCAATTGCAGAATGTGCTCTATCATATACCACTTTAGAACCTCTCGAAACAGCTCCTGTTTCTAAGAAGTAAATTCCTAAACGATCACCTCCCCAAACTATTTTGTCTACATTAACACCTCTTTTGCGCATTTCCATCATAGCACATTCTCCAATATCATTTTTTGGTAAACGTGTGACGAAATCTACATCAACTCCATAATTTGCCAATGATACGGCTACATTAGATTCGCCCCCACCATAAACAACATCAAAATTATTGGCTTGAGAAAATCTTAAAAATCCTTGAGGAGCCAATCTTAACATGATTTCTCCAAATGTTACTACTCTACCCATTCTTTAAGTTTTTTTCTTTTATTTTTAAACATGGTTAAACGTTTAAGCACAGTTCTAAATAAAAATCAAAACCTTTTTAACACTGATTTTGATTGTATCAACTAATAAACTTATATTTGTTTAAACGTTTAAGCAAATATAGAAAAAATTGTCAAAAAAAAATAAAACAACGATAAAAGATATTGCAAATGTGTTAAATATCTCGGCTGCTGCTGTTTCCAAAGCTTTGCACAATGATAGCAGAATTAGTGAGAAAACTAAAAAAGCAGTACGGCAGGTTGCCAAAAATTTAAATTATCAACCCAATTATTTGGCAAGTGCTTTGCGAAGTGGGAAAAGTAAATTGGTGGGTGTTGTTGTTCCTAAAACAAACAGTAATTTTTTCTCCTCGGTCATTCACAACATTGAAGAAGTTTTGAATAAAGAAGGATACCATATCATTATTACACAATCAAACGAATCTTATCAAAAAGAATGTGCGAATATAGATACCCTTTTGCATACCCAAGTTGATGGCATCATTGCTTCCATGGCAAATGAAACCGTAAAACTTGATTTCTTTGAAAAAGTGAAAGCTGCAGGCATTCCACTCATCACTTTTGACAGAGGTGAAAACGATTTACATGTAGATTATATTGGTATTGACGATTATGAAAGTAGTCATGTGATCATAAATCACTTGGTAGAACAAGGTTGTAAAAGAATAGCACATATTGGAGGATTTAAGCGTACCCGTATTTTTAACAACAGAATTCGAGGCTATGTAGATGCATTGAAAAAACACAATTTGCCCATTGAAGATGCCTTATTGATAGAAAGCAGCTTAACTCAAGAAGATGGTAGAGAAAAAATGCAACAACTACTTCGTCTAAAAAATAGACCAGATGCAGTTTACATTGCAGGAGACTATGCCGCTTTGGGTGCTCTGCAACTATGCAATGAATTACAGATAAAAGTACCCGATGAAATTGCTTTGGTTGGTTTTGGCAACGAACCATTTACAGACATGGTGACTCCCCAACTAACCAGTGTAAATCAACATGCCTATGAGATTGGAAAAATTGCAGCACAGCGTTTTTTGGAACTTTCTAAAAAGGAAGTCATCGACCAAAAATTAAATAAAATTATTCTTGATGCTGAATTGATCGTTCGAAAATCTTCAAAAAAAAGTAACATATCTTCAAAGGCTATTTACAACTCTTAAGTATCATCTTTACAATACTAGATGGTAGATCGAGAAATCATGCAAACGAACATGTCTCAATAACCAATATCTGAAGACTATCAAACCAAATGATCGGTTCAAAAATTATTGTTTCTAGAAGGTCCCTAACCTACCCCCATTAAAACAAATACTTTTAACACACTACAGTGAATCCGATAAAAAAAGAATTCGTAAAAAATTTAGACTATCTTTTGTGGCCGTAGGAACTGGATTAATTCAGTTTAATTGTTGGAACTTGAAGAAAGACTAGTGCATCAAGACAATTACAAAATTACTTGGTTTATTGCAGTGTGAACGCTATTTCAAGCGAACATCAATTGTACTAAAACAGATTTCCCAGTCTCATGTAAATGATTTGTCCTTATTTAAAAAATCATCATGTTAAACTTATCTGAAATAATGATATTGTTAGTTGTTTTTGCAACTATCAGGCCTTTTCCAACGAACAGGTCCTACTAGTTCAGATTTCATTATAAACGCACTCATTTTTAAAATTTTGAGAGCTTCTTTTACAGCTCTTTCTAATTGAGGATCGTTTTCATTCAATGCAGATTTTGGATCTAAGATCACTTCAATATCAGAGCTAACATCGACGCTTTCAACTGCCCTATTTCATAAAGTTTAGAAATCCTAGAACAGAAAAAGAAGATGTACGTATGATTGAAATAGCTTAAACTCTAACAACAACCACAGCTTTTCTGAGAGATGTGAGTTTTTGATTTTTTGATTTTACAAGAATAAACAGGATATTTCGCAAGAAATATTTCTGCTAACATAACGTTAGAAATATAATTATCGCCCCCAAATTTATTTCTCAAAGCAGTACCAAATTCTTCAATGGTATAAGGCTTGTCTTCAAGACCTAAGGGGTTGTTATCGTTTTCTTTCATGCCACAAAGATAGCTTAATCTATAAATTTAAATAGCTTAATTGAAGAAAAATACCTGTTTATGGTTTAATTTTAACTGACTATTTTATTGACAGTAAATAGAATTATTAGTATCAATTTGCTTAACCTTGAGGTATTGACAATGTACTTTAAGCAAACTTTTATAAAGGAAACACAAATAATGACACTCCAAAAAATAGACCTGTCGTTTAATTTATTGCAAAAAAAAGAGGAACCATTTCTGATTACTATTTTTAAGTAGGAATTGGATTCATTGCTCAACGTCATTCTTCGATGGGCTAAAAGAAGCACACAACCCAAAGAAAACACAAAGCACAAAAAACACCTCTTGATTTCTCAAAAGGTATTTTTTGCCGCTAACTCTATTGTAAGATCGAACATCAGTTGTACTCCAAAAGTTTAACTCGTTCCATGTAAATCATTTGTACTTATTTAAAACATCATCATGTTGCACTTATATGAAATAATGATATTGTTACTCGTTTTTATATCCATCAGGTCTTTTCCAACGAATAGGTCCTGCTGGTTCAGGCTTCATTTTAAACGCATTCATTTTTAAAAGTTTGAGGGCTTCTTTTACAGCTCTTTCTAATTGAGGATCGTTTCCATTCAATACCGATTTTGGATCTTGAATCACTTCAATATCAGGGCTAACGCCGACTCCTTCAACTGCCCACTTTCCATCCACATCGTAGAACCCACCACGAGGAGCTACCATTCTTCCCCCATCAATGAACCTTGGTGTATCCCAAGTTCCTACGAGTCCACCCCAAGTTCTTGTTCCCACCAGAGGTCCAAGATTCTTCATTTTAAACATGTAAGGAAGAAGATCTCCACCCGATCCAGCTCGTTCATTTATAATCATTACTTTAGGACCCCAAATCCCTGCCATAGGTGTGGTCCATGGCCTTCTAGACTTAGATTTACTATTGAAGTAGCCCAAAAGTTCTCTAGACATTACATCAATCATATAGTCTGCTGCAGAACCTCCTCCGTTATTTCGTTCATCTATAATTGCACCCTTTTTATCTTGTTGAGAGAAATAGTATCTGTTAAAAGAATTAAAACCTGGTCCAGATGTATTTGGCAGATAAACATAAGCCAATTTACCCTCAGAAAGTTCATCTACTTTTCTACGATTTCCTTCAACCCAATCAATTCTTCTTAATTGTGTTTCACTGCTCACAGGTTGAACCAAATATTCTTTAGCGCCATCCTTTGATGGTTTTGAATTAATTTTAATATAAATCTCACGACCTGAAGTTTGTTCCAAAAGCTGATACGGATTCATTGAATCTGTTAGAATAGTCCCATTGATTTCTATTAAATAGTCTCCTTCATTTACATCGATTCCCGGAAGACCTAAAGGAGCAGTAATCGTTGGATTCCATCGTTCTCCTTTGTAAATTTTTTTAAAGCGATACATCCCTTTATTCACCTCAAGATCTGCACCTAACAATCCTACAGGAACAAAACCTGGATCTGGTATATCTCCACCAGAAACATAGGAGTGACCGATGGCTACTTCACCACTCATAATATCTATAACATAGTTCAAATCTGTTCTATGTCTAACATGATTGATCCATGGAGCGTACCATTTGTAAATATCGTCCCAGGGCGCTCCATGTACATTGTCAACATATAAAAAATCGCGCATATACCTCCATCCTTCTTTAAAGATCTGATGCGCTTCTTGTTTAGGGTCTACCTTGATCTTCATGTTTGTATTCAAATTATCCTTACCAGGTTTCGTTGGAGATTTACTGCTCACTAAAGACCAGTTCCCTCTTCTATTTAGAAGAACAGAATTACGATCTTGAGAAGCAACCATAGAAGACACTCCTTTGGCAAAAATAGTAGGTTTCTCTTTTTCTACATCATAGGAATGAACAGTAAGTCCAGCTGTGTTCTCAATACTCTCTGCAATAAAAACCTTTTGTTTTGGACCTTTCATTAATCCTATATAATTTCGATCTGGTAGGCGCAATGCAATGGCTCTATCGAAGATTCCATCTTCAGAAATTACAATCTTCACCTCTTTTTTAGGCTCCTTCTTTTTTTCTTCTTTCCCTTTATGATTGTCTGATTTTACATCTTCTTCATCGGTCTTCGGTAAATTAGGAGCATGATCGTCTTTATTTAAGACAATCGCATACAGGCTTCGTGTTAGGCTTGGATCATATGAACTCATGTCTAGCCAACCTGTTTGCAAACCGTAATTCGTACTTGCGAGTGTATACATATATTTCCCTGAGGCATCCCAAACAGGAGTGATAGCATCTGCAATAGGATCTGTGATTTGCATGTTTTTACCAGTACTTAATTGAAAGGCATAAATAGACTTGAAACTGCTCTTGTTCTGTTTAGCATAGGCAATCCAATCGCTATCGGGAGACCATTGAGGATTCATGGTTCTATTAGGGTGGGCATATTCATCGCTATCAACTTCAATGAGTTCTTTGCTTTCTATATTTACGATCCAAATGGTGAAATGTGTATCGGTAAAAGCAATATGCTTTCCGTCGGGAGACCAATCTGGTTTAAAGTAAAAAGTAGGATTTGGTAATTTAATAGTATTAACTTCTCCTCCATTTTGATCAGAGATCATTAATTGATACTCACCTTCAGCATCAGAAAACCAAGCTATTTTATCTCCTTTTGGCGACCAAATGGGTGATCGATCTGCTGCATGTGAAGAATTTGTAATATTTCTCCATGTTCCATTTTCTTTAGGAATCGTAAAAATATCACCTCTATGTTCGAAAATCGCTCTTTTCCCGTTGGGTGAAAGATTAGCATTCATCAAATTTTTTCCAGAGACACTCATCCATCTGGGTCTTGCGTAATTTAAGTCGCCATTGACCTTGATAACTAATTGCTTTGAGAAATTATTAGAAGGGTTCAAAAAATGAATGTAGCCTCCTTGCTCATATACAATTCCGTTGGGATTCGCATCTAAACTTTTTACGTCGAACTTTTTATGAAAGGTAACTTGTTTTTCTTCCAATGTTTTTGGATTGTAAGACCAAATATTACTTGTGTAATCTCTTTCTGATAAATAATATACTGATTCGTTATACCAAACAGGATCCAAGTGACGTTCTTGATCTTTTT
This sequence comes from Polaribacter sp., assembly GCA_042091715.1. Classification (GTDB taxonomy): domain Bacteria; phylum Bacteroidota; class Bacteroidia; order Flavobacteriales; family Flavobacteriaceae; genus Polaribacter. The sequence continues at coordinate 1,210 of JBELGW010000055.1, read as the reverse complement.
GTGGTGTTCTGATTAGTTTTTTTGAACGCATGTTCACAATCCAAATTGGCATTGCTTGACCTCCACGATAATTTCTCCATTCTGCATCCCAACTCGTAATTGGAGTGTAGGCGATGTGTTTTCCATCTGAAGACATTTCACCATAGGCAGCTCTGGGAATATCTACAGCTTTAGGAAGACCTCCGTTTATTGATATTGTAAAGAATTTATTTGTTTGAGTAGGCCTGCCTTCTCTTCCCGATCGGAATAAGATCTTTCCATCGGGTGTCCAGCCTTGCACAAAATCCGCACTTGGGTGAAAGGTCAGTCTTTTCGGCTCACCACCTTCAGAAGGAATCACATAAACATCTACATTACCATCATATTGAGCTGTAAATGCAATCATTTTTCCATCTTTAGAAAAATGTGGGTTTGATTCGTACCCCTTATCACTAGTTAGTCTAATTGCATCACCACCAGACAGTGGCACTTTCCAAAGATCGTTTGCGTAGACAAAAACAATTTCACTGTTAGACAAGGTTGGTTGTCTGAGAAGTTGTGTTCCCTGACCAAAACTAATATACGATGTCATTACCATGATGACTAGCAGAATCTTTTTCATTATCTCTGGGGTTTTATTTTTTGAATTTTAAAGATAAGAATTTCTCTCAAAAATTAATTTCACCCCTTCTTAAAATTTTATGTTTACTATTTCAATAAGAGAGTCTGGGCTCCAAGAGCAGTAGTAGAAATTCATCATAAAAAAAAGTTCATATCAATTATTTGAAGATCAAGACCTACAAATCTAACCTCAAACCCAAAATTCGGTGCATTCATTTGTCTACAGTGAACAAGAACGATTCCATTAACAAACAGACTCATACTTGAATTGTACGTCATGTGCAGCAGCAGAAACTGGATTCATTCCTCCGCGCTGCTCCGAAACGGGCATAAGAGGAGAACAACCCCAAAAAAAATAGCACAATGCTTTCGCATAATTTTGTGCTTTTAAAAATGAAACGAGTTTCAAGTTTTAAAAGCACAAAAAAACCTCTTGATTTCTCAAGAGGTTTTCTTTGCAGCCGGAACTGGATTCATTTCTCCACGTTGTTTCGAAATGGGCCATTAAGAAGAACAGCTCAAAGAAACCCCGATTGCTTCGCCATCTGATTTTTTCTTTTGTTTTCAAGACGATGCAAGCATCACTTGACCCCAAAATAAAAACTCCTTG
>JBELGW010000054.1:8864-15820 GCA_042091715.1 Polaribacter sp. | reverse complement strand
AACAAGCAGACTGAACTTCATTTATTGCGATCTCAGTTGCATCCCCATTTTTTATTCAATACCATGAATAATCTATTATCTATGGTGGATCAAGTGAATAATCCAAAATTAGCAAAGAGTATTGACACTCTTTCTGGATTACTGCGCTATGTTGTCTATGAAAATAAAAGTGATTTGGTTCCCATTTCAAAAGAGATCGCTTTTATTCAAGATTTTTCGGAATTGCATTTATTGAGATTTGAAGACAATGAAATAGATTATAAATTCAATATTTCAGGATCTAATGATAGCCAATTTATTGAAAAGGGGATTCTTTTAAGCTTTGTAGAGAATGCATTTAAGCATGGTGTACAGCCAGAATTCAACACCTATATTTTCATGGATATTGATATTACAAGAGCATCAAAAGTGATCTTCAATATTCAAAATTCAATACCTCCAAAAATTGGTGTAAAACATGTTGGTGGTTATGGATTAAAAGCGACGAAAGAACGTTTGCAATTGAGGTATCCTGAGAAACACTCACTTGAAATTGAAGAAACACCACAACATTTTAATGTAACACTTACAATACATACAGATGAAAGTAATAATCGTTGACGATGAACCTAAGGCAATAGCGTTGATTGCCTCCTACATAGCGCATTTTTCAAAGTTAGAAGTGGTTGCTACCTTTAGAAATGGGTTAAAGGCATTGGAGTTTTTAAACAGTAATGTTGTTGATGTTGTTTTCTTAGATATTCATATGCCGCATTTAAGTGGATTGTCCTTATCTAAAATGATTTCACCAAAGACAAGTATTGTTTTTACAACAGCATATGCTGAACACGCTTTGGAGAGTTATGATGTGAATGCATTGGATTACTTACTGAAACCTATCAGCTTGGATCGTTTTTCTAAGACAATTACAAAATTGATACACCATAAAGCGCAATTAGATACACCTGAGAGGAATCCTTCTGATGCCTCGAAAACTATTTTTATTAAAAGCGGATTGGAAACACATAAGGTGAATTTGGATGCGATTGAATATATTCGAAAGGATGGGAATTATATCAATTACTTTGTGAACGCTAAAAAGATTATGGGGAGACAAAGTATTGCTGAAGCTTTATCACGATTAAATAACGACTTTGTTCAAATTCAAAAATCATACATCGTGAACCTAACCAAAGTAGCTTCCTTCACCTCTGATTATGTTGTTGTTGGAGATACTAAACTTCCTATTGGACCTCAATTTAAGTCATCAGTGTTTACGAAGTTAAGTTCGTTTTCTTAAGGATAATGAAGCGCTCTTATAACAGAAACCTCCTAATTCCAATAAAAACAAGGATGAGTGCTGTAAAACCGATAAAGAATAGACTGATATAGGCTTTCCACCCTAAAACCAACATCATACTTATAATTAAAAGCTGGAACCCTAAACCAAAAATTGAAATCATAGACATAAACATCGGCGGAAATAAACTACTTTTATAAGCATTCGGATCTAATACGTGGATGGCCTTGTCAAAAGCTCCATAGAACAAAGTATATAATCCAAACAAGATATTGACATTTTTTTGATTTTCTCCTTTTAACGCGGTTGGTGTTTCATGCTCAAAAACCCTACTTGTGGTGTCACCATTTAAATTGTTTCTCAAAATAACATAGTAATAATTGTACAAGGTTCCTTGTAATTGAAGACCAATAAACGCAAGGAGCGTCAATGAAAAAGGTACTTCTGTTGTATACCATATTGCGGTTAAGAATAAAAAATTTAATATGATATCTGAAACAGAGTCGAGATAACGCCCTGTGTAAGAAGGTGTATTTTTTAATCTTGCCAGTTCACCATCGGCAGCATCTAAAATAGATTTTAAAATTAAAAAAAATGCCGCAAGGATTAAATGATCAGACAGGATACAATAAATAGCTACACATCCTGACATCACAAACCAAAGCGTTACCTGTATGGGAGTGACGGCAGTATCCTTTAATGAGCTCGCAATGCGCTGTGCAATGGGTCTTCCATAATCTGATAAATCTGTGAATTTGTGAGCATCTGGTAATTTTGACATAATATTGCTATGAAAAATCGCTTGTTAAATATGACTTCGGATTTCGTTCTGATGCGAAAATAGTTAAAATAATGACAAAAAAACAAATTTGTTTAATCTTTGTTTTTAATAGTTAAACAAAATTTAGTACTTTTGATGTACCAAATAATAAACATGAAAAAAACAGCCATTGTCCGTTGTGAACATTTTAACGCGGCACATAGATTACATAACCACAATTGGAGTGATGAAAAAAACAAAGAAGTTTTTGGAAAATGCAACAATCCGAATTACCATGGTCATAACTACGATTTAGAGATTAAGGTAATTGGGCATTGTGATCCAGAAACGGGATATGTTATAGATACGAAAATCTTGTCAGACCTCATTAAAAAAAACATTCTTGATAGATTTGATCACAAAAATCTAAATTTAGATACAGTTGAATTTAAAACAGTAAACCCAACTGCAGAGAACATTGCAATGGTAATATATAACATTCTAAAAGCTGAATTACGTCCAGATTTAGAACTAAAAATCAAACTTTATGAAACAGCAAGAAACTATGTCGAATACCCATACTAAAGAACATGTTCTGAATGGATTTTCAGAATCTGAGATTGGAGATGATCATTTATTAAGCGGTTTAGACACTCCAATGAGAGCGGGTGCCCATGATATGTCGGATGTTGAAAAGAAAGAAAAGATTTCAGACTTGTTCGCTCAAATAATGGATGTGATGGGGCTTGACCTTACAAATGATTCTTTAAAGGGGACACCTAACAGAGTTGCAAAGATGTATATCGATGAAATATTTTCAGGATTGAACCCTGCAAACAAACCAAAGATATCGCTGTTTGATAACAGTTATAAATACAATCAGATGCTAGTAGAAAAGAACATCACGTTCTATTCGAATTGTGAGCATCATTTTGTGCCGATTATCGGGAAAGCACACATCGCATATGTGTCTTCGGGAAAAGTAATTGGTATTTCTAAAATCAATAGGATTGTGCAATACTATGCGAAAAGACCTCAGGTACAAGAAAGATTAACAAATCAAATAGCCATGGAGTTAAAATCTATTTTGGAGACAGAAGATATTGCTGTTATTATCGACGCAAAACATTTATGTGTTTCTTCTCGTGGTATTAAAGATGACACTTCAGCAACAGTAACCTCCTACTATTCGGGTGTGTTTAATCAACCTCATAAAATTGTTGAATTGCAAAATTACTTGAATCAATAAAAACTTGTTTAACCAAATACACATGATTTTTAATACGACCTATAGAAATGAAGACTTTGATGATGAAAGCACGATATTGGTCGGAAAAAAAATGACCTTACTTGAACGTATTAAACATGGGGGTATTGGTTCTGGTAGACTTATGATACAGCACATGAGTCCAAAACTAAATCTGGCCAAACTGAAGTTTTCAGAGGTAGATTATGGCAATATAGAACTGCGTCCAAAAGGTATAATTGTGCATTATACCAGAAAATTAGAGCGATTTTCATGGGTGATTCCCTACTATCGTTTGGTCATTTACAATTCGGACTTCTTTAGCATTCATGCGAACGGAAATTTTATACAATTTTTAAAAAATAAGAACTACACCGAAAACAAGAAGTTCATCAATAAAATGGTAGACATTAAGAACAACTTTTTAGATCTTGAATATTACGATTATTGATCTCAAACAACATTTCTAGTGTTTTCTTGTTTTGCTTTTTTTCAAGTTACTTTTTACATTAATGGCGCGCTGTGAGCAGTATAAAACTTTTAAATTTTTCAGATACATCAAACACTAAAGAGGTTGAAAAACCTTTTTAGTGTCTGAATATCATACAGCTGGTCTAGTTTCTTTATGAACTTTTGTTTACACGAGATACGATTGAAACCCTATTATCTGTTTGAATACCTGTCTTACTCTCTTGAAATGCACCTTCGATAATCCATAATGTTATGAGCTCTTGTCGCGTAAAACAGCATCATTACTGGTAAGAGTGAAAATTACTTTTTAATCATTTTTTTGATGATATGTCTGTTGCCTGAATAGGCTTTCACAAAATAAATTCCTTTGGGCAATTGATCTATCTGTATGGTATGAAACTCTGATTTCACTTCTTTTAACTTTTGACCCAACAATGAATAAATCTCAACTTTTGTGAGCTCAATGTTCTTTGAATTGATATACAGAACACTTGTAACTGGGTTCGGATACATTTGTATCATATCGGTGTTAAAATCCTTTTGCCCCAATGTTGTGTCTTGTTGTACATCATCAAAATAAAATGTAGACGACTCCGAGCCATCTCCTACATTTCCAATATCAAACATGAAAACTAATTTATCATAGGTGCTTAGCCCTAATGATGAAAAATCAAAGGCTAATGTTTCCCACTCACCTGTTCTTGTCGTGGTTGTGGCTTGAGAATAAGCAGCAGCACCCGATTGTTGCTCTAGTTTAAGTTGGATTGAGGTACCAATTGGAGCTTCTGTCCAAACTTTTAAAGTGATGTATTTATTCGTTTCAAAATTTAAAGGTTCATTTAGGTTTAAGTAAGCCCCGGCCCAATTTTGACCTCCATTTCGAACTATTTTGGCCAAATTTGTACTATTATTTCCATTATTTTGAGGTGCTGTAACTGCTTCTACTGTGGCAGTTCCTCCATCAAAATTGTTGAAATCTGCAGTAGTAGTACTTGTTTCAAAGTCAAAGGGTAGCCCTGTATTTGCTCCTGCATCTGCACACTCCGAAGCGTTGTAGCTAAACGTCATCTTTGCAAGGTTGAACTCACCTTCAGTTACAACCAATTTGAGCACATGAATACCTCTGGTTAAGTCAATAGTAGTTGTTTTGGTATTCCAATTTCCCCAGTCACCTGTTGGACTGATTGGAATATCTTTACTTACTTTCACACCATCAATTTCAAAATGGAAAGGACCTCCACCATTTGGATTTCCGGAGGCATATCCTATGTTTAGATCATAACAACCTGTTGTTTCGACATCAATGGTATATTCTATCCATTCTCCTGCTGCAATCCAACCTACCGTTGCACCCTGACCTGCAACAGTAACTGCATCAACATATTCTTCGAGTCTAAAACTACCTTTGTTATCTGCCGATGAATCGTAATAGGAAATATTTTGTCCAACACCTCCCTCAAAAGCATCATAATGACCCGCTTCAATAACGCCTGGAACTGCATGAGGAGTTCCTGCATATGGCAACTGTTCCCCTACTTGAATTGTAATCACATTAGAAATACTGAATCCACTACCTGCATAGATCTTTGAATAGATATTATGAATTCCTAAGTCCATAGTTGATATGGAAAATTCGTAAGGCGCGCTTGTGTCTTCACCGAGCAATGTTTCACCGTTGTAAAATTCTACTTTACTGATGCCACTGCCAGAAGTTGCTGTTGTAAATTTGATTGGCGTGTTACCGTCACTCTCATAACTGTCTGCAGTTAGTGTTCCTTTTGCAGCTGCGTCTCTATTGGTTGCCATGGAATTTGCAGGAACTGATAGCACAAAATCATCTGAGAAGGTCACCGAAATGGGAGCATCTGAATAATTATGGGCTACATAGGTTTTGGTTCCATTATCATCAAAAGCAACAGCAATTGGATAGTTAGCAGTGACAGCGGTATCTGCCTTACCCAAAGCATTCATTGCATGCAACCAATGATAGGTTTGTGCATCTGATATTCCAAACTTCAAAGTACGGTCAGGATTAGATTCATATAGTTCCAATGCTGCAGGAGCATCAATTAAGGAGAGATACTTGTAAAAGGTATCATGCCATAAATCAGGGTTATTTTCATTGCTTAAAATACCTGTATTGCTTGTAATTTCTGACCATAAAGATTGCGCGTAACTTTGATTGTGTGCCAAATACAACGAACCTCCATGAATAGGATACATTTCGATACCATATGCCGCGGCGATGTCATTCGTCCAAAATGTCCCATTGTCATAAGAATTCCCCCAAACTCTTGATACCAAGCTGAAAGCTTGTGAAGATTTAAAATTTCGCTTATGCACATCAAACCAATATTCTTCAATAGCTGTTTGCTCTGTGGTATATATGTAAATACCCAAATCACGAATTGCATCGTTTTCTGTAATGCTTCCCCAATGAATTAAAGAAGAAGCAAACTGCATGCTTTCTGATGTAGATTCTTGATCATTTCCATTAGGAAAAGTTGCAAATCCATTGGCCCAACTATGTCCTGCATAAGGACTAAAATTTCGTAAAAACGGGAATTTTGAATCGTTTCTTTGATCTGAGGCAGCGTCACGTATTAATAAATTAATCATTTCTCCCCATTTGTTGGCCCATCCAGGTTCAAATTGCTCCATAAACGCTGCTGCGTGTATAAAATACCCCCAATGGAAGTGGTGATCATTTAAATTACTGTCTTGACCGTGACCTGCAGGATATCCGAGCATAGTTGACCATGTATCATTGTAATAAAATAAAAATGCAACTTCTCCTGATTGATAAGACAACCAATCTTCCAAGCGTTCTTTTACAGTAGCAATCATGGTGTCTCTACTTTCAATATCACCATTCTGATCGGCTATTCGAGCTGTTTGAATCAACCTGTTCATTACTTGCCCTTCGTTATACGAGTCTGTCCAAGTTGCTAACTGGTCATTTTTTATAAGAGAAATTTTTTGGTTTAAATCAGCAGGTTCAAATCCAGCACTGTATTGGACTAGGTTAGGAAGCGTTGGCAGTATTCCTTTAAATTTGTTTTCCACAACAAAAGAGTTTCCATCTAACATTTTTAATTCACCTCTTACGGTTTCATAGCTCTGTCCTTCCGGACTAGGAGAGCCTAAAGACAAATTACTCCATTGATGTGGCAATAATCCTAAAAGAACGTTTGTATCGG
>JBELGW010000054.1:0-8764 GCA_042091715.1 Polaribacter sp. | reverse complement strand
ATTCACTTTTATCTCAACAATGGCATCGCTATCTTTTTCAAAATAGATGAATGGCATTCCGATACCTGAGGTGGCTTCTAAGTTATGAGTCCCATCATCCCAATTCATGGTAACCGTCCAGTCCGAATAATCAGAAACTGTGGTACTTGACGCATTTAAATCTGTAAGCCCAACTTCGATCGGTGCGGAATCACCAATGGGACCCCAAGGAATGTAGGTAACAATAAGTCCCTCATTCGTTGTTTTTAGGGTCATTGGGTAATTAAATAAATTATCCGCATGATTTTCTTTCACAAGTGCAGACCACCAATCATTCGTTGGTACTGGCTTTGCGAATGCATTACCACTTAATTGTGGTGCATTGGAGGGGAATTGATTTCTCCCAGCAACATCGGTTCCGGGAAAGGTATCAGTATAACTCCCATTTCCAACAGTTACTTGTGCTGAACTGAAAAAAGAGGTAGTTATTAAACAAATAAATAAGATCGTAAAAAATCGGTAATTTTTAAATTTCATAGTATGGATTTGGTGAAATAAAATTACAATTTCAAAGTGAGTCGACCTAAAATCAAAACCATACAATAGCCATACACATACTTCCTAAAAAAACTAGTTCATGACATGCCTATACAAAAACCATACAGCACCTATATTCTAAACATGATATGTCGTGTTTTTTTGAGGGAGATCAAAAAAAGATCATGGCAATCGAATCCATTTCTTGATATGTAATAAATTCGATTGCTCATGATTTTACGATCAACGAAGGACACCTTTCTTCCCGAAAACATCCTTTTTGTCATCATAAAAACGCTAGTGAAGCTCCCAAACTTTAATGGTCTTATCATCACTTGGTGTAGCGAGTAGCTTTTTGTTAGCGCTAAGGTCCATGCCTAGACTTAAATCATTGCTGTGTCCAGATATGGTTTGTAGTATTTTTTCGGTGTTGACATCCCACAATGTAGCAATTATAGGTTGGGTATACCCGGTAAAGCCAAAGTGATATTCTAAGAATTCACCTAATAATTTTTTATCTGTACCTCCTGCGATTACTCGGTTATTATCGATAAAGACAACCGAATGTATTGCTTGATTTTCTCCTTGTAATGTGTGCAATAATTTCCAACTTTTTGTATTCCATATTTTTACTGTTTTATCATCACTGCCGCTAGCTAATAAGCTTCCATTCGGACTAAAATCGAGTCCATGTGGTACTTCAGAATGACCAATCAGTGTTTCAAGTAATATTCCTTTTTGAAGGTCATAGATGCGAATAGCGTCATCACTACCAGAGGCTGCTAATAACTTGCCTGATGGATGAAATGCAACTTCCCAAATATTATGTTCAGCATCCTTAAATTCGTGAAGTAATGTACCTGTTTCTATGTTCCAAATTGATACGATATCATCATTACCCCCTGCGGCTAGTAATGTTCCGTCAGGGCTATATGCCACAGTCCATATGGTATCTTCACCGCCCTCTAACACCCTTTGTAATTGACCGGTTCTAACATCCCAAATCCTGACTTTACCATCAAATGAACCTGTACAAACAGTTTGTCCGTCTGGACTAAAATCTACTGAAGGCGTGCCAAATTCATGTGGCAATTCATGCAGCACCATGCCCGTAATTCTATTCCATATTTTGGTATTATTTTCTAATCCTCCACTTACCATTAACGTATCATTTGGAGCAAACTTCACTTCCCAAACAGCATCAGAATGATGCGTGAAAGTTTGATTTAGTGTAATGTAATCACCCACAACTAATTTCGATTGCTTCAACAATTGTACATACACAAAATAGGCAGTGCATAGCATCATCAATAGCAATAGGATTCTTTTCTTTTTTTTCATGTTATTTCGTACTTTTCAATTTCTGAATCATTGTTTTGACAGGGTTAGAATCGGGAGCTAAAGACAAGGCTTTCTCATAGGCTTTTAGTGCATTTTCTCTATCTTGTAGCGCTACATAAGCTTCACCTAAACTATCCCAAGTATTGGGGTCATTAGGAAATAATAGCGTGTTTTCTTTAAATACGATGATTGCATTATCAATGGCATTTTCTTTTAGAAAATCATAGCCAATTTTGTTAAAAACACGATTCTTATTTCTTTTTACAGTTTTGTGAATTGCCGCTATATACGCCTTTACCAAAGCCTCTTTTTCAATGGTTTTGATATCTGGCTGCACTCCTACACCTTCCCAATTGCTTTTGGTAATGGGATGTATACTTTGAATGTAAGGTATCGAAATTGAAAATGCATCATTCAAATTGAGTCTTTTTGTTCTGTTCGCACCTCCCTTTGAAATTTCTCCTACAATGGTTGCCTTCTTATAATGTTTTAAACCATAGGCAAATGCTTCGGCAGCTGAGAAGGTTTGCTTGCTTGTTAGGATATAAAGCGGAGTATTTGATTTTCGCTTTCCGTCAATATGGGATAATGTGTATAATTGTGTTTCAGCACCTGTTTTTCGCTCATAAAAATTACTCAAAAGTACCGGTTTAGTATCGGTAAAATAAGTTGACAACAATTGAATCATGCTCGGAACCCCTCCTCTATTGTTGCGCAAATCTATAATGATTGCATTGGTATTGCTTAAAAAGTTCATCGCAGCTGTTGCTGCTTGATTCGCGTACTTTGTGTCTGCAAACATGTTTAAATTTAAATAACCGATATTTCCATTAAGTATTTTCATGTCGGTAAATCCGTAGTTTACTTCTGCCATTTTTGCGGCCATCCGGGCTTCCATTTTCAATTGCATGTCTTCAGAAGCCATGCGTTTTTTCTGTGCAATTCGTTTCGGCTCATAGCGCACACTTAGATGCAAATCTTTGCTAACATGTTGTAAATCTTTGGTCAAAACTTTAGCGAATGCAATAGGATCGGTAACTTTCTTGTATTTTTTTGATGGTAATTTTTCATCCAACATACTTGCCAATTTATCTGCAACAGCTGCGTCAATATAGGTGGTTCTTAATTGTGTTTGGATGTTGGATATCAGCGATTTCTTTTGCTGTAAAGATAACGTAGTTTGGCGCTGTTGAGCACTTGTATTGTAAACGATGACAATCGAAATTAGTAAAAGTGTACGTTTAAAATAGGTTTTCATGATTTTAATATATTTTATGTTTATTTTGGCAAACTTAGGATGACATGGAACCATTTTAAATTATTTTTCATCAACATATGAATAACTCTCACTCATATGGTGTTAGGTTGCGCAAGTCTCGTTGAAGTAAAAAATAAAGGTGTTTGTGCGTACTCTTCATGAATTGATGCATATTCTAATAATAAATTGGCGATTATCACTAATTTTGTATCGTGCGAAGCTTCTTAAATAAATACAAAGCATTTCTGTATGGACTCCTCATTTTTAGAATGTTGGTCTTTGTACTTTCCTACGTTGATATTATTTACATCGATAATTCAGAAGTACTCGCAAATAGTTTGAGTTTTATTTTCGGTTGGGTCGCCATCTCATTACCTATTCATTATTTTTCATTTATTAAACAAAACAAAACCGTTAGTTTAAAACTAATTATTCTTGTGTTGCTGTTTTTCGGAGTTATGGCCAACGACAACCATGCTAAAGTTTCAGACAACCCACTAACTTTTATGGGGTTGGTAGGCGTTGGTTTGGGTTTTCTTTCTAGTATTACGCCGATTTTCTTTAAGAAATATGCAGCAGTAATGATTGGATTTTATGCAATAGCATTGAGCTATTTCTACTATATTAGAGTTTATATTGACGATACAAATACCTACCTGCAACAAGAAAAAGAGCTAAAAATCATATTAATTGCACCTTTCTTCTTGGTGTTTTTTAGTTGGCTATACGAGCAATGGAAATGGTTAAAAACCATAGAATCAAAAAAGTCTAAAGCTGAAATTTCCTTATTAAAAAGTCAGATTAACCCACATTTTTTCTTCAATACGCTTAACAATCTTTATGGATTAACCGTAGAAAAATCAGACGATGCGCCAGAAGTTGTTTTAAAGTTATCGGAAATGATGCGCTATACCATTTATATGGGAAAAGAAGACGTGGTTCCTTTAAAAGAGGAAATACACTATTTGAAAAATTACATTGCACTGCATGAAATTCGCTATCAGAAAACGGTAGATATTATATTTAATCACAGCTTAGGAACCAACCATAACGTTGCACCACTGCTATACATTATTCCTCTAGAAAATGCCTTTAAACATGGTGTTGAAGGACTCACAGAGGGAGCGTATATTCATATGAGTCTAAAGACAGATGCAGCTGCGATTTATTTTGAAATTGAAAATAATTTTGAAGCTGCTCAAAGAGCGAAGCCCATTGGTATTGGATTGGAAAATTTGAAACAACGTTTGGGATTGGTATATCCTGATCGACACCAAATAAAGATTGAAACTACAAAATCTATGTATAAATTATCGCTTAAAATCGAAACGAGATGAACCATTATTTAATTGTCGATGATGAGCCAATCGCACATCGCATTATTGAAAAGTATTGTGAAAGTTTACCTCATTTAGAAAAAAGCGGAAATTGTTATAATGCTTTTGAGGCAATGCAGCATTTGAACAACAGCACTATTGACTTACTTTTTTTAGATATCAATATGCCTAAATTATCAGGCTTTGATTTTTTAAAAACACTCTCCAACCCACCGAGCATTATTGTAACAACCGCCTACAAGGAATTTGCCCTTGAGGGGTATGAATTGAATATTTCAGACTATTTATTGAAACCTTTTAGTTTTGAACGTTTTATCAAAGCTGTGAACAAGTCAATTCCTCCTTTTCAAAACAACAATGTTAACGCTCACTTGGCTGAACATGAATCTAACACAGAAAATGTTAGTTTTTTCATAAAAGGAGATAAAAAGCACCACCAAATTCATTTTGATGATTTGCTATTTATAGAAGCCTATGGACATTATACCAAGGTATATGTAAAAAACGAAATGATTGTGAGTCCTCAAAAAATATCTTCTTTTGCAGAATTTCTTCCTATATCGAAGTTTATTCGGGTGCACAAGTCTTTTATTGTCTCTGTTAAAATGATCAAACAAATTGAAGGCAATCGAATCGCAATACACGAGCATAAAATACCCATTGGACAATCATACAAAAGCACTGTAAATCAACTCTTAAACAGCTAAATAGCTCTAGTCATTTTTCTTTAACGCCATCAAAAACAACTATCGCGTCATTGTACAAATCTTGACGCGCTCTTTAACATACACGGCAGTGTTTAGATGAAGACTAACTCACATTTGTTTGTCGGCACTTTTTTTTTAGTTCTAATAGTACTCCATTGATATCCCTTGGAAAGAAAGTTATTTTTTTTATTTAATATTTTGTACTTTTAGGATTAGAACATTTTTTGGGGTCAAGAAGCTCTGCCACTTAAAATTGAAACATATGATTGTAAAAACAACGAATAGTTCAAACCTTCAAAGACTGTTTTTTTTGATACTTTTTTTACTCTGCGGTTTGCAAGTAAGGTCTCAAATATTTACCGATAGTAATTTACCTATTGTGCTTATAGAGACGGAGAATGGGGCAGATATTCAAGATAATACTCGCATTTTTGCTTCGATGAAAATCATTCAAAGACCCAATGGAGCTAGAAATTATGTCACTGATGCTAGCAATGAGGAGTTTTTGGATTATACTGGAACAATTAGCATCGAAACAAGAGGTTCTTCTTCTCAATTGCTTCCCAAAAAACCATATGGATTTACTACAGTGGAGGCCGATACTTTTGAAAACGATAATGTGAAATTATTGGGAATGGCCAAGGAGAATGATTGGATTTTAAATTCTTTTGCTTTTGATGATAGCATGATGCGTGATTACATCTCTTATGAAGCCGCAAGAGCAATGGGTAAATATGCAACAAATTTAGTTTACTGTGAAGTGGTTTTGAATGGCGATTATATTGGTTTGTACGCCATTTCAGAGAAAATAAAACGAGATGGAGATCGGGTAGATATTGCAAAATTATCGGACACTCATGATGTATTTCCAGAGGTAACAGGAGGCTATATCATACAAACAGATAGAGTTTCTGATGAAGATCCTCAGGCTTGGTATAATAATGGAGCGAGCTATATACATGAAAAACCAGATGCAGATGACATTACCGAAATACAGTCAAATTACATTCAATCTGTCTTTTTAGGTTTAGACCAAACTGCGAGCAACGCTGATATTGTAAGCGGGTTCCCTTCAGTGATAGATGTTCCTTCATTTGTTGATTATATTTTGATGGCTGAATTTGCATCCAATGTAGATGCCTATGCTTTAAGCACTTATTACCACAAAGATCGTTGTGGAAAATTAAGAGCAGGACCAATTTGGGACTATAATTTAACCTATGGTAATGATTTATTGGACTTTTTTTCTACTTATTTTGACCGAAGTTTAACTAATGTTTGGCAATTTGACTTTTCGAATACTGGAGCTCATTTCTGGAATGCGCTATTTACAAACCCAACATTCAAATGTTACCTCTCGAAACGATTTTATGAAGTGACCCGCCCAGGAGCTCCCTTAAATTACAATACCATTAGTAATTTGATGGACACAACTGCTGCCTTAATCTCTGAAGCGATGGTGCGTGACAATCAGCGGTGGAACACCATAGAAAATTTTTCTTCTGAAATAGCAAATATGAAAAGTTGGATACAAGAACGCATTACATGGATGTCAAATAATTTGGGTGGATTTGACGACTGTAATGCTGTCCAAACCCCATCTTTAGTGATTACTAAGATTGATTACAACCCTGCAGAAACAGAGGAGTTCCCTGAGAGTGATGACTTAGAATTTATAGAAATTCAAAATACAGGCACGTCTACTGTGGATCTTAAGGGAATATACTTGAGTGAATTGGGACTATCCTATCAATTCCCTGCAAATACTTCAATAGCCGCTGGAGCTGCTATTGTATTGGCATCTGATGCAACGACTTATCAAAATAGGTACGGAACTGCGCCTTTTGGCACATTTTGTAGAGATTTATCGAATAAAAGTCAGAATTTAGTATTATCCGATGCTTTTGGGAATCAGATAGATCAAGTTGAATATTTTGATGATGCACCATGGCCTGAAACAGCAGATGGAGATGGATTTTATTTGGAGCTGATAGATGTAAATAGTGATAATAGTATTGCCAGCAACTGGAAAGCAACCTCAAGTACCTTGGGGATTCAGCATGCGGATGGTGGGGGTGCATATGTCCGTGTTTATCCAAACCCTTCAGCAGAAAAAATAAATATCAACTCAGTAATTAACGTTCATGGAATAGGTATTTTCAATATTCTTGGAGCTCAATTAGAATCATACCAAGTTAATTTTAAATCTGGCGAAATTACGATTGGTGAACTTAAAAATGGCATCTATTTTCTAAAACTGAAACTTGAAAATGGCAAAAGTACTTCTATCAAGATTGTAAAGAAATAAAAAGGGCTTAACTTCTTTGAATAATAACGCTATTTTCACCAATCTATCACTAATTTAAAATTAAACTATAACTTCATGACATAGGATATTTATAGGAATGATTAAAGCTCCAATGCATTGCTTTGAAAGGACAAATGATCCTATTATACTGAATATATGAGCTCTAGCGATGCTATAATTTGCTCCTTAACACTATGGATGCGTTTTTCCTATGGCAAAAGGCCTCAAAAACAAGAAATATTGCCAATCTGGCTTCACTCTTTAAGAACAACTAAAATCAGAAAAATTGATGTCTTAGTCTCTATTGATAATAACCTCGAGGAATACATTCTTCCCGCAAACTAATACAAAGATTAAATTCACAATGAGTAGCATCACGTTTATTCCGTCATTTGATAAATACGTCATGAAACGTGTACTAAAGTTAATGGGGTTAAGAAGACGTTAAAACTTCAACATAGAAGAGCGAGCACCAAGTAAACTTGATACTCGCTCTGTAAAAATAACACGAGTTTTTAAGTATTTAAAAACCCAATACCTTTTTAATTTACAATAACTAAGTAACCTGTTTTAACCTACAACTTCATGACGTTGTCTGTTAGATTTTTATCCGAGCGAGTGCCATAAGGATCAATCGCAATGTACACAGGTTTCTCATGTACAATGATCTTAATTTCTGTGATTTCTTTGTTAATTTGATGTGATTGATAGTGCAACACAGCAGTCTCGTTTTTTACAAGTGATGGATGTTTTGTAAACACACCTATCTTTAAGGGTTCATCTATTTTTATAGGCTGAATATCTCCATTGCCCACTGTTTCAAAACGCTTTGCATTTACTTGAATTGTAACTTCAAAGCTTCCATTATCTAATGCGGTATAACGACTGTTTTCTTCTATTCCTAGATCGTATGTAATTACTTTTTTAAACCAATCATTAACTAATTCGTGCTGCTCTTTTGGAGTATGCTGATAGATCTTTTCTAAGAATTCTAGAGAGGTTATTTCTAATTTATTTAATGAACGATATTTATCAGTCAACTTTTTCAATACTTTATTTACTCGGTCTTCCCCAATTAAATCTTTCAACGCCAACATGACAGTGAGTGATTTTCCATAAGAAATATAATTTTGACCCGCTACTTTATACACCGGAGGTTCATGAACATTGGTAAATGTCCTGCCTCTAAAATATCTTCTTCTTACATCTTCAGCGAGATCATATAATACTCCTTTTCCGTACATCTTTTCCAATACAACAGCTTCTGTATATTTTGCAAATCCTTCAACAAATAAAG
>JBELGW010000053.1:0-16009 GCA_042091715.1 Polaribacter sp. | reverse complement strand
ATTCGGATTTTTTAAAGTTAGGACTGTCGTTTTTTTAGCTTGTTGCCAACTTGTTTATATGCGGAAGTTTTATCTTTATATACTCCCATTTTGGCAGGATATGCGGAAGTTTACCTTCCTTATATCCATTCTGCCGTCCCTAAAAATATACCTTTAAAACAAGTCATCAAAGGGATTTTTAATTTTTCTCAAATAGGTGCGTTGTCAATGATCAAATAGACATTCTTGTATCATTTTGTGCCACATATAAATAGACTTATCATTTTCATTCGCGCGCTATCTCTAAGCGCATTTCTACTAAGTTTGGTTTGAACCCAGCTTTCAAATATGCGTTTTTAGCGATTGTATTTTCGTCATAAACCTCCAGTCTCACTTCTGTTAAATTTCTTTGATGTGCCCAATCAATAAGTCGGTTTACAATTTTACGATTGATGCCTTGTCCACGAACTGTGGGTTTTACATACATAAAACCTAAATATGCATACTCATTATATTTTTGATAGGGATTAGCTTTCAAAATTTTTGCGTATCCTGAGCCTACTATTTCATTATCAATAAGAGCTACTAGTACTTCCGCTTTTTTACTTTTGATCAAGTCTAGCAAATCATAATAATGAATTTCACCTTTTTTTAAGCTATTATCAAAAGGTCTTTCAGCTTCTATAATTCCCTTTTCAAAGTCTAATAATGTTTCAATTTCTGTTTCAATGGCTGCACGTATTTCTAGGGTCATTTAGTTCATGTTTTTTGATGTTACTTAATAGTTTTGAGGATTTTTACTTTTTTAATTGCTCCCAAAGGTCCCTTATAACGGTCAGTTATAGGTTTCAATTTATTGCTGATCATTGAGACGCTGACCTTTATTATTTTATTTAGATTCTGACGGAGTCGATCCACATGAAATTTTGGCGATAGTCTCTGTCTGCTCCACAAATTTATCGTAAATCTAGTTGTTTTTTTATTTCTGTAGTAATACTGGGAAAGAAAATATATCAAGAAAAGAGCCGATTTTTTTTCCCTCTTTAAAATAAAGACCTATTGAAATGATGCTGTATTTTGTTACGTACTCACTTTCAACCCTTAATTTCAACGTTCTTGTACTTTTTCTTTGATGAATAACATGTATTTTTGTTGCTTTGCAATGGAATGGGCATACATCAAATCACAAGAAATAGGGGGAGGAACATTACATTGTATTGGCAATGTCAATTGTCAGGATGGAGCATTGCAGCATTGTATTGGGCTTATATAGTCTATACACGAGACCATTATGGTGTTTTTTACACCCTCCTCAATTACATGTTGGATATTGGCATCGGAATTTTTTTAACGCATCGCTACAAGGTATTTGTGAAAGGAGCCAATTGGAGTGAATTGCCTATTAAGAAATTACTCATCCGTATTGTTCCTTCGGTGTTTTTATTGGCTTTTTTATTTGTGCTCTTAAATAACCTCAAATGGTATTGCTATTGGACACTTGTTGCAGGGAGAGACGAAGTTTTTTTAAGCAGTATATTGTACTGGAACCCGATTTTAATTACGGGACTTCGACTTATGTCGATTTGGTTATTGGCATATCATTTGTACCATTATTATCAAAAGGTGGTGGTTACAGCGCAAAAAAACAGTGAACTTTCGCTTATCGCTAAACAAGCTGAATTGGATAATTTATCCGCGCAATTAAATCCACACTTTTTGTTTAACTCGTTAAACTCTATCAAATCTCTAGTCATTGAAAATCCATCGATTGCTCGCAGGGCCATTGATCTGTTGTCTGACTTGTTAAGATCATCTTTATACGAAAAAGACAAAGGATTAATCAGCATTAAAGATGAACTTGCTTTGGTTCATGACTATATTGAACTAGAAAAAATGCGTTTCGAAGAGCGTCTTGAGCTAAAAACATCCATTGATACAACCCTCGTTAATCATCTTATACCAACTTTAAGTATTCAGCTATTGATTGAAAATGCAATCAAACACGGTATTGACTTAAAAGTAGGAGGTGGGGTTGTGCGTTTAGAGATTGCAAAAATGGACAATCACATCATCATTACCGTTGAGAATCCAGGACGTATTACAAATTACAAACGTGCAGGATTGGGTATACAAAACTTACAAAAACGTCTTGACATTCAATATGGATCAAAGGCCAAATTTAGCTTAAGAGAGAAAAATGATGGACATGTTGCAGCCGAATTGCAAATTTCAATATAGACCAAACTATGAAAAAATATAGAACGATTATCATAGATGATGAACGCTTGGCACGTGAAGAAGTGAAACGAGCATTGCAAAAACATCATGAGTTTGACATTGTTGGAGAGGCCAGTCATGTGGATGAAGCCATTACAATTATTGACACATTGCAGCCAGACTTGCTATTTTTAGACATTCATATGCCTGGTAAATCTGGATTTGATTTGTTGGAAGAACTGACCACTGTACCCGATGTGGTTTTTACCACGGCCTACGATCAATATGCAGTCAAAGCATTTGAGATGAATGCACTCGATTACTTGGTGAAACCCTTAAGAGACGAACGATTCTCCAAGACTATTGAAAAGGTGAAAATGGAATTGTCTAAAAAGAGACAGTTAGCAGCGACTATTTTACCAATGCATCAAAAAATCTTTATAAAAGATGGAGAGGAATGTCATTTTATTCCACTTACTGACATCCATTTTATTGAATCTTTAGATAATTATGCGCGTCTTTATTTTAATGGTGAAAAAGCCATGATCAAACGCTCATTGAATTTATTAGCAGAAAAATTAGACCCGAAAGTTTTCTTTCGCGTAAATAGAAGTCAGATGGTGAACATACATTATATCAAAGAGATTCATCCGTATTTCAATAACAAATTACAAATCACCCTAACGACCGGTGAAACGGTGGAGGTATCGAGCAGACAATCGGTGAAGTTTAAAAACTGGAATAGTTTATAGCACAACAAAAAAACGGATACTAGGGTCTTTAAAAAATAAATTTATTAAATCATTGTCATTCAGTACTTAATTTGTCTTTACGTAAGGTTTTAGTTTAGGTTTATAAACTTAGAAAAAACGTTGTTTACTGCATGAAAGTGTTCGGTTTTTAGTCTCTAAAAAGAAACATTAAATGCAACAACATTTATTTCAAAAGTAGACAATATTACCATTATAATTATACATACTTTTCTAAAAAAATGAAAAACCATAATATAAAAATAACGATTGCATTTCTGATAATTGAACTCTGTGCCATGGGATCATTTGCTCAGGTATTTGCTCAAAAGGAAGCAATCGATACACTACGCATTACTAAAGATTTTGCATGCAAACAAAGCATCGCTGCCAATCAAAAGCATTTATATAGGATATATTTAAAGCAGGGCGAAGCAATCAAAGCAAGTATTGATCAATTATCTGTGGATGTTGTTGTTGATATTTACAACAGCAATAGTCAATTACTCAGTTCCATTGATGGTTCCGGAAAAATCGAAAAAATTGATTTTACAGCAAGGCAAACAGGTACCTTTTTTTTAGAGCTATATCCCTATGAAAAAGAGAGGGAAAGTGGGGAATACTCTTTTGTTTTAGAGCAAAAATTCAATGCTCAAGAAAATATTAGGAGGATCGCAAAGAAAGAAATTCCATCACAACTATTGTACAATGTATGGTTAGATGCTCAATCCAATCCAAATGCAGTAAGTGATTTCTTAGACAAACAAGCCCATAGACATGTCATAGAATCAATTGAAGGGAACCCAGTAGCATCTCGAGTTACTTATTTTTATATTCCATCAAAAAATACCGAATATATGATGCAGAGTGGAGGGCCGGATTATATGGGTTTGCGTTTTTCACAATTAGGAAATACGGCTTTATTTTTTGCTTCTCATGTGGTTCCGAATGATGCCATTTTTAATTATGGATTCAATGAATTCAAAAAGTATTCTTATGGAGCTGAAGATGTTTTTGTTTCCCGATCGATAGAACATGTTTATGACAATTCAGTAATCATGCCGGATGCAATGATTGATCCCTATGCCATGAAAAATCCTACTGTGAAGAAAGGAAGCATCAAAGAGTTTAGCATTTACAGTACTTTTCTGAATGAAGAAAGAAAGGTAACCGTCTTATTACCTGAAAATTACAATGCTCACAGAGCGCATAAATTGTTGATATTGTTTGATGGAGAGGAATATGGTGGTAATTCGGAGAAAAGAGCAGCGGTACCCACTTCAATCATTTTAGATAATTTACATGCTGTAGAAAAAATTGAGCCCACCATTACACTTCTCGTTTGGCATATGGGAAAAAGAAATAAAGATTTGGTTAGTAAAACTTTTGGAAATTTTATTGCTCAGGAATTGATACCGTGGACTAGAAAAAACTATGCCATCGGCACAACACCTGCAGACATTTGTGTGGGAGGGTCGAGTAGAGGAGGATATGCAGCGAGTTTCATCGCCTTCAATCATTCAAATAGCATTGGTAATGTGCTCTCTCAGTCAGGATCTTACTGGATTACATCTAATGAAAAAAAGAATCATTGGATGTACCCTACCGAACAGGGAAAACTAATTACTGCATTTAAAAAATCGAAAAAGTTACCGATTCGATTTTATATGAATATTGGTCTATATGACGCAGGTGCATCCATGCTTGGAATGAATAGAGAGTTCAGGTCAATTCTTCAAGCGAAAGGGTACAATTTAACCTATGAAGAGTTCAAAGGAGGGCATAGTTATTTGAATTGGAAGCAAACGCTATCTGCTGGGATTCTTGCAATTTTTGGAAAATAACTCTGCGCTAATAGTCGTATTTTGACGCTCATATATTTTCTCTTTTGGTTTTTGAAAATATTGCCTTGATTTGTAACAAGAAATACACCATCTAATTTTAAAAAAAATACGTACATGAAAAGCTTCGGAAAAAAGAATAAAAGATATTTGTTTGTACAGCTGTTTATAAGCTTAATGCTATATTCATGCGCAAAAACATCACAATATGAGACAAAACAACCCATACTTGATGATTACACATTGGTGAAAAATGGACTTGAAAATACAAAGGGGTCACTACAAAGGGTGAGGTTCGGTCGAATGGAGAGGATACAAGACAAATAGTTAGTATAGACGGTGTATTGCACATGGCCATGGAAAATGATACAATTCCAGTGTCAGCTCTCGTAAAAGTCGATGACAGTAACACACCAAAGTATCGTTGGCCACTTAAAGTAGGTAAAAAGTGGGTGTATGAAAACAAATGGACGAGTCAAGATGGTACCAAAGGAGCACAACGTCAGGATGCAGAAGTACTCTCTTTTAAGGAAGAAACAGTGGAAGCGGGAACTTTTATGGCATACACTATCAAATACACAGGGGAAATTACGAATTCGAGAGGATACAACGCGGCTATAGAAGACGTATGGCTCTATGCTCCCCAAATAAAGAACTTTATCAAACTGACACAAACGCAAGGCGATTTTTCATACGTAGAGGAACTGATTACCTATGCTAACCCCAATAAATAGTAACTCCTATTTTAGCCATTCAGCATGAAGAAAATCATACTACTGCTATTCTGTATATTATCTGTTGCCTCTTTTGGGCAAGGGATTCCCTTTCATAAAGTAAAAATAACAGATTCAATAGCTCTTGCGCATCAAATGCAGCAATTGACAGCAGCATGTGGTACTGAAAATATATCAGCATTAGACTTGTTTAAATTTCAGTTAATTCAAGCTGATTATAAAGCAGCATTGGAAACTATTAGCAAAAAAATACGAGAAACACCTAGAGAAAAAAGTGTGTACTTAGATTTGTATCTGTGTTATGTAAAAGCTAAACTTTCTACAGATTTTGCAAAAACATTTCAAGAATCTTACAGGGAGTATCTCATGAAATCGGATGATCATCATGTGATCAATCTAGACAAAACCCTCATACTAAGAGACGGAACCGATTACTTTATTTCTAATTTTGATAGGACTTATCAAAGCATTACCACCAAAGAAATTCCCTTAGTAACTGCAAAAGATTTGCTCAAAAAATATTTTTTAAAAACGGTTTATGCGGCAAGCAGAGCTATTTTCTCCGAAGAAATAAAACAAGATCACAAACGTAGATATGACATAAATGATCGTATTGTTATTCCGATGAAAGACGGTGCAGAGGTTTCCATTGTATTGGTGCAAAGAAAAGAAGATACGGGTATGAAAAAGGATGCAATACTCACTTTTTCTATTTATGCAGGCACCAATGAACCTGCTGCAATGTTAGCTGCTTCTGAAGGATATATTGGCGTGATTGCCAATACAAGAGGAAAAAGATTAAGTAAAAGTGCTGTAAAACCTCTTGAATACGAACACACAGATGTGTATGAGGTGATTGATTGGATCAGTAAACAACCATGGTCCAATCAAAAAGTAGCCATGTTTGGTGGTAGTTATAATGGGTTTTCACAATGGGCATCTATGAAACACAAAGTACACCCTACTTTAAAAACCATTGTACCCATGGTTGCCATTGCCCCGGGAATTGACTATCCTATGGAGAACAATGTGCTACACCACTATTCGTATTCTTGGAATTTTTATGTCACCAATAATAAATTCCTAGATTTTAAGGCTTCCCAAGATGTGAAGCGTTAGAATACCTTAAAAGACACTTGGTATAAAACGGGCGTCTCATTCTACAAGCTCGATAGTTTAGATGGTCAAACAAATACCTCATGGAATGCCTATATGCAGCATCCTAGTTATGACGATTTTTGGAAAAAAATGATTCCATATAAAGGAGAGTTTGCAAAAATTGACATTCCTATTCTAACCATTACCGGGTATTATGACGATTCCCAAAGAGGAGCCATGTACTATTACAATCAGCATCATAAATATGTCAAAAATCCAAATCATTATTTATTGGTTGGGCCCTATGATCATTGGACTGCACAAACAAAGCCAGAAAACCAGTTAAGAGGGCATGTATTAGATGAAGTGGCTATGATATCCATTGAAGAAGACATCATGTATCAATGGTTTGATTATATTTTAAAAGGAAAACAAAAGCCACGACTTTTAAAAGACAAAGTAAACTTCCAAGTCATGGGAACCAATACTTGGATGCACAAACCAAGTATAAGTGCAATGACTAATGATACATTGAAGTTTCATTTAATGGATGAGAAAAAGAATGCATTCCATGCTTTAAATTTTAAATCTAATACATCCAAAATAGCCTTAACTGTTGATTTCAAGGATCGAAATAATATGCAAAACACTGAATATTATCCATGGCCGCTCGAACGGAAAAAAATCAATCTAGAAGACGGTTTGATTTTTAAATCTGATATGTTGCAAGAAGACATGGTCATGAACGGATCTTTTTTCGGTGATTTAGAGTTTAGTATCAACAAAAAAGATGTTGACTTCTCGGTAATTTTGTATCAACTAACACCTGAAGGAACCTATTTTCATCTGAGTTACTATATCGGTAGAGCCAGTTATGCGAAAAATAGAGAGAAAAGAATATTATTCCAACAAAATCAACTTCATACTATACATTTTGAAAACTCCAAATTGATTAGTAAAAAAATTGAGAAAGGGAGTCGATTTGTAGTTGTGGTGAATGTGAACAAAAATAACAATGCACAAATAAATTATGGAACCGGGAAAGACGTCAATACAGAAAGTGTCAAAGATGCCAAAGTTCCTTTAACCATAAATTTTACAGGTCAAAGCAGTATTTCCATTCCTGTTTGGAGAAATATTGACTAATAGTTTAAGTTGTCTGGGCGGTTGATGCTTGGATCGTATCCCTAGCTTGATCTACTAGGTACTATGAAGATTATTTATACAGTGAATCTTTCCATAAAGTGAGGTTTTTATTTGTATTTGTTCTAAATAATTGTATTTTTGCGCCGTGATTACACTAACAAAGACTTCAAATAAGTATCTATTAAATTTCCATGAGAAGGAAATACTACTCAACTTTTGCGAATTGCTAAAGTTTAGGAATAGAATTGAATCGATTTATATTGATGCTCATTTCTATAATGACCACAGTGGTATTGAAATCGTAACACTTTGCAACAGACAACATATTCTAATATTAGAAACTACAGATATTGTAGTGATAAAGAAAAAGTTGCAGCAGCTTTTTACTCCTTTAGAGACAGAAATAGTTTCGTAATTAGTTCCTCTTATTTAGAATTAAACCAACCATAAACTGTTGATTCACTGCTTTTTTTGATTGATTTTCCTTAAATTTGGATATCAAAAATTAGAAAAAAGCACAATTATGGAAGATTTAATAAGAGAAAATTTATCAATTAATATAAAAGTAATCGACCTCTTAAATGAGCAGATTAAAATGGAGGCAACGGCATCTTCAAAATATTTAGCAATGGCATCATGGTGTGATCAACAAGGATTTGATCATAGTGCCAAGTTTTTTTACGATCAGTCAAGCGAAGAGCGAGATCACATGCTTAAAATTTTCAAATTTATAAACGACAATGGAGGAGTTGCATACGCTCCAGTTGTGCCACAAGTAAACCATGAATTTGAATCGATTCTTGATTTGTACCAGACTGCATTACACGGAGAAATTCAAGTGAGTAAATCCATTCACAAGATATTCTTGGCAGCGAGAAAAGAGAATGATGTAGCATCAGAGCTTTTCCTACAATGGTTTGTAAACGAACAACAAGAGGAAGAACAAAAAATGAGACATGCTGTCAAAGTGTACGAACTGCACGGGCACGATGTTGAAAACCTATACGCACTTGACAAGCGCATTTCTAGAAGTTAAAAGATACAAATACCATTATTAAAAAATAGCGCTAATGTGCTGTTGAAAAATACCATATGGCATTCGTGAATCGAATGCCATATTTTTATGGTGTCAGGTAGGCAAGAGTGCGTTTTTTTTTGCGGTTGCATGTATTTTATATTGACATGATCTTGATTATATATCATAAAGAGTAATGCACTTACAACCCTGATTACTGCAGTAACAATTCAATATTCTTTTTGTAGACTTTACCAATAGGTATGACATAGGATTCGATAGAAATTCTATTTCCCTCGATTTGCTTGATGTGTTCCCAATATGATTCCATTTTCAGAGGCGATGGGGTTTGTATTAAATATAGATGATACAGCCGATGCTGACATGGTATTTTTTATTACTGCGCATGAAGTTGCTCATCAATGGTTTGCAATGCAAGTAGAAGGGGCAAATGTTCAAGGGCGCAATTTTATTTTAGAAACCCTGTCACAATATGCAGCATTAATGGTTTTAAAGAACCAATATTCCAAAGAAAAAGTACAGCAGTTTTTGGAATTACAAAAAGAAATCTACGATAACAAGCGCAAAAAAGCAATGAGTGAACCATGACTTGCACTGGTAGAAAATCAAGATTTCGTACATTATTACAAAGGAGTACTTGCCATGTATAGACTGCAAGAACAAATAGGAGAGGATCAGGTGAATTTGGCCTTACAACGTTTTATCACTGACTGGCGAAGTTATACAGGAAGGGTGAAGAAACAGACCAACCGCTATGCTACCTCTAATGAGCTACTGCAGTATTTTAAAGAGGTAACACCGAAAGAACAACAGCATTTAATCCATGACTTGTTCGAGAGGAGTGGTCCCTTAGATGAGAACAGCAAATAGTGTGATGGCGTATAAATGAATAGGCCAACTATAGCATTCACTTCATTATACAACCAAAAAAGCAGTGCTACCATGCACTGCTTTTAAGGTGTTGACTACTGAGTTAATCAGGCAAACGATCACGTTCTTTTTTTGTTCTATTAAATCGATAGATGAGTGTTGCAGAAATTCTCCTTTGAGAACGATCACTGTTCACTTTCAAACTATAGTCAGCTCCATTGATGTTGTATTTAGTGTTTCTTGAGTTGAAAAGATTCGAACCGTTCAAGGTAAGGGTCATTCGATCTTCTAAAAAATCTTTACTCATTCCAAGATCGAACCATGCAACACTGTTGGTATACATTTGTCCACTTCTTCTTGCACCTTGGTAGTTTACAGTAGACTGTACTGAAAATTTTGAAAACTTCAATGTAGAATTTAAACGAGAGGTCCAAGTTGTGTTACTTGCATCATAATTGGTGCCATCGTAACTTCCTACTTGATTGAATCCATAAAAATTAATATCTGCTGACAATCTCCACCATTGATAAGGTTTGAATGTAGATACTAACTCTAGCCCATATCTATTTTCAGAACCCAAGTTTACCGGTAATGAAATGATGGCATTGTTTGAGTTTTTATAGGTAATCATTTCAAAGATATTGTTTGATCTTTGGAAGTAAATGGATGGATTTATGGAAAATCTAGTCCATCTTTTTAGCATTCCAAATTCAACAGCATTGGTGTACATTGGATTTAAATCGGGATTTCCAGAACGAATATTATTTCTATCTGCGATCCCTCCAAAAGGGTTTAGTTGCCAAAAGCGTGGCCTCGTAATACGTTTGCTATAACTAAATTGTAAGCTATTCGAGTCAGAGAAGTTATACGTTAAAAATAAGGTAGGAAATAGATCTGTATATTTCTTGTGATTGAGAAAAATAGCCTTTCTGTCTGTACTTCTCGTATTGGAATGTTCTAAACGAAGTCCAAGTGAGTATTGGAATTTTTTCTCTCGGTTTCCGTATTGAACATAAGCGCCATAAATCTTTTCATCATAATGCAAAAGGTTGTCTAGGCTATCAATTAGCACCTCATTATCCCAAACCTTATAATCACTATTGATGCGTCTAATTTCACCTTTAATTCCCATCTCTACATGAGACTTCTCGAATATTGGCAACACGTAATCGGCTTGAAACAATAGGTCCTTACTGCTTTCGACATCGCGACTTCGCAATTCGTTTTCAGCGGTGAATACAGGGAAGATTTGTTGTTCTGTAATGTATTCATTCTCATCATCGTTCCAAAAATCATATTGTAGGTTCGCAGTGAATTTTTTTCCTGTTTTCTCATATGTTTTTACATAATTTATCTCCAGTTGATTTGCATTTTGAGGCTCTTCATACAAATTTGTAGCGATTGTTTTTCGGTCCATCTGATCTGTACTGTCAAAAAAATCGTAGGAATAATTCGTCGTATTAGAACTCCTATTATTCCTTAGGTAGTAGCTAAAAGTCAAGGTATTTTTGTTATCTATATAATAATCACCGCCAAGATACAAATTGGTCAATTTAAAATTTTGTACTATTCCTACATGCTGTTTACTCTTAGAAATGATTCCTTGATCATTGGTGTTGATTTGAACATAATCTAAGGTTCCTGGTGCTTCTATGGCTCTGCGACTTAAATTAGAAAAGATATTGAATTTCTCTGTTTTGTAATTGACATTGTAGTTCAATGCGTTGCTTTTGGGAGTGCCAGCCGTTACTTGAATGGCACTACTAAAACCACCTTTCTTATTCTTTTTTAAGATGACATTAATAATACCAGCAGTTCCTTCTGCATCGTATTTTGAAGAGGGATTGGTCGATACTTCCACACGTGCTATTTGACTTGCTGGAATTTGTGACAGTCCATTATTGCTTGTAAGAACAGAAGGCTTCCCATTAATTAAAATTCGAACATTTTCATTGCCTCTTAAACGCACACCTCCAGTTATATCGTCTACGGTTACCGAGGGTACATTGTTTAAGATATCGCTTACCGAACCTCCTTTTGAAATTAGATCCTTTCCTACATTGAACACTTTTTTATCGAGCTTATACTCAACAGAAGACTTTTCAGCAGTAATTTCGATATCTTCTAATGTAACTGAATCAACAGACAATGCTACATTTCCTAAATCTAAGTTTTTTGTGTATTCCTGCACAGGAAACTCAAGAGGTTGATATCCAATGAACTCCAATCTTAAGGCATAGTTACCTCGGAGTACTTTTAAGTTGAATTCTCCTTTTTCATTGGCACTCACACCAGATACAATTGTTTGATCTTTTAATAGGACAGCTGTTGAATATTCTAAAGGGGTACAGGTGTCTTTATCAAGAATGGTTCCGGTAATGGACACCTTCTGCGATGATTGCGCAAGCATATTGATATTGACACAGAGAAAGAAAAGAAGTATTGTTTTTTTTAGATAGGGTAACATAAATTGCTTTTTTGGGTATTGTTTATAATTGTTTATTATCATTGAGGCGTCAAATGCATTCTGTCGCTTAAGTTTTGAAAAATAGCATGTCATGAGTTGTTGTGTTTTTGAAGTGAATTATTTTTCCTTGATAGACTGTGACTTTTATTCATAGCTGTTTTTAGTTTACAGGGCAAAAGTGTATCATTTTCATTCATTAAAAATGAAAGGGATATAAACAGGCTCATTTTAGAGGTATTTATAGCATAATTGCCTACAAACAGTATTCGTCATTAAAAACAACGTGTTGGTCTATGTTATCGATAATTACATCGATGACCACAGGTCAATTACATATTTTATGTACTTTTATGCACTTATATAAAAAAAGAGAAATGTCCTATTTTACAGAATTAGTAAGAACAATACAGCAAAAAAGAATACTAAAGCATGTCTTGTTTTGGTTTGCTATGTTAGTATTGTTAATTCCTAAAAGTTTTGTCTTAGATGAACTTTCCATACTATTCGTTTTAGTTTTCAACACCTGTTTACTGATTCCTAAAATTTTAGCATCTTATTTTATTGCCTATTTTATCATTCCAAAATTTCTGAACGAAAAAAAATACATACTTTCTTGTATTTTGTTTCTAATATCTGCTTATGCATGTATTGTATTTGCACGAATATTAGTGGTTTACGTGGGAGAACCTTTGGCAAGACAGCCTCCATTTCAACAAGAAACAATTGTTGAAATACTTACGGAAACAAAAACTTTAGTACTCTATTATCTTCCAATGATATACGCTACTGTTTTTATTTTTCTAGCGGCCAAGTATTTAACGAATTTTATGGAGTTAAAAGAAAGAGATCTAGCTTTTCAAAGGGAAAAAGTGGCTACCGAATTAAAGATGTTAAAAGCCCAATTGAATCCCCACTTTTTATTCAATACCTTAAACAATATTTACATTCTCTCCATAGAGAACTCTCCAAAAACGCCAACATCTATCGAGAAACTCTCTAAAATTCTAGATCATGTATTGTATCGCTGTGATGGCAAATATGTGTCGTTATCTTCTGAAATAACCTTGTTGGAAAACTACATTGAATTAGAGAAGTTGCGCTATGATGATCGATTGCAAATATCTTTTGGCAATCATATTGAACAGGATGGAGAGATTGCTCCGCTGATATTACTTTCTCTTTTAGAAAATGCCTTTAAACATGGAGCAGCAGAAGATGGTGGTGCTCCTAAAATTGATCTCGAGTTTTACAATAACGAAAAGCAATTTACATGTATTATTTCAAATACAATTGCTTCAGGGATTAAAGGGGAGGAAAGAGTTCCTATTGGTTTGCAAAATATAAAAAAACAGCTACATTTGATTTATAAAGAAAATTATAAACTTCATATTGATAGGAGTTCAAAGGTATTTACGGTAACATTGACAATAGATAATAATCACTAAATTTTATGAAAACACGTTGTTTACTGGTTGATGATGAGCCTCTGGCTATTCGCCTTATAGAAAATCATATTTCTCAAATAGATTCCTTAGAGGTTGTTGCTACCTGTCATACAGCACTGAAAGCTTTTGAAATTCTGAATACTCAAGAAATTGATTTGATGTTTCTAGATATTAAAATGCCTCATTTAACAGGTCTTGATTTTCTAAAAACACTAAAAAATCCACCAAAAACAATATTTACAACTGCGTACAGAGATTATGCATTGGAAAGTTACGAAGTTGAAATTGTAGATTATTTGTTGAAACCAATTACATTCGAACGTTTTATGCAAGCAATAGATAGATATGTTCGGCAGACTTCATCGAGCATTCCTGCTGCACGAAAAGACACTGCGGTAACCGATTGTATTTTTATAAAATCTGGAAGCAAGCAGCACAAGATACATCTTGATGACATTCTGTACATTGAAAGCTTAAAAGACTATGTCAAAGTGCATTTGACAAATAGTACGAACCTAGTTTCTAAATACAAGCTAGGAGACATGGAAAAAGAGCTGTCAAAACACGATTTTCTAAGAATACATCGTTCTTTTATCATCAATACCACTAAAATTACAGCGTTCTCATCTCATGAAATTGATGTTAACAACATAGAAGTTCCGATTGGAGCGAGTTATAAAGAGGCGGTTGTTTTGTATCTCGAGCGTATAAAAAAGACATAGTGGCTTTTTGAAATTTACATATTGATAGACTTTTAAATCATTCCTTTATCAGTATCCCAATAAAATGTATCCGTGTTGTGATGCAATGTGCTTTTCGAATACCATTTATCCATTAAATAAATCTTGGACCCTACTCTTATAGGTTTGTCCAATGGGAACTTTGGAATCACCGATAATAATCCGATTCCCTTCAATAAATTTGATCTTACTAATGGAGACAATAAACGACTTATGAACTCTCAAAAAATCATTGTTAGAGAGTAGCATTTCATAATGTGAAATCTTTTCGTGACTCACGATCATTTGATCTTTTAAAAACAGTTTCGTGTAATTTCCATAGGCTTCAATATAGTTCAAATTGTTCAAGTCAATTTGATGTTGTTTCTTATCTCCTTTTACAAAAAAACGCGCAGGAGTATTCGTAAGATTGGATGGCTCTGGGGCAATACTTTTGTTATTGACTGTATCAGCCACTTTATGAACAGCCTTTGCCAAACGCTGAAAAGAAAAGGGCTTGATAAGATAATCCACCACATTTAATTCAAAACCTTCCAAAGCATGCTCTTTGTAAGCGGTTGTAATAATGGTCTTGGGAGGTATTGTTAGGGTTCTTAAAAAATCCAAACCTTTTAATTTGGGCATGTTGATATCCAGAAACATAAAATCTACGCTGTGGCCATTCAAGTACTGCATGGCTTCCATGGCATTGTAACAATTTTTCTTGAGCTCTACCTGAGGCATCATACTACAAAATTCTTCAATGATTTCATGTGCCAAAGGTTCATCATCAACGATCATATAACTAAGCATATTTCTTTATTTTTAAAGTGGTTTTATAAGTATTCGCTGTTTTTTCAACATGTACTGCATGTTGCTCTTTGTAGAGTAATGACAGTCTCTTATTTAAATTTTGCAACCCTATTCCATTGGATACCGATATTTCATTGGAATCGAAATTGTTTTCAATCTCAAAACAAATCCATTCGTTTTTTTCAAACAAGTCAATATGAATATAAGCACTCTCGGTAAGTGTTTCAATACCGTGTTTAAATGCATTCTCAAGTAGGATGATATAAAGTAAAGGTGCAATGCTTGTATTGGTCTCAGTAGGATGGTTAAAAATAATTTCTACAGATTTCTGATAACGGATTTTGTGTAAGTCAATATAATTCTTCAAATAGGAAATCTCATCAGATAATTTTACCATTTCTTTTTCCCCTTCATAAATGGTATAGCGCATCATGTCAGATAATTTTAAGATGACTTCTGGAGCTTGTTTCGAATTTTTAATGGTCAATGCATACAGATTGTTTAAGGTATTGAAGAAAAAATGCGGGTTGATTTGGGTACGTAATAATGCAAGTTCCGCTTGAGCTTTTCCTGCTTTTAATTGCTGTAGCCATTTCCATTGCTCGTATAGCCACAAACAAAAGAGTAGTGGTATAGGAACTAAAAAAATCTCTAAATAAATGTCCTTCCTTATTTGTAAATATGCTTCATCACCTCCCGAAAACAAGCGAAAATAGAGAAAGTATAGTATTATAGATGTGTAACAGAACCCAATTAATTTCAAATATTTATGAATAAAGGAAGGTACAATGAGATAACAACACCCCATCCAAAATCCGATAAATAAAATAATAGTAATAGGATTGTCAGGCATTGTCATATTCATGTTTATCAAGAATATAACCATTAATACTAT
>JBELGW010000052.1:0-16125 GCA_042091715.1 Polaribacter sp. | reverse complement strand
GGCGTAACTACTGGATGGGATAACGGGTATGACAGCTCTATTTTTGATGGTATTGAGAATTCATTTCAATTGTATACACAAGCCTTAGCAAATAGCAACGGGAGAAAACTTGGAATACAATCTTTACCAGACAACAACTTTGAAGAAATGATTGTGCCTATTGGAGTCAAAGCAACAGCTGGTAAAGCGTTGACCTTCGCTATGAATGCAACCAACTTGCCTGAAGGACTTATGGTCTTTTTGGAAGACCGACTCAATGGCACCAAAGTGCGTCTTGATGAAGCAGGAAGTTCTTATGAGGTAACCTTGGATGCAAATCAAAATGGTGTTGGTCGTTTTTACCTCATCACCACTGCATCAGAAACCTTAAGCGTTGATGACGCAACTCTTAGCAATGCACATATCTTTATGGCTGCCAATAGAACATTAAAAGTTACTGGATTAAACAGCGAAAAAGCACAGGTTAAAGTACACTCTATTTTAGGGAAAACGATCCTAGATAGCACCGTTAACCATGGAGCATCGATACAAATCGAGCTTCCTAATGCGATTCAACAGGGTATTTACATCGTATCCGTTAGTACTGAAAACGGACGCATCCATAAAAAACTATTCATACAATAACATAAACGAATACAGTTCAATCATGAAGAACACATCTGAAAATATCACGAGAAAAGAGGCCATGAAAAAAATTGGTAGCTATGGTAAATATGCTGCCTTAACAGCCATTGGAACCTACATCATGCTCAACCCCAAAAGCGCGCAAGCCTCGTCAGCTCCAACAACTCCCGGAGATGGATTTAATTAACCCTGCATACATAAAAAACCTCGAAAGTGATTTCGAGGTTTTTTGTTTACCCTAATGAGAACCCCTACCTTTACCCCTTAACTTTATTCTATGCAGCCATTTCTTTCAAAAAAAGTTGAAGACAAATCTATTGTATGGTTTCAGCAACCCAATGCTTATGTTGTATTTGACCCGATTGTGGAAAGCATTTTTTCAAAAATTTCTGAAGGATTTCCCCTGGAAAGTATCGAAGCATTTTGCAAAGAGACCATCGATGCACCTGATCATGCGATTCGTGATTTTGTTTCAGACACAGCTCGTATGTATCATGAAAACACAAACCCTCAGGGAAAAGAGACTCCTGAAGCGCCTGTGCTCCAGACACCCACTCATTTCAGTTCGAAGAAATATTACAACATAAACAACGCTCTTTTCTATATCGAATATGAAACAGAATTTCTCGAATCGGAAATTCACCCTGCCATTGCACATCTCGAACTCGAAGTTGATCCAATAGACAGTGAGGTCTTCCACTACCAACTCTTTGAACAGGAAGAAACATTGGTGTTTCTAAAAAACAAAGAATTGATTGGTCGTTGGTCTGTTTCTGAAGTTCATGTATTGAAAGGGAAGGTTTCTATGCATGTACTCATCGACATTTACAAGCGACCAGAAGCCGATTGGATGGGTGTTTTTCATGCCTCTGCAGTGAGCAATGGCAAAGACTCTTTGTTGTTTTTAGGAGATTCAGGAAATGGAAAGAGTACTTCATTAGCACTCTTACATGCACACGGATATCCCTGTATTGCAGATGATTTTGTCCCTGTAGACAGCAACCAACACATCCGAAGTCACCCTGCTGCAATTTCTATTAAGAAAAATAGTGTTCCCGTTTTGCTACCCCACTATCCTGAATTAAAAAGCAGTGCTGAGTTCCATTTTAAAAGCCTCAACAAAATTGTACGTTATTTACCTCCTAAAAAAATTGCCTACGATTTAGAATTGCCTTGTAAGGCGCTTATATTTATCAAGTATGATGCGAATATTGAACTCGAAGTTTCACCCATTTCACAGGTAGCTGCATTTGAGCAATTGGTTCCAGATGCTTGGATTTCGCCCTTGGCAAATAATGCCCAAACCTTTTTAGATTGGTTTTCGAAGCTTCCATGTTATCAGCTTACCTATGCAGATACACCTAAAATGATTGCTACCGTAACGCAAATTTTTAATGATGAGCTATAAAGACACCTTATTTTTGCAACTCAATGCTTGACCATTTCACAAGATATTTCTGGTAGAAATAGCATTGAAAAAGAATTGCAGTCGGGCACAATTGACTGGGATTGTGCGTGTGTTACAAGTAAGTACACAACATTATATGTATCCTGTGCATTGTATTGCAATTTAAAACGAGTGGAATTCTTACGATACCTCCCAACAGAGCTGCATGGGTATATGGAGTATACTACTGATTTGAATCGAGAACGAAATCAACAAATGTTTGCCCGATTAAAAACACCCAAAAAGTACCAACCGGACAATATTCGTTTGAAGAAAAAGATCAAACAAAAAGAGAAGCGAACACTTTTATTCAAGGCACTTTATAGCAAACCTCATTTTTATATGTGGCAAACGGGCTCAGTGACATTCAGTTTCACAAAAGAGTCTTATGGAATAAGATCTAAATCAAGGCCTTTAAGGCATCAAAATCCAAGCCCCCATAATTTCCTGAGCTCATTAACAAGAGTGCGCTGTCTTTGAAGTTTTGTGCATATAAAAAGTCTTTAAACTCAGCAGGGTTTGTAAAAATGATCAGGTCTTCGCGTTCAAATGCGTTGGCTATTTGTGCGGCAGTAACCGCATCGAGTTGTTTGATGGCAACTGCGTCTGGCGAATAAAACACTACGGCTTTGTCTGCAGCATCGAGTGCTCCTTTGTACTCGGCTAAAAATTCGGCATTCAAAGAACTATAGGTATGCAATTCTAAACAAGCCAGCAATGTGCGATTTTTATACTGCTCCTTTACAGCAGTTGTGGTTGCAGCGACTTTACTTGGACTGTGCGCAAAATCTTTAAACACGATAGTTTCTGAGCTTTCTGCGATCTTCTCCAAGCGTTTACTCGCACCACTGAAAGAGGCAATGGCTTCATAGAAATCATCTTCATCAATGCCCATGTGTTGGCAGATCCACTTGGCTCCTGCCAGATTTTCTAAGTTGTGATTTCCAAATATCTCTAAGGGCAAATCACCTTCTGGAGTTTCTAAGTAGGTAGTACCATTGTCTATGAAGTGCTCTGGCAGTGCATAGGGATATTTCTTAATGGAGTTGGTTGAGTTTTCTACCACCTCTTTCACGGCTGCGTCGCTTTCGTTATAGACCATGATTCCGCCGTTTACGAGTGAATCTGTAAAGGTTGCAAACTGCTCCACATAGTTCTCAAAGGTTGGAAAGACATTGATATGATCCCAGGCAATTCCACTGATTAAGGCAATGTTGGGTTTGTACAAATGAAACTTCGGCCTTCTATCGATGGGTGAGCTCAAATACTCATCGCCTTCCAATACCATAAACTCGTTCTCTTCGGTAAGGTGCACCATGGTCTCAAACCCCTCTAACTGCGCCCCCACCATATAATCTACTTCTCTTTCATGGTAGTTTAACACATGTAATACCATGGAAGTAATGGTTGTTTTTCCGTGCGATCCTCCAATCACTACCCGTGTTTTGTCTTTGGATTGCTCGTATAAAAATTCTGGGTATGAGTAGATTTTCAGTCCTAATGCTTGTGCTTTTAGCAACTCAGGATTGTCTGCTTTTGCGTGCATGCCAAGAATGACAGCATCAAGATCTGTGCTTACTTTCTCAGGAAACCAACCAAAGGCTTCTGGTAACAATCCATAGGAATTCAATCTTGTTTTTGACGGGTCGTGAATGGCATCATCGCTTCCCGTTACTTGGTATCCTTTGTTGTGTAGTGCAATGGCTAAATTGTGCATGGCACTTCCGCCAATGGCAATAAAATGTATCTTCATAAAAGCATCAGAATTTGTTCAAAAATATAAAATTAGAAACGATTCAAAGCCCCAAAGGGAGAGTATTCTCAGAGAAAAAAGCACTACTCCGTAAAACCTACTCTTATTGAACAGAAGCGGACACTAAACAACTGACATTTAGGGAAGAGCCACCTACAAAAAAACAACACAGCGCTTCTTACATTGCGATTCTTTCAATAAAACCAGAATACCGCTACACATACTGCATTGTTTTTAAATAAAATGTTAACTGAATTCAAAGAAATATGAAAGAATTGCAGTAGTAGCTCATAAACCATAACCTTCTCATAAAAAAGACCAGGTATTTTGATAACTCAGAGATGATATTACCAAGCTAGATGCATTTAATTTTACGTGCAACAAAAAAACAAAACCAACAATTCATTTACTCATGAAAAAAAACCTCTTTATTATCGCATTATTCATCACCGCCCTTACCTATAGTCAGGAAAAAGGAAGGGTGTATGGAAGAGTTTTAGACGAAACCAATCAACCCCTTCCGGGAGCCACCTTATTAATTGATGCACTCAAAACAGGAACGTATACCAATTTTAATGGTTATTATGAGCTTGTGGATCTACCGAGCGGGACTTATGATGTTCGTGTTTCTTTTCTTGGATATCAAGAAGCATTAATGGCCTTGACTGTAAACCAGTCAAAAATAGCATTTGACGTACAATTAAAACCGAATATCAATACCATGGAGGAAGTTGTGATCCAAGGAAGTATCGGAAAAGGGCAGGCAAAAGCATTGAACATGCAACGTTCAAAAAACAACATCACCAACATCATCTCTAGCGACCAGGTTGGAAAATTTCCTGATGCCAATATTGGAGATGCCTTAAAAAGAGTTCCGGGAATTTCCATGCAAAATGACCAAGGAGAAGCGAGAGATATCATCATTAGAGGTTTGGCACCTCAACTCAATTCAGTGACATTGAATGGAGATCGTATTCCTTCTGCTGAAGGAGACAACAGACGTATTCAAATGGACTTGATTCCGTCTGATATGATTCAAACCATAGAGGTAAACAAGGCAGTCACTTCTGATATGGAGGCAGATGCAATTGGAGGATCTGTCAACCTCATTACCAGATCGGCACCCGCTACTTTCAGAGCTTCAGTGACAGGTTCTTATGGAATCAATACCGTGAGAAACAACCCTATGTACAATGTTTCTGCTATCGTAGCGAATCGCTTTTTTAACGACAAGTTAGGTGTGGTTTTAAATACTTCATTGAACTCAAATGACTATGGTTCTGACAATGTAGAGTTTGAATGGGTGAAAGAAGATGATGGTAGCATTTATGTTGGAGAACATGACATTCGTCGTTATGATGTCAAAAGAGATCGCAAGAGTGTTTCTGCGAACTTAGACTTTAAAATTGACCAAAACAATCGTCTTTTCTTTAAATCGTTATTGAATCAAAGAGACGATTGGGAAAACAGATATCGTCTTCGTTTTAGAAAGATCAAACAACCCGATGCCAATGGTATTTCTGAAGCTAGTGTCCGCAGACAAACCAAAGGGGGTATCAATAATGGAGATAGTAAAAATACGCGATTGGAGCAGCAGCGCGTCTATAAACTCTCTTTAGGCGGGGAGCATGTTCTTTGGAACTCAGTGACCTTTGATTGGAAAACAGGCATCTCTCAAGCACAAGAAAAGCGACCAAACGAGCGTTATATTCGCTTTGAAAATGATGAAGACATCTTTGTATTCCAAGATTTCTCAAGAACTGGATATCCAACATTGGTTCCAACCAATGGCGACTATAATGATCCTTCTAACCTTGTTTTTGATGAGGCAACTGAAGAAAATAAATTTACTAGAGAGCGCAAAATGAATACCCTGGCAAACGTATTGATTCCAATCAATGCTACCGGAACTTACAAGAATGCTTTAAAGTTTGGATTCAAATTCAAAAGCAAAGAAAAGTTGCGTGACAATAGCTTCTACAAATTTGATGATTACGTAAGCGATGTATTGGGTGTCAATAACATGGCAGATGTAGCCTATGCAGATCAGACAATTCCGGGCTACCTTGCAGGAGACAGCTACAAATCTGGAAACTTTGCAACACGAGAATATCTTGGGAACTTAGATTTCCAAAATGGAGAATTGGCACTGGAAGAATTTGTACCAGAAAACTATGATGCGGAAGAAGATATCTTTGCTGCTTATGGAATGATTGAACAAAAACTAGGAGCTGCCTTTTCATTTACAGCGGGAATTCGTGTTGAAAAAACAAGTATTGACTATACCGGATACAGCATTGATGTGGAAACTGCAGAGACCTTAGCAGATGTTTCTTCGATTACAAATAGCAAATCCTACACAAACTGGTTGCCAAACCTGCAAGCAAAGTACAAATTCACTAAAAACACCATTGCACGTTTTGCTTGGACCAACACCATTGCGCGTCCAAACTATTATGATTTGGTTCCTTACCAAAATATCAACAGTGCCGATGAAGAGGCTAGCTTTGGAAATTCAAACTTGGAAGCTACGGAATCGATGAACTTTGATTTGATGTTTGAACACTACTTTGCGAATGTAGGAATCTTTTCTGCCGGGGCTTTTTACAAAGACATCGATAACTTTATCTACAACTACACATTTGATGGAGACCTAGTAATTGGTAACAACCCAGCTAGCACCTATGAAATCACGCAACCTTTCAATGGTGGAAATGCGCATATTTACGGATTTGAATTTGCACTACAACGTCGTTTGAACTTTTTACCTGGCTTTTTGAGAAACCTCACTGTGTATACGAACTACACCTATACAGACTCTGCTGTTGACGGCATTAAAAATCGTGAAGATGGCATGGCTTTAGCAGGGGCTGTTAAAAACATGTTCAATGCCTCATTGGCCTATGAGAATGATCGTATTTCTGTGAGAACTTCACTCAACTTTGCCGATGATTATATCTCTGAATACGATTCCAACCCGTTTGAGGATACGTACTACGATTCACAGTTATTCATAGACATCAATGCTTCCTATGCCATTCAAAAGAACTTGAGAGTTTTTGCAGAGGTCAAAAACCTCACCAATCAGGAATTGCGTTTTTACCAAGGAAGTAAGGATCAAACCAAGCAGGCAGAATTCTACAACTACAACTGGAATGTTGGACTGAAATACAACTTTTAATCTAGGATCATACCAAGCGCATGTGTCGTCATATGTGCTTGGTTATTGATTATTTCATTATTATTTAACACCTATGAAAACTATATATCAGACAGGCCTATTGGCTTTCTTACTTGCCTTTGGCGCATGTAAAACAGAAAAAATCGTGCATACAAATCAAGAGCAAACCTCTTTTGCGAGTGTACTTGCATCGGCAGAAACAACACCTGTTGCTACCGAAGATGACGCTGCAGATGACTCTTGTATTTGGTTGCACCCTACAGACCCCCTGAAATCGACCATTATTGGAACCAATAAAAAAGAAGGTCTTGTGGTGTATGATCTTCAGGGGAATCTATTGCACCGCTATAAAATTGGTCGTGTCAACAATGTAGACATCCGTTATGGATTTGAGTTGAATGGAAAGAAAGTCGCTGTTGTTACTGCATCGAATCGAACTCACAATACCCTATCCATTTTATATGTAAAAGAAGATGGAAGCTTAGCGGAAATTGCAGCACGTCCAATTGTTTCCCGATTAAAGGAAGTCTACGGACTGGGCATGTACAAGAGTCCCTCCAGTGAAAAAATCTATAGCTTCATTGTAGGAAAAAAAGGAGGTGTAGAGCAATGGGAATTGTTTGAAAACGAAGGTAAAATAGATGCCAAGGTGGTTCGTGAAATCGTATTGGGTGGTCAAGGCGAAGGCATTGTTGCTGACGATGTTCATGCAAAAGTATACATTGGTCAAGAAGACAAAGCCTTGTGGAAATACGATGCAGAACCCTCGGCCAACAACAAGCGAATTCAAGTGATTAGCACCAAGTCTCCAGGGATGCAAGATGATTTTGAAGGGGTTACGTTGTATGATGCCGGAAATGGTAAAGGCTATCTTTTACTCTCTTCACAAGGAAACAATAGCTATGCTGTTTTTGACAGAGTGAGCAATCAATACCAAGGTAGTTTTCGCATTGAAAATGGTGAAGACATCGATGGTACCTACGACACAGATGGTATTGATGTGAGCAGTGCTTCTTATGGAGAAAAATATCCAAATGGCTTCTTCATTGCTCAAGATGGCGCAAATACGCAAGGAAAGGACTCACTGAATCAAAATTTTAAATTGGTTGATTGGAATCGAATTTCAAAAGCACTCTCTTTAAAATAAAAAAAGGCTGTTCTATTTGAACAGCCTTTTTTATATTTTCTACAACGAAGGCTTTTTATTTCTCACCTTCTTTTAGCAGCATTCTTATTGTACTTTCCTCAAACGTTTGCTTTCGTGGTTAAAAGAGGCAATGGCTTCATCAAAATCATCTTCATCAATGCCCATGTATTGGCAGATCCACTGGACTCCTTCTATGTTTTCTATGTTGTGGTTTCGAAAAATCTGAGGGTAAATCATCTTTTAGAGTTTCTAAGTAAGTCGTGCCATTGTCTATGAAATGTATCTTCATAAAAGCATCAGAATTTGTTCAAAAATATAAAATTAGAAACGATTGACGGGCAGATCTCTCTAAAGCATCAAAGAAAAAACCCTGTCAATTGACAGGGTTCTAAAGTTTGGTTTGGTTGCTTTTCTTATTGAACTGCTTTCAGCGCATCAATTTTTCCATATCCATGTTCTGAAGACTTGTTTGGGTAATACTCGGCAGATTGCTTCATCTTGTCAAGCACCTGGCTACGAGACCAATTTGGGTGCTTTTCCCATACCAATGCAGCAATTCCTGCTGTGGTTGCTGTTGCTACAGAAGAACCACCAACATAGTCGGTTTTCCCATTGTAATAACTCAATACAGGCACTGTATTTCCAGATCCTCTTTCCATTGCCACGGTAAAGTCAATTTTTGAACCAGAGTGACACACATCACAGTTAGAAGTTCCTGTTTCTTTCACTCCCGTTACAGCAACTGTCTCAGACATACTTGCAGGAAAAATCACGCCATACCATGTGGTGAATGAGGTAGAGGTACCACCGGCTGCAAAAATTAATTTTCCACGACTGTGCGCATATCGAATTGCATCTTTAATTCTTCCAACACTAAAAACATGACCAATAGACATTGAAATGATTTTCACATCACTACGATTTGCCAATGCCGTTAGGGCCGCAGCCACTCCTTTTTGTTCATGATACCCATCCAAGATCACATTGCTTGTCGCTCGGTAAGAAACCAAGTTGGCATTGTAAGCGACTCCCACAGGCAATCCATCATTGTTTCTAGGCGCAGTGGCAACAGAAGCCATACTCGTTCCATGTCCACATTTATCATTAGATCCATCTGTTTTGGTAGACCATGGCCACCAAGAATCAACATAGGTTCCATATTTTTGAACGGTTCTACCAGAAGAATACCCATCATTAAAAGAGCTGTTCATCCAACGTTGATCTTTAGACAATCCCGTATCAATAACACCAATGGTAACACCACTACCTGTGCTATAGTTCCATGCATCATCAATATTGTGAACCCCAAAATTCCAAGGCATTTTAGCATTTGGAGCAATGATGGTATAATCTGAAGACCCGAGGGTTTCAATATCATACCCACAACCAGAGGAACTAGAAGAAGAGGACTTCGATAAGGGTGCATTTGCAAAGAAACGGTATCCACTTGGTTCCACATAACGAACGCTTTTACTCTTCAACAAGCGCTCAATAGTCTCTTTGTTAGAGATTTTAACATCTACTACACTAATGAACTCGTCTTCTACAGGAGATAACGTTTTCATTGAAACTTTTTCAGCTTCCATTACTGAGGTTAACACCTCATTCTTGTAGGTCTCAGAAGAAACACCTTTAGCATACATTCCATCCGCAGTTCCATATCCTACTGTTAAGATGCTATCTCCTAAGAGGGTTGCACTCCAAATGGTATGCGCTGATGTTGAAGACCAATTAAATTCTCCACTATCTTGAAGCGACGTTTCAATAATTCTGTTAATTTCTTTAGCCGTAAGGGGCTCTTTTTGTTGTTGCTCAACTGGCAATATCTCCTCATTCTTTGAACAAGAAACTACCACCATTGCAATTAAAAAGCTAACTAAAATTTTCTTCATTTTGTTTGGTTTTAAAATTAAACGGCTGGCAATATAGTCTTTTTAATTTAACTTTTATTTAACATCTCATTTCCATAACTTCAATGGAACTTCTTTTTTTTATCGATATAGTACTATCAGATGATATTAGCTAAGAATTCTATAAAAAAAGGCTGTTCACATAGAACAGCCTTTTTTCATTTTCAAAAATGAAATGATTTTATTTCTCACCTTCTTTTAGCACCACACGTGTTGGTGTATCGGTTCCATTGATAATGCTCTCGGTTCCTATTGCAATGGCTCTGATGGTTTCTGTGATGTTTGCTATATTTAAGGTTTCTGCCTCATCAGAAGCTTTGTGGTAATGCACATCTACATCAATAGGTCCTGTAGAAAAGGTATGGGATGGAATGCCCAAGCGTGCGAGTGATGCATTGTCTGATCTGAAGAACAAGTTGAACTTTTTAAAAGGATCTGGAAACAATTTGTATCCCGTGCCTTCTAGGTTTTTTTGAATGATTTTTCCGAAATCGGAACGTTCAAATCCGGTGAGCCAAGCTGTTTTAGGTCCGAAATTCGATTGTTTTCCAATCATTTCAATATTGATACCGGCTACAAACTTGCTTGGATTTACATCCTTACCGAAATGTGTAGAGCCTACCAAGCCCATTTCTTCTGCAGTAAAGGCTACAAACACAATGCTACGCTCATTGGTATTTTTCTTGGTAAAATACTCCGCCAAGGCCATAACGGCTGCTGTTCCTGAAGCATCATCATCTGCCCCATTATAAATGCTATCCAATACCCCTTCTGTTTTAATGATTCCTAGGTGATCGTAATGTCCAGAAACTACTACATACTCATCTTTTTTCGACTTCCCTTCTAAAACACCAATCACATTAAAGGCGGTGATCTCTTCTTGGGTACGTTTATTCTTAAAGGTAAATGTTTGTCGGTAGCTCGTTAAGCTATCATAGGTTTTTAAGCCAATTCTCTTAAACTCTCCCTCAATGTACTGGGCTGCTTTTTCAATTCCAGGCGTTCCGGTAGCTCTTCCTTGCATGTCATCCGAGGCTAGCGTGTAGAGATGTTTTCGAACGGTTGTGGTATCAATAGCTGCAACAGTCACCTCTTGTGCTAGTGATTTCTTTTTGACTTCATTCTGACACGCGCACAGGGCAACTACTGCGATCAAAAGTGTGTATATTTTTTTCATTTTTTTAGGTTTTAAACCTTAAAGATAT
Organism: Polaribacter sp.; assembly: GCA_042091715.1. GTDB lineage: Bacteria > Bacteroidota > Bacteroidia > Flavobacteriales > Flavobacteriaceae > Polaribacter. The sequence continues at coordinate 4,858 of JBELGW010000052.1, read as the reverse complement.
GAATTCAATTGCGATAATTATTTTGTATTTTTACCAAAATTTTTTCGAGACGATGAACCTTTCTTTACTTCCAAACATACAGCACACAGATGCAAACAACTTTTTTTTACTTGCCGGACCTTGTTCCATTGAGGGTGAGGATATGGCCATGCGCATTGCTGAAAAAGTAGCAGAGATTACCAACAAACTAGAAATTCCTTTTATTTTTAAGGGAAGTTTTAAAAAGGCGAACCGCAGTAGAATAGACAGTTTTACCGGGATTGGCGATGAAAAAGCATTGCAAATATTGCGTAAGGTTTCTGAAACATTCAAGGTTCCAACAGTGACTGATATTCACGAGGTAGCTGATGCTGAGCGCGCAGCTCAATATGTTGATGTATTGCAGATTCCTGCGTTTTTGGTACGTCAAACCGATTTGGTAGTTGCGGCGGCAAAAACAGGCAAGGTAGTGAATTTAAAGAAAGGACAATTTATGAGTCCGTCTGCCATGCAGCACGCCGTGAAGAAAGTAACTGATTCAGGCAACACCCAAGTCATGATTACCGACCGCGGTACCATGTTTGGGTATCAAGATATGATTGTCGATTTTAGAGGGATTCCAGAAATGCGTCAATATGCGCCTACGGTGTTAGATGTTACGCATTCCTTGCAGCAGCCTAACCAGAGTTCTGGTGTTACTGGCGGAAGACCCGACATGATTGAAACCATTGCACGTGCGGGGGTTGTAAATCAGGTAGATGGTTTGTTTTTAGAAACTCATTTTGATCCTGCCAATGCGAAGAGTGATGGTGCTAACATGCTGCATCTAGACCATTTAGAAGGCTTATTGAGCAATTTAGTGGCCATCCGAAAAACAGTAAACACTCTCTAAAACAGTCCCTATTTATTCGACGCTAACATCCTTACGACTTGCATTTACAATAGTTTTTTTCTTCTGTCTATCACTACAAGCCCAAGAGTATGATGCTGTAGACAGCAAGGTCAACAGCTATGAACCAATGGGGTCTGTAACAATATTGGCAAAAAAAATCGCTACTGATTTCGACTCGGATCACGATCGTGTGCGCGCCGCTTTTCGATGGTTAACAGAAAATATTCGTTACGATCTAGCTGCGTATTACGCACCAACCACTAAAAAAATTAGTTTTAGCTATCGCAACGAGACAGAAAAACAACAACGCATACAAGCACATAAAGATGGTATTGTAGCTCAGGTATTTTCCTCTGGAAAATCGGTCTGTGAAGGCTATGCGCAGACGTTTAAAAAGCTCTGTGATTTGTTAGGAATTCACGCGGTGGTCATCAAAGGATATGCACGAAATAATGGGAACACCATTGGAGCGTTGCCTTCGGGTTCGAATCACGCTTGGAATGCGGTGTATTTGGATGCTGAGTGGAAACTACTCGATGCTACCTGGGCTGCAGGGTATGAATTCAACGGACGATGGAAAAAACAATTTACACCTTACTTTTACTTCACAGAACCCGCTTTGTTGTTGCAATCACATTTTCCTGAAAATGCACAATGGCAGTTGGTGCAACAGCCAATTTCCGCAACTGACTTTGCCAATACTCCATTCATAGGACAAGGCATTTTTAGAGGTAATTTAAAATTAATAGGTCCAAAAACTGCTCAACTAGCCTCAAAAGCAACTACCTTTATCATAGCGAATAGCAGCACTCAGGATGAGATTGGCTATTTATTTGAGGGTGACAGATACGGTAGCAGAGCCCTTGTTAGCCGCAGTAATAACCAGGCTCATTTTACAATTGATCTTGCGGGTAAGCGCAACACAACACTTACTATTTTCATTAATGGATCTGCTGCGCTCATGTATAAAATCCTGTAAGCCTCCCATGCTGTTCGTATGTGATGTATTCGATTGATTTTTGTATCTTCGACACGCATGCATATCCAACAACAGTTACCCAAAGCCAGCGCTGCCCGAGTTCAGTTAAGCCCTCGAACGCATTTTTTTATTGGAAGTTATCTCCTTTTAACTTCTCTTGGTATAGATTTCATTTTAAGTGGCTTTACAACGGATACCTCTCCCCTTCGCTTTTTAACGGTGGAGTTGCTAGAATTGGTGGTTTTTTCGGCTACGGGGCTGGGTGTATTTTTGAGCATCATTGCTCTTTTTTGGGGACATCGCAGACATGTGCGTGCAAGCAGCCGTTCTTTTTGGAATACACCTACAAAACACATGAGCGTCATACTCATCCTTTGGTTTCTGTTCATGTATCTACTCACGTATCACCTGCTTCAGAACGCCACAGAGCAGCAGATCATTCCCACGTTGCTTTTGGGGTATGCATTTCTCCTTGCAGCACTTAATTTTTCCAAACAGGGGACTCTTTATTCTTTCTCCTTATTGAGTTTTATTTTGGGTGCTTTATCGTTTTACATTGCAGGGATTGGGTTCAAATGCCTCTTCGTTCTTGGTCTTTTCCAAATTCTTTTTGGCTTTTCCCTGAGAATAAACAAGCTTACGCATAGCGCCTCCTAATATCGCGAATCATGTCTTCCAAACCATTCAACTGCAGCTCATAAACGAGTCCGAGCATCTGGCCTAATTTCCCTTTCGGGAAGCCTTTGTTATGGTACCAAACCACATAGTGCTCGGGTAAATCTATCAAAAAAGTGCCTTTATACTTCCCAAAGGGCATGCGCATTTTGGCCAGGTCTATTAAAAACTGTTGGTCTTGGAGCATGTTATTCTTTTCCGTCTACGTAGTCTTGTAAATAGGCATAACGCTCGGTAAGCGTTCCTTTGGCGGTGGTCATTTTTGCACGTGCTAAAATCCCATCTTTATCATTATTGTAAAAGGCAGGAATTACATGTGCTAAAAACAGCTCGCCAAAGCCTTCACTGGCATCACGAGGCAATTCGCTTGGCAGATTGTCTACAGCCATCACTACGATAGCGTCTTTGTCTTTATAGTCGATTTCTGACTCTGTGGCTGCATGGTATCCATAAATAGGGTCTGCAATGGTGGATGGTCTGATGGTGGTAGCCACAGGCCCATCAATATCGCAAGAAATATCGGCTACATATTTGATCTTGAAATCAGCTGCTTTTGCATCTTCTCTGTTAAACAAAAACGGTGCTCCATCTCCGTAGAAATGTCCGGCGATAAAAAAGTCCGTCACTTTTGCAAAACGCATAAAATCGGATTGGTAATTTTCTGGGTGCTTGTAAAAATCTTGACGATCTAACTGTTGTCCATCCATGCGCTTGTTGTAGTCTAAGACATCTATCCAACAGTACACAGGCTCATCAAAAGACTCATTTAAATAGGCATCAATGCCTACGCTTTTGATGTGCATGGCATCCAGCATTTCTTTAGCGCCCATGGCTACCTTTCCCGATCCGGTTAATAAGATTTTAAGGGAAGGGATTTCTTGTGCGTTTAAGGCTGCAATAAGAGCTTGTTGATCTGGAAGCGTTTCTGCTTTTGGCAAGGAAAAACGTTCGTTTGCCAACCCAATCGCGCGAAAGCCATTGTAGGCTCCCACAATACCTGCATAGCGACCAAAACCAATCAATCGTGCACCATTTGCTTTCGTAATGGTTTCGTGGTCATAGAGCTCAATGTTTTTCTTTAAGACCGTTTGCAAAAGCTTTCTGTTATAGTCGGCCTTTTTGATGGTATGCGAGAAGAAAAAGTATTTTTTATTTGGAATCAGTGCCTCTAGAGGCACCTCTTTTACCCCAATCATGACATCGCAATCTGACAGGTCAGTGACCACAGTGGCACCTGCATGTTGATAGTCGGCATCCGAAAAGATACGGACCTCAGAAGATTCAACGGCAATGTTTGCTTGTGGGTAGGTTTTTGAAAATGCGGCTACTTTTTCAGGTGAAAACACCACGCGTTTATCTGGTGGATTTTTACGCTCTTTTATAATTCCAAACTTCATCTTTCTATGGGTACTAAATTTGGCTCGAAGATATTTCATTTTATAATTCCATACAACCCTTCTTATTGTGAATTTTATTTTTAAATTTGCCTGCTCTAGCGACCTGCTATTTTGCAGAATTCACTAGATGAACGGGGACGACTGGTTTTGACAGCGAGACGCGTTAACATGTAAGCATACCGAGGAATGAGATCAGGACTCGTAAAACTTATCTCAACACTTTTAAACGGCGAAGATAACTACGCTTTAGCAGCTTAATAACCCGAATTACAGTACGGTTCAAGCCTCGGCACACAAGGTGTGCATGCTTTATGTCCACGAACAGCCTTGGTTTACGGCGTTTCACTTTTGGGCATCGTAAAAGTAAACATAGCATTGCTGGCACTTCGACAGCAGCGCGAAACTAAAGAAGATAAGCTTGTAGTGGATTGTTTTTAATCAGCTACCGGTCGAAAATTAAGTAAAAACTAAGTATGTAGAAAGCATTTTGGCCGCTTGTTTGGACCCGAGTTCGATTCTCGGCGTCTCCACTTTGAAGCATAGCAAAGCTATGGATAAAATCATAAGAAGCCCTGCAAGTTCACTTGTAAGGGCTTTGTTGGTTTTAGACATCTGGACTGAAAGGACAGTTTGCTATATTTCCTGAAAGGGAGGCTAGAGAAAAACCAAAGGTTAGCCTCGGCGTCTCCACGATTAAGCGTAACTTCGTTACGATTTTAGACATAAAAAGCTCAACAAGTCTCACTTGATTGAGCTTTGTTGTTTAAAAGCGTCTGGACTGAAAGGACAGGAAGTTGCATTTACAGGACTGGAGGTAAGAGAAAAACCGAAGGTTAGCCTCGGCGTCTCCACGATTAAGCGTAACTTCGTTACGATTTAAAACATAAAAAGCTCAACAAGTCTCACTTGATTGAGCTTTGTTGTTTAAAAGCGTCT
>JBELGW010000051.1:2341-16995 GCA_042091715.1 Polaribacter sp. | reverse complement strand
GCCAACGTGTTTATATGCTTAGCTTTTGTCTTTATATTCTGCTATTTTGGCAGGATATGCGGAGGTTTGTGTTCTTTATGTCTAACCCCTTATTATAAAAGTAAAGGTTTAAAACAAGTCATCAAATGGATTTTTTATTTTTTTTAAACTAGTCTCTGTTGCATGGGTGTACATCATGGTCGTTTTTGGGCCACTGCGCTGAAAAGTGATTCTTATTAAAGAAGACAGTTTAATGAGTACCTCATGGCAGTCCAACTTGATCAGTAGATGTTTTGTTATCTATGAGCTTTGGTTTCAAGAAAGATAGCGTGTAATGTCTTCATTTTCAGTGAAATTACCCAGAGTTGAGAAAAATTTAATGAATGTCTTTAAGCAGGAGTTGCAAGTTGGTAAATCCATTCCAGGTATTTTCGTCTAAGGTGTATGCAATGTCAAAATCATTTTGCGTAGCTGCTAATTTATCCCCCAAGCCAAAACCAATAGCACTGTAGGTTTTGGAATCAGCGCCATAAATCAAGCCCAGTTTTAAATGTGTCTTGTCGGCGCCTACTTGCTTTCCGTATCCATTATCTCGAACCCCACAAGTACTAAAGGTTGGTTTCATGTTTTGAGGCCCAAAAGGCGCCATTTGTGAAATAATTCGATACAGTTTGGGTGAGATGTCATCGAATTCGAGTTCGGCATCAATGGCAATTTCTGGAATCAGTTGTTCGGAAGAAATGCTTTCTTTTACCACCTCTTCAAACCGCTTTTTAAAACCGGCGTAATTTTCGGGAGTTAAGGTCAACCCCGCCGCATACTTGTGTCCGCCAAACTGTTCAATAAACTCAGAACATTGCTCTAAAGCATTGTACACATCAAAGCCTTTTACCGAGCGTGCAGAAGCTGCTAGTTTATCACCACTCTTGGTAAAAACCAAGGTAGGTCTGTAGTAGGTTTCTATCAAACGAGAAGCCACAATGCCAATCACTCCTTTGTGCCAATTTTCATGGTATACAACCGTGGTACAGTTTGCTGTTTCCTCGTTTTTGGTGATTTGTGCTAACGCTTCTGTTGTTATTTTTTTATCGAGTTCTTTTCGGTCAGCATTGTACTGCTCTATGGCAGCTGCAAAACCAACAGCAGCATCAAAATCCATTTCTGTAAGCAATTCTACCGCATAATTTCCATGCTTCATCCTGCCTGCCGCATTGATTCTTGGAGCAATGGTAAAGACCACATCTGTAATGGTTAAAGCAGGCTTCTTAAGCTGCTCAATAATGGCTTTAAACCCATTTCTTGGTTGGCTGTTGATGACCTGTAATCCAAAATAAGCAAGCGCTCTATTTTCTCCAGTCATGGGCACAATGTCTGCGCCAATTGCAGTAGCGACCAAATCTAAGTAAGGAATCAAATCACGTGTTGTTTCCCCTCTTTTAGACCCAAGCGCTTGGATCAATTTAAACCCAACACCACAACCACACAACTCATCATAAGGATAGGAGCAATCTGTTCGTTTCGGGTTTAGAACAGCCACAGCATCCGGAATCTTCGGTCCCGGTTTGTGGTGGTCACAAATAATAAAATCAATGTTTTTCTCCTTGGCATAGGCGACCTTTTCAATGGCTTTGATTCCGCAGTCTAAGGCAATAATTAAGGAGATGTTGTTGTCTTCAGAAAAATCTATTCCCTGATACGAAACTCCATATCCTTCTTCATATCTGTCTGGAATATAGGTAGCAACATTGGGGTAGTATGTTTTTAAATACGACGACACTAAAGAAACAGCCGTTGTGCCATCTACATCGTAATCTCCAAAAACTAAGATGTTCTCTTCGTTTAAAATTGCTTTTTCAATGCGTGTTACCGCAACCTCCATGTCCTTCATTAAAAAAGGATCATGCAAATCATCTAAAGACGGTCTAAAGAATTTTTTAGCCTCGCTAAAGCTAGAAATACCTCGTTGTAGCAACATCTTAGCAATGATATCATCTACAGATAAATCTTTGGCTAGTTGAGTAATTTTTTCTTTTTCCGGAATGTCCTTTAACGTCCAACGCATCGCAATGTATACTCAAATTAAGTTTTATGAGGGGTATTCATTTTCGTGAAAATGAATGTCGGTTGTCACCGTTGCAAAGCCTCTAAACATCTCCATGACGCCACAATACGTGTCTACAGATAACTGTACTGCTTTGGTAATTTTATCTCGCTTTAAATCGCTGCCATAAAAATGGTAGTCTACCTGAACTTTATGGTAAAATTTAGGATGCTCTTCTGTGAGTTCTCCAGTAACGACAATTTTAAAATCAGCTACAGTAGCTCTCATTTTTGCCAACAACCAATCTACATCCAACCCAGAGCAACCTGCCAAAGAAGACAGCATCAGTGCTTTAGGACCATAGCCTTTCACATCGCCATTGTCTGCAGAAGCATCGAACATGGTCAAGTCATGTCCGCTTGGATTGTCAGATTCGAATTGCATGTTTTTTTTCCACTGTGTGGTCACTGTATTTATTCCCATTTTGATCTGTCTTTAGTGCATTAGCTACTTGTGTGATTCAATTTTTTTTCTCGTAATTCAACTACAACGAGACACAAATTTACTATTTTCTAAAGCCATTGCTCTTTAAATGAATTAAAATTATCAACAAGCAAAGCGAAAAGGAGGCTGCCGTTTTTTAACAAAAGGTGTCTTAGAGCAAATGAGCTCCTGTTCCTGAACCCTTTGCATACGAAATAATTCCATCCTGAATCGTTACGCCAGAAGCAATGTCTTCTTTTAAGAGCAACGCGCCATCCATGTCTACAAAATCTAATAAAGGCAATAGGTGGGCAATGGCAGAAATACCAACAGTAGATTCTGTCATACAGCCTACCATCGTTTGTAAACCAAGCTTTTTAGCATTTTCCAACATCCTTTTTCCAGGGGTAAGGCCACCACATTTAGACAATTTTACATTGATACCATGAAATAAACCCACACATTTTTCAACATCAGCTTCTACAATACAGCTCTCATCTGCAATAATGGGAAGTGCCGATGCACGGTAGAGTATTTTTGCATCGTCAATAGCCTCAGCAGGCAAAGGTTGTTCTAGGAATTCTACTCCCAGCGCTTTTAGTTTGTGAGCATTTTCAATAGCCTCAGGTAAGGTCCATCCGCAATTGGCATCAATTCGAAAAACTGCATTACTGTGCTTTCTCAATTCACGTACAATGGCAATGTCTTCTGGTGTTCCTAACTTAATTTTATAAATAGGCCAGGGAACTTCTTTCATTTTTAAGACCATGTTCTCAATGCTATCGATGCCAATGGTATAATTGGTTTTAGGGTTGTTTTCAATACTCAATCCCCAACAGTCGTACAATTTTTTACCCTGTCGCCTCGCATACAAATCATGGTAGGCAACATCCAAAGCACACAGTGCAAATACGTTGTGCTGAAATAGCGGAAACAGTGTTTTCCAAAAGACTTCAGGTCTTTCTCCAAAAAGGGAACAGATGTAGGCCTCATGTTTGCGAATGATGGTTTCTATCGCTTCAATACGTGTATCGTAATATGGGTTGCTTGTGGTCTCTCCAAAACCACGGTGTGTTCCATCAGACAACTCCACAATCAAAGAAGCCTGTGTGGTTCTAGACGCTCTAGAGATGGTAAAAGGGTGTTTTAGTTTGAGTGTGTGCGTATGTAAGCGGAGTTGCATAGAAGTTTTGATAGCCATAGGTTAAATATATGAAAATAGATATATTTGAACGAATGTAAACCCAAACAGATGCCATTAGTAACACCACTCTCTGCAGATCATGATCAAGAAACAAAAGCATTAGCAGCCTTTTTTAATGAAACACTCGGCTTTTGCCCCAATTCAGTACTCACCATGCAGCACAGACCTGCGATTTCTAAAGCCTTTATCAATTTAAACAAAGCCGTGATGGCCAACGAAGGACGCGTTACTTCGGCCTTGAAACGAATGATTGCCTGGGTGTCTAGCAATGCAACAGGTTGTCGTTATTGCCAAGCACACGCCATAAGAGCTGCAGAGCGCTATGGAGCAGAGCAAACCCAATTAGATCATATTTGGGAGTACAAAACGCATCCCGCATTTTCAGCTGCAGAGCGCGCAGCCTTAGATTTTTCATTGGCAGCTTCTGTAATTCCAAATGCCGTGGATGATGTCATAAAAAAAGAGCTGTATGCACATTGGAATGAAGGAGAAATTGTAGAAATGTTGGGGGTTGTCTCTCTTTTTGGATATCTAAACCGTTGGAACGATTCTATGGGGACCACAATAGAAGATGGAGCCGTTGCATCCGCAGAGCAATACCTCGGTAAAACAGGTTGGGAAAAGGGAAAACACGCTTAAACAGTTCAAAAAATCATAAAAAAAGTGCATCAAACCGATGTGCTTTTTTTTAATTAGAACTGTAAGCTGTTTCTATTTTGAAGAATGCCTTGCCTTGTCTTATTTAGTAGGAGCTCCCGCTACCACAACAACAAGCTCTCCTTTGGGAGCTTTTTTGGTGTAATAATCAGCTACTTCTTTGGCAGTGCCTCTCACCGTTTCTTCAAATAACTTGGTGAGTTCCCTCGAAACAGATACCTGTCTGTCTGCACCAAAATAGGCTACAAAATGCCCTAATGTTTTCACTAGCTTGTGAGGAGATTCATAAAAAATCATGGTTCTCGTTTCTTGAGCCAGCAGCAACAACCGTGTTTGTCTTCCTTTTTTAACAGGCAAAAAACCTTCAAAGACAAACTTGTCATTTGGCAAACCAGAGTTCACCAATGCAGGCACAAAAGCTGTGGCTCCTGGCAAACACTCAATAGCAATGTTGTTTTCTACACAGGCTCGTGTCAATAAAAACCCAGGATCAGAAATGGCAGGGGTTCCTGCATCAGAAATAACAGCACAGGTTTCTCCTGCTTCAATGCGTTTTACAATGCCTTCAATAGATTTGTGTTCATTGTGCATATGATGACTGTGCATTTGGGTGCCAATCTCAAAATGCTTGAGTAATTTTCCACTTGTACGCGTGTCTTCTGCTAAAATAAAGTCGACGTCTTTTAAAACTGCAATGGCTCTAAACGTCATGTCCTCTAAATTGCCAATGGGCGTAGGCACTAAATATAATTTTGACATCCTAAATGTTTTCGTAAGTTTCTACAGTAATATCTGCAATAATATTGCCTGTATGTTTAATTTCTAAAGGTTCAAAAAGGAGTACGTGAACTTCTTCTTTGGCAATAGGTTTGTGTGCTACACCTCTAGGCACAATATAAAATTCCCCTTCGTTAATCGTCACTGTTTTGTCTCGCATTTCAATCTTTAAAGATCCTTTTTGAACCATAAAAAGCTCGTCTTCATCATCGTGTGTGTGAAAAACAAATTCCCCTTTTAACTTGGCAAGTAAAATTTGCTGTCCGTTCAATTCAGCCACTTTTTTCGGAGACCAATGGTCTGAAAACAAGTTGAATTTTTCTTGAATGTTAATTGCGCTCATACCACAAACTTACAAAGATTTTAACGGAGTATTCGATATCATTATAAAAACTAGTTTTTCAGCTGAAATTGTGTAATTTTGCACTTCATTTAAAGAAAAGAAATGTATAGAAGCCATTCTTGTGGTGAGTTAAGAGCATCACACATCAATACAGAAGTAACCTTAGCAGGTTGGGTACAGAAATCGAGAGATAAAGGATTTATGATTTGGGTCGATTTACGCGATCGCTACGGAATTACACAGCTTATTTTTGATGAAGAACGTACGCCAAAAGAAATTATTGAAAAGGCAAAAACGCTAGGTAGAGAGTTTGTGGTGCAGGTAACTGGAACGGTGATCGAAAGAGACTCTAAAAACCCCAAAATTCCTACAGGGGATATCGAGCTATTGGTTTCAAAGCTAGACATTTTAAACGAAGCAAAACTACCTCCTTTTACTATTGAAGATCAAACAGATGGAGGCGAGGATATTCGAATGAAATACAGGTATTTAGACATTCGTCGAAATCCAGTAAAAAATAGCTTGATGTTTCGACACAAGGTAGCTATGGAGGTTCGTAAATACTTGTCGAATGAGGAATTTATAGAAGTGGAGACGCCTTATTTAATCAAGTCTACTCCCGAAGGAGCACGCGATTTTGTAGTGCCTAGTAGAATGAATTCAGGAGAGTTTTATGCATTGCCACAGTCGCCGCAAACCTTTAAGCAGCTCTTAATGGTTGGTGGAATGGATAAGTATTTTCAGATTGTAAAATGCTTTAGAGACGAGGATTTACGTGCAGACAGACAGCCGGAATTTACACAAATTGACTGTGAAATGGCCTTCGTAGAGCAAGAAGACGTCTTGAATATCTTTGAAGGAATGACCCGTCATTTGTTGAAAGAAATTAATGGTGTTGAGGTTGCTGAGTTTCCAAGAATGACATTTGATGATGCCATGCGTTTGTATGGAAATGACAAGCCAGATATCAGGTTTGGAATGGAGTTTGGAGAACTGAATGAAGTAACAAAGCACAAAGAATTTAAAGTGTTTAACGAGGCAGAATTAGTCGTTGGAATTGCAGTTCCAGGAGGAGCTTCGTACACTCGAAAAGAAATAGATAAACTCATAGACTGGGTGCGCAGACCGCAAGTAGGTGCTTTGGGTATGGTGTATGTGAAATGCAATGAGGATGGTACCTTTAAATCATCTGTAGATAAATTTTACGACCAAGAAGACTTGGCGGCATGGGCAGCCAAAACGGGTGCCAAAGCAGGAGATTTGATCTGTGTCTTGTCTGGAAAAACAACCAAGGTAAGAGCACAGTTGTCTGCCTTGAGAATGGAAATGGCAGAACGTCTTGGGTTGAGAGATCCAAAAGTATTTGCACCCTTATGGGTTGTTGATTTTCCGTTGTTGGAACTCGACGAAGAAACCGGACATTATCATGCAATGCACCACCCATTTACATCACCAAAACCAGGACAATTGGCCTTGTTGGATAGCAAGCCAGGAGAAGTCAAAGCAAATGCCTATGACTTGGTATTGAATGGGAATGAAATAGGTGGAGGTTCGATTAGAATACACGACAAAGAAATGCAAGCAACCATGTTTAAGCACCTTGGATTTACCGAAGAGGAAGCAAAAGCACAATTCGGTTTCTTGATGGATGCTTTTGAATATGGAGCACCACCTCACGGTGGATTGGCTTTTGGGTTGGATAGACTGGTTGCCATTTTAGGCGGACAAGAAACCATTCGCGATTTTATCGCATTCCCGAAAAACAACTCGGGTAGAGATGTGATGATTGATGCACCTGCACCAATTGATGCAGAACAGCTAAAAGAATTAAGCATTCAGTTAGACATGCCCTCTTAAAAAGCAATACCAATATCCTCGTAGTTCAGTTTTACGCTGCATGCAGGGATATATCAAAATATACAAATCCTATTCTAGTTTTAGAATAGGATTTTTTAGTACTTTTAAACGATGAGAAAATTTATTTTTACAGGAATGTTGTTGCTCACAATGTTTTCCTATGGCCAACAACTAACAGGTGCACAATTGCTAGAAAAAGCAATTCAATACCACGATCCGAGTGGCAATTGGAGTCGTTTTAAAGGAGCTTTCCAGGTAACGATGCAAACACCTAAAAAGCCAAAGAGAGTCACTAGCATTGCTATTGATTTGCCAGCACAACGTTTTTCTGCAAAAGCAGTCTCTCAAGAAAATACCACCGAATATCAAATAGACAAAGAAACTGTTCGAATTGTTTTTAATGGCAATCAGCATCCGTCAGAAGCGCTTAAAAAGAAGCACAAATTGAGTACTGATCGTGCGAGGATGTATCAAGATTACTATACCTATCTGTACGGTTTGCCCATGAAGCTAAAAGATCCTGGAACCATCATCCACGAGGAGGTGAAGCAAAAAAATATCAAAGGGAAGTTGTATTATGTGTTACAGGTGACCTACGATAAAAATATAGGGAGAGATACCTGGTTTTTCTATTTTAATACCAGAACCTATGCCATGGAACGCTATCAGTTTTTTCATGATATTGCTAAAAATGACGGAGAGTACATTGTGCTAGAAGGCACAGAAATCATTCACGGAATTAAAATGCCTAAAAAACGCGCTTGGTATTTTAATAAAGATGATGGGTATTTAGGTACAGACATTCTTTCTCAAATAAGAGCGTAATTTAAATGTAGTATTCAAAAGATATGGCGAACTTAAAAAACATACTAACCAAAGTGCATATTTGGAGATACAAACATATTTCTGAACGTCAGTTTGTTTATGTGTTGAGTATTTTAGTTGGTTTTTTAGCCGGTGTTGTTACCTTAATTTTAAAAAAATTAACCCACTTTTTTCAAGCAATACTCGAAGGGAATTTCATCAAAGAATACAGCAGTTCTTTGTATTTTATCTTTCCAATAATAGGATTGCTCCTGGTCTTTTTAATCAAAAGATATGTGATTAAAAAAGAGATAGGTCACGGTATTTCGACCACCTTATACGCCATTTCGAAGCGCAGTGGTATCATTGAAAACTATAAAATGTATGCCTCCTTAATTACAGCGCCAATTACCGTAGGATTTGGAGGTTCTGCAGGATTGCAAGGACCGGCCGTAAGCACAGGAGCTGCCTTAGGATCTTATGTGTCTCGGATGTTTCATATGAATACAAAAACACGCATGCTCTTGATAGGATGTGCTTCAGCAGGAGCCATGTCTTCTATGTTTAAAGCACCCGTAGCAGCCATTCTTTTTGCAGTTGAGATATTTAGTTTAGACTTGGCCTTTGTGTCGCTAGTCCCTTTATTATTGGCTTCGGTTTCGGCCATTGTGACTTCGTATTTCTTTACTGAAACAAGCGCGTTGTTCCATTTTCAATTGCAAGATGCTTTTGAAATTAAAGACCTCGCGTTTTATGCGATGTTAGGTATTGCTACCGGAGCAGCTTCGGTCTATTTCTCGAAAATGTACTTTGCAATTACGCGTTTTTTTGAGCGTTTTACCAGTCCCTTAAAGAAATGGATTGTAGCCGCATTAGCTATTGGAACCATGTTGTTTTTGATTCCGCCTTTATACGGAGAGGGCTATGGATTGATCAATAATTTACTCAGAGGAGATGCCATCTCAGCAGTAGAAGGAATTCCTTTTGCTACAGACCTTAGCAATGTATGGATGCTGATTGGCATGTTGGTGTTGGTTGGCGTTTTTAAGGCCATTGCCATGACCACCACATTTGCCGCAGGTGGTGTTGGAGGTGTTTTCATTCCAACACTTTTCATGGGGAGTGTATTGGGAAATGTGATGGCCAAGATCATCAATCAATTTGGATTTCAGGTCTCCGAAACAAATTTCACACTCATTGGAATGACCGGTCTCATGGCGGGTGTATTGCATGCACCCCTAACCGCTATTTTCTTGATTGCTGAAATTACAGGTGGGTATGATTTGTTTGTGCCGTTAATGCTTGTAGCAGCTATTTCGTATGCCTTTACAAAGTATTTTGTTTCCAATTCTATTTATACCGTAGCATTGGCAAAAAGAGGCGAGCTTATTACACATAACAAAGACAAACATGTACTTATGATGCTGCAGCTAGATAAAATTATAGAGAAGAACTTCGTGGCTGTCTGTCCCGAAATGACCTTGGGAAGTTTGTTGAAAGAGGCGGTTGCAAAGTCGAATCGTAATATTTTTCCGGTAGTCGATGAAGCCTCACAATTTTTAGGAATTGTATTGTTAGATGATATTCGTGCCATTATGTTCGATCAAGAGCTTTACGATACCGTTGCTGTTTCTGCAGTGATGAAAAGTGCTCCTGCCATCATTTTTCACGACGATTCTATTGAGAAAGTCATGCAGAAGTTCAAGGAGAGTGGTGCCTGGAATTTACCCGTTGTTACTAATAGAACTTATACGGGCTTTATTTCAAAATCGAAACTCCTCACAGCCTACAGAAATAAATTGATAGCCGTTACTTCTTAAGAAGTGCACGCATGGCATCCGGAAAATCTGTAAATCCGCCATCTGCACCGGCTTGATAGAGGAGTACATCGACCATTTCTTGAAAAGAACTGAATTCGTCTAAAGCATCTGCTCTAAACGTATAAGGATGCACTTGTAAGCCCAATTCATGGGCGTCAGTAACCAAGGGTGTAAAATAAAATGCAGCACCCTCTTTCTTTGCCAATAGTTGTTTGTACCAAGGACCAACTCCGTTGGCGTAGCTTGCATACTGCGTTAGATTTTTGGTTTCCTCCTCATGCCCAATCAGCTGTACTAAAAATAAATTAGAGTGTAAGGTTTCACGAACTCGTTGCAATTCCTTGCTATCAAAACATTGTAGCATACACTTATCTTCTTTAGAGGTATAGCCATAGCTTGTTAGTACATGTAGAACAATAGCTGAAATATCCTTTCCTTCTTTGTGATGAAAGGCAGGTTCCTTAATCTCTGGATAGATGCCAATATCGTTCCCGGTACTGCGGTTTAACCCCTGAATCAATTCTATTTCTTGTGCTAAAGAATGTAGTTTAAAAGAACTCTTGCCTTTAGGAAATCTTTTTGGGTACTGCTGTTGTTGAGAAATAGGGTCAAATCGTTCCGTAATTTCTAGGGTTTGTAATTCTTGAAAGGTAAAGTCAATCACATAAAAATGACCGTTAGCTCTCTTTCTATTCGGAAACTTATTACGAACATCAGAGACATCATCCAAACGAATATCATGAATAACCACAGGAATATTGTCTTTGCTCAGTACCACATCTTGCTCAATATAATCGGGTTGCATGGCATAGGCCATGGCTTTAGATTCCATGGTGTGTTCAGGGAGATACCCCGAAGCGCCGCGATGCGCAACAACAATTTTTTTATCGTCTTGTTTGTGTGCAGGTGAAAAACAAAAAAAGACACAAAGAACAACAAGAATAGAATACGTTCGCATAAAAAAAGATTTAAAAAATTAAAGGTAGAACTTTTTGTAAATTTGTAGCCTATTTAAAGTAAATCTAATATGAAATTATTGTTAAAAATAATGTTTGCAGTATTTGTTGTTTGGTTGTGTGTGGGTGTTTTCCTGCTCCAAACACAGCACCCAAAAGCACAAGTAGTAATGGGGTTAGCTGTTTTTTACCTCTCTTTTGTGTTGATGCCTGTTTTTATCTACTACCGCTATAGAGATGGTAAATACAAAAAATATCAGCTCAATGATGAGAAGATTAGAGAACTTCTAAAAAATAAAGAGAACAAATAAAAAGAGCTATTTTCAAAAGGTTCTTTTTGTTTTGTTAACCTAAACAATGCGTTTTCTTAACGGTATGCACTGTTTGTAATTCAAGTGGTCATGGTATCTTTGTATTATCGAATTGAAAGATACTAGCGGTTGAGGTAAAAGTAAATAGATCTTGTCTCAAACCCATAAACAGCATATAAAAGAAAAAGAAAGAATTATTTGAATTGAAATGCAGAGCCTCCCTCAAATAGATGGAGGTTTTTGTATTTTAGAATTTCTATTTCTTTGTATATTTGCCTCCATATGATAGACGCAAGAGAAGTGGTTTCAGAGAAAGCCGTATTGATTGGAGTAATTACCCAATTGCAAGATGAAATACAATCTGAAGAGTATTTAGATGAATTAGAATTTTTAACAGAAACTGCTGGCGGTGTTGCTGTAAAAAGATTTACCCAAAAATTAGAAAAGGCACACCCTAAAACCTTTATTGGAGCGGGGAAATTAGAGGATGTTGCAGCGTATATTGTATCGCACAACATTGGTACTGCTATTTTTGATGACGAACTGTCTCCTGCACAAATTAGAAACATAGAAAAAGTACTTGATTGTAAAATCTTAGACAGAACCAATCTGATCTTAGATATTTTTGCACAAAGAGCGCAGACCAGCTCTGCAAAAACACAAGTAGAATTGGCGCAATGCCAATATCTGCTGCCTCGATTAACCCGTCTTTGGACACACCTTGACAAGCAAAAAGGAGGTATTGGAATGCGTGGACCAGGAGAAACAGAGATTGAAACAGACAGACGTATCATTCGAGATAAGATCACCATTCTTAAAAAAAAGCTAGTAACCATTGATAAACAAATGGCGGTGCAGCGCAAAAACCGTGGTAAAATGGTGCGTGTAGCATTGGTTGGATATACCAATGTTGGGAAGTCTACACTGATGAACCTCATTAGTAAAAGTGATGTGTTTGCAGAGAACAAATTGTTTGCAACCTTAGACACGACTGTGCGTAAAGTGGTGGTAAAAAACATTCCGTTTTTAATGACAGACACCGTAGGGTTTATAAGAAAGCTACCGACCCAATTGGTAGAGTCATTTAAGTCTACCTTAGATGAGGTAAGAGAAGCCGATTTACTCATACATGTGGTGGATATTTCACATCCTAATTTTGAAGATCATATTGCTTCTGTAAATACCATATTACAAGAGATTGAAAGCGCCAATAAACCCTGTATTATGGTGTTTAACAAAATTGATGCCTATCAGCATCAAACCATAGATGAAGATGATTTGGTGACGGAAAAAACCAAGGCACATTATACCTTAGAAGATTGGCAAAAAACCTGGATGAGTGATCTAGAAACAACCAGTGTATTTATGTCTGCAGTGAAAAAAGAAAACATCGAAGGTTTCAAAAAAGAAGCCTATGATGCTGTAAAGAAAATTCACATTAAACGATTTCCGTACAATAACTTTTTATACGATGAGTATACTGAGTAGAAGTCTGTCAGACATGCAATCCCTTGATATCATGAAATGATTTCGTCTTGTTTTACTATGAAATTTCTGACGTTTGCTCTGGTGCGAATCTTTGGTGCTGAGTAACACGTTAGATGACTTGAAGTACTTTATTCGTATTGGTTGGATGGCGCTGTCACGAATCTTTTGCGATTTCGTTTTACTCTTCTGTAAAATCGTCAATAATCCCCAGGCGTTTGGCTCTTCTTTCCCAACTTTTTCTAGCCAAGGCTTGTAAATCTTCTACCGTATCACTTTCGTCCATAATTTCAAGACCTAATAAGGTTTCAATAATGTCTTCTTGTGTCACCAAACCACTTACAGAACCATACTCGTCTACCACCAAAGCAATGTGTTCTCGCTGCTCAATTAAAAGTTCAAATACTTGCGGAATGGGTACATTTCTTTTGGTGATTGAAATGGTTCTTTTGATTTCGGCTAAGGGTAGGTGGCCATCGCCTTTAATAATGGCTTCATACAATTGATCTTTTAAGAAATAGCCCGTAATGTTGTCTGTGTTTCCTTCGTATAAAGGAATTCTAGAAAAACGTAAATTCGGATTTTCATCAAAAAAGGTTTGTATGCTTTGGGTTTCACTGGCCGATTTTAAAACCGTTCTAGGGGTCATAATGTCTCTTACTTCTACCTCTTTAAAATTAAGTAGATTGCGAATTACTTTGCTTTCAGATTCTTGAAAAACTCCTTCTTTTTCTGCAATATTTGTCATGGCAGAAAAGTCTTCTCTACTCAGCACAGAGCCATGTGCAGATTTTCCAAAAAGCGTTGTAAAAAGTTGTAAAAGCCAAAGAATCCCCGTCCATTTAAAGAAAAAGATGAACAGACTCAATGTTTTTGTGCTAAATTTCGCCAACTTTTTCCAATGGGTAGCTCCAATTGTTTTTGGAATGATTTCAGAGACAATTAAAATCAAAAAGGTCATAATTGCAGAGACTATTCCAACCATATTAACTCCGAAAAAATCGAATTTATAGGGCAGTTGTTCTGCTTGCACTCCTACTAAAATTGCTCCTACCGTGTGTGCAATGGTGTTGAGTGTTAATATGGCAATTAAAGGCTTGTCAACGTCATTTTTTAAGGCTTCTAGTTGAAGTGCATACGCTTTGTTTTCCTCTTTTTCTACTTCAATAAAGGTGGCAGTTACGCTGAGTAATACCGCCTCAAGAATAGAGCATAAAAAGGAAAAGAAAATAGATAATGATGCAAATATAAGTAGTAGTGTCATGGCCTGTATTGATTGGTTAAAGATACTAAAAAAAGAAAACCGCAAGGAATCCCTGCGGTTCTTTTTGTAAGTTGTTGTTCTGTTAGAAGATGTAATTCACTCCCAAACCAAAAACTTCTTTAAATTGCACCTTACTGGTAGCATTGTCATCAACAATGGTGTGGAAATTTAGGTTTGTTGATAAGTATTTATTTATCTGCATGACAAAGCTCAATTGGTAATCTACGTCTATATTTTGCGGATTGTCCAAGTAATTTGCATAGAGATTTAAAATATGTTCCATCGAAATGTTTTCCATCACAGTTGCTTTGTAGTTTAAAGAACTATTAAAACCAAATTCATAACGTGTATTTTTTCCTGCATCAGTTCCGTATTGACCTGAGAATTCATCTGAAACTAGGGTAATTTTAGAGGTGATAGGTGCGATATTGATTTTAAAGTTATCCGATTTTTTCCAAAGCATACCCGGACCGAAGCTGAGGTATCCTGGAGCTAAAAAAGCAGAGGTTTTTATTTTTGGTTCTTGCTGATAGTCAAAACCATCTGTAAATTGTGTTTTGAAGTTTAGAAAGAACGAATATGACCAATTATTCTTGGCTTTTTTCCCGATTAATGAGTTGAATTCAAACCTGTCGTCTGTTTTTCTTGTGCCGTTCCCTTTTACATTATTCAG
>JBELGW010000051.1:0-2241 GCA_042091715.1 Polaribacter sp. | reverse complement strand
GTGAAAAGAATACTTTACACCAAGACCAAATATTTCTCTAAATTGAATTTTACTTGAGGCGTCGTCATTGATAATCGTGTGCAATAGGATGTCCATTGATAAATACCGATTCACCGGCAATGAGAACTGTATTTGATAATCGATATCTATATTCTGCGGGTTTTCTAAATAGTTCGCGTACAAGGCAAAAATATGTTGCATGGTCACATCTTCGAATATTTTAAATTTAAAAAAGGCAGATAAGCTAAAACCCAATGCTAACTTTATGTTTTTTCCAGATTCCACTCCGTAGGACCCTGAAAATTCGTCAGATACGAAAGTGAATCTCGCAGATGCAGGTGCAATGTTAATGGTGGCATTGTCAGATTTTTTCCAAAGCATCCCTGGCCCAAAAGACAAGTAGGCAGGTGCAAAGAAAGTAGATTTTGCTGCTTTTGGTGTTACTTTATAATCATACCCTCTAGAAAATTGTGTCTTTAAGTTTAAAAAGAACGAAAGAAACCAATCTTTTTGTGTCTTTTTACCAAGTAATGAGTTGTATTCAAAACGGTCACTTGTTTTTCTAAACCCTTGGTCTTTTACATTACTCAAGCCATACATGCTAATGATTCTGTTGTCCCAGTTCCAATCGCCGTTTTTATAATTAAAATCATAGTTGATGCCAAAATTACCAGCAATGGTATTGTCTCCTCCGGCTTTCCAATTAGAAAAAGAAGATTGGTTAAACAGAAAGGTAAATTGACCATGTACTTTCCATTTCACTTTTGTGGCAGTGCTATCTGTTTTCTTTTCTTGAGAAAACGCCAGTGAAGAAATACAAACAATCCAGATAAAAATGATGTTTTTCATCAGAAACCTAAAAAAATTAGCCGTAAAAATAGGTGGAATTAGAAAATTAAAAAAAATTATTTTTTCTTCTTATACAAAGGAACGGTAGAACATGCCTCTCCGTACATCACTGTTTTTGCCACTACTATTATTTTTTCAATTAATTGTGTGTAGGCTGTTGGCGGAATTGGCTTATTTGCACACCCTTTAATAATAATAGGTTTCTCCTCAAAATCAGTCGTGTCTAATGCATTGATAATGTCTGTATACAGCACGGTTTCTAATAACTCTAAAGAACCAACAACTGTTTTTTTAGCAAAAGGGGCTAGTTTTGATGTAATTAAGAGATAGGCCCAAGAAGGAATAACAGCCTCAGAAGAGCAGCAAAGGGCAACATAACAATGCTCATATTGCTCCCAATTGTGATTGGTAAGATGCTCTCTGAAGTCTTTTTCTTTTAAAATGAGCTCATGAAACAACCATTGTTTAATGTCGAGAATCACGCGCTTTCCTTGCGGATAATAATCTTCAAGATCTAAGGTGATGAGTTTGCTATTGGCAACTCTATTAATTATTTCTCCGGCCATTTCTTCTTCGTTTAACTTTTAACTTTAATTACAGGATTCATATCTAGAGCATGCCCAATTCTAGCTTTGCTTCTTCACTCATCATTTCTTGTGTCCAGGTTGGATCAAAGGTAATCTCTACTTCTGCTTTGTTGATTTCTTTTAAAGACATTACTTTATCCTCTACCTCTTTTGGAAGGGTTTCGGCAACAGGGCAGTTAGGAGACGTAAGGGTCATGAGTATTTTAGCATCATTTTCCTCGTTTACAAAAACATCGTAAATTAATCCTAGTTCGTAGATATCTACAGGGATTTCTGGGTCATAAATGGTTTTGATGACACCAATAATTTTATCGCCTACTTCTTCTAATTCTTTATCTGTCATTTTCGCTTGTTTACTTTTAAACGTATCTTTTGTTTTATTTCGTTTGTAGCGCTATTGCGTACATTTTTATCTGTTTGAGCATCGAAACCAATCCATTGGCTCTCGTCGGACTCAAGTGTTCTTTTAATCCAATTTCATCGATAAAATGCGTGTCTGCCTCTAAAATATCCTGTGCTTTTTGGTCCGAAAATACACGTAATAATAACGCAACAATTCCTTTGGTTAGTATCGCGTCACTGTCTGCAGTAAAAACCAAGTTGCTATTATTGAGTTCTGAGTGAAGCCAAACTTTTGATTGACAACCCTTAATGAGGTTTTCCTCTAGTTTGTAACGCTCGTTAATTAGAGGTAAAGATTTTCCTAAATCAATAATATATTCATATCGCTCCATCCAATCATCAAACATCGAAAACTCGTCAATAATTTCTTCTTGTATTTCTTTGATAGTCATTTTTTAAACTT
>JBELGW010000050.1:0-17009 GCA_042091715.1 Polaribacter sp. | reverse complement strand
ACCCCCTAAAAAAGAACCTTAACAAAACAAATAGCTCCTTTTTAGGGGCTTTTTACGCTATGGAGTAACCTGAGCATCCCACGCACCTCGCATGGAGACAAAGTGTCTAAGCAATACATACCAGGATTAGAAGACGCGCTAGGCCCTCACGATTTGATGCGCCTCGAGCAAATTTTCGTTGTTAAAACGCAGCAATACTTGTGCTACTGCAATGGTATCTTTTTCACAATAGGCCACAATTCTTTCTAGGTTTTTTTCCTGATAATAGACCTTTGCTACTTCACTGCCGTCAATATCATCTTTCGGAGAAGGAATGCCTAAAATAGCCGTCAACAACTTTAAAGAGGTGTAGTGCTTATAATCTCCAAATTTCCACAACTCCATGGTGTCTAAATGCGGAACTTCCCATGGTTTTTTGCCAAATAGATTCAATTTCTTTGGCAAGTCTATCTGGTGAATGAGCATTCTTCTTGAGATGTACGGAAAGTCGAACTCTTTTCCGTTGTGAGCACATAACAGTTGTTCTTTTTTGTAAAAATGCGTGTCTAAAAGCGTTTTAAAGCGCTCTAACAGGACTTTTTCATCATCTCCATAAAATGAGGTAACCCTAAATTGTTTCTTCGATTCAGACAAGGTAAAGTAGCCCACAGAAATGCAGACAATTTTCCCAAACTCTGCCCAAATTCCTGCGCGCTCATAAAAATCTTCTACTGAAATTTCTTCTTTTCGCTGATAGGCCGTTTTTTGTTGATACAACTTTTGAGTGACCTCTCCAACACGCTCCCAACTTTCATATTCTGGCACTGTTTCAATATCTAGAAATAAGACATCTTTTAAATTAACATGTAAATTCATAGCTCACTTTTTGATAGTGAAGGTACTAAAAATAAAAAGCCTCGAAGTTTCGAGGCTTTTTATAACATGAACATATCGTTTATTCGATAATCAATTTTTTAGTAGCAATGACATCTCCCTCAGTCACTTTCATGATGTATACACCTGAAGAAATAGGGGAAATATCGAATGTTTTATTCCTGGCAGAAAAGTCTTGGGTAAAAACCTTCTTACCTAATACATTAAAGATATTCAGAGTTTTTAAGGCTGAACTTGCTGTGGTAATTGTCAAGATTCCTCCATTTACTGGGTTTGGATACGCACCAAAACCAGATAATGTGTTTTTTTCTACTCCCAAAACGATATTCGCTAAGGAAATACCAAAAATTTGAGCAGTTCCATTAAATTCTGAAGCCGGCCCTGTTACATTTACGCTTGATGAAGGAATGACTTCTCCAATAAGGTCCGCATCACTAAATGCCGTTCTAAACACCAACGTGTTGGTTCCATCTGTAATTTCATAATTCTCTCCAGAATCAAAAGTAGCCGTTCCGTCAGCATCAGAGAAAGACACGTCATTGATCGTTATCCATTCAGACTCATAGTTTTCAAAATTTGCCGTTAATTCAGCAATGGTTAACGTTTCTGCCGAAAAAGCAACCCCTGTATTCGAAGCTACACCTGGATCTACTTGTGGAATAAATTGAAACACTCCCCCAAAAGAACTCAATTTTCCCTTAATACCTGAGATACCATCTCCAACGTTGTAAGAGGTTGAAATGATACCTGCACTGTCATCGATTAAAATGGCACCGGAAGCATCTTGTATGTATTTTTGATTTCTTGAGTTGCCTGTGTCAAAGGTCATAATAGCTTCTCCTGTAAGCTCATAATAATTATCTTCTGTTCCAGACCTAATTTCTGAAATAGTCGCTGCTTGCTCGTAACTTGCTACTGAGAAAGTAACGGAAGAGATCACTGCAGGAGATAATGAAGTTCCGTCATTATTTACTAACTCCATCGTGAGTGTGTAGTCTTCTCCAGCCTCTACCTCGAAATCCTCAAAGTCTGCTGTAAACAAAGATATTACTTGACCAATGCCTCCTATCGTTGAAGTTCCTTTGATATAACCATCTCCTGTATTGTCAGTCGCTCCCGAGCCATCATCACCAGATAGTGTAAAGTTATTCAAACTAACGTTTAAAGGCACCTCCGTAGTTTCAGGTGAAAATACTTGATTCTCTGTAAACCCTCCAATAGACAACTCTGGGGTGGTAGATGCTACAAAAGTAACTACGTCATCAAATGTTTGACCAACCATAAGATTATCAACCCTAATCGTTTCATTTTTAGAAGAATCTGATTGTCTAAGTTCAAATTCTTTCACAGTGGCAGCACTCCCGGTAGCACCTGAAATCGAGGTGTCAGTTGACGCAGTAGGACTAATCCATAACTGAGCAGTTCCAGTTAATTGATCAAATTTTATAATTGCTCTGTAAGAAGTTCCAAATGTCAAATCAGAGGCCCATGTAGCATCAGCAGTATTTGAGGATGAAGCAATTCCTACAGAAAAATCTCCACCGCCCGAAGGAGGCACAATGTCCATCTTTGCTTTCAAATCTAAATGCGCAAAATACTCATTATCAATGCCGCTGTATGGAGCTCCAAGGTCGTCGACAGAAAAATCGAATCCTACATATACATCTCCATTAACGGGAGTGAACGCAAGCTTGACATCTTCACTAGGTGTTCCATGTTGCACAACAGCTTGGCCAGAACTAACTAGAAAATCTCCGGCTGTACCGCTCGACTTAGCCCATCCGCCATTGCCAACAAGACTTCCATCTGCATAAGAAAATCCTTCAGACACGAGCACTTGCCCATTAGAAATTAGCGGAAGACAAAGGGTTAATACCAACATTAAAAAGTAATTTTTTTTCATATTTTTTGGTTTAAGTTAATTGTATTTCTCAAAAGTAGTGTTTTTTCTGAATAATCATAAGAATAAACAACTCATTATTAATAATTTATACAACATTCAAAAAGATGATAATTTTTAAGTTAATCACTCAGATTAGGTGCACTCTTTTCGATGGATTTCATGAGCTACAACCGCTACATTAGAAAAAGGAAACATTCAATAAAAGAGGGAGTATATAGGTGGTTTTAAGCCACCAGTAGGCTCGATGCATAGGGTTGCAAAGAATAAAATATATTGGTTTTTGAGGGGGCTGAGATATTGACGAATATCACATAGAAACAAACAGGTAGGTAAACGTTTGAACAATACGCACTCAATATCGCCATATGAATAGTTGTTGTTTGAGGAAACATTGAAGGTGGATTTTAGCCAGCACCTCTCTTATGAATTGAGCAAAAAGAAAAAATCCAATTTCCGATACTCTACGTATTGATAAAAGACCAATTACCTAATAATTAACTTTTTAGAACTCTTCTTATTCCCTTGGTTTACTTGGATAAGATATACTCCTTGATTGATATGAGAAACATCAAATTGTTTTTTACGTTCACTAAATGTGAGCCTGAGTACCACTTTGCCTAAAAGACTATAAATTACAACCTCCTTTTTATTTATGTCAGCAGTTGTGATGGTAAAAACTCCTTGACTGACTGGGTTTGGAAAAGCGCGAAACTCAATAACAGCCTTTTGTTTGCTACTGTTTGATTGCCCAATAGACAATGAAACAATGCAAGTGCAAAATACAAAAAATAAGATATACACTCTTTTCATAGGCTGCTCAACATTTCATTTAAAGATATGAAATATTTTTTTATTCTTACCGCTGATCATCATATTGTCAATAATAAGAGCTTCGTTTAGCACAAAAAAGCAGGCAAATGCCTGCTTTTTTTATTACTACTGTCAATAGCCTATTACAAACCTACAGACTTCCATGTCCAAGAAGAAATGTCTAGTGCTGTAGCTGATTTACCTGAATTTAAACCATACTTTTTGGTTTCACCATTCAACAAAGTAGCATCTGCATCTTCTCCGTTAATTTGCACATTTGATAAAGCTCCGCCATCTTTCATATCTAGGTCTACATCATATCCATCTAAGTGAAGACCTGTAATTGCCCCTCCAGACTGTTTCTTGAATTGCAAGGCTGTACCTCCTACAGAAGAAATTGCTGTAATGTTGGTGAATGTTGGATTTCCATTGTTCTTATCTCCTTCAAAAACGGTAGAAAAACCAGCCACTGTATTAGAAATATAGGCATTAGTTACAGACCCACTCCATTCTTCCGTCCAGTCGATTGAATCATCATCATTATTTTCAAGATATAAATTCGAAACTTGAACCGTACCTCCGAAGAATTCTACTCCGTCATCTGCACCATTTACTACAGACACATTTTCAACTTCTGTTCCAGATCCAACAGCGTAAAAAGAAACACCATTGTATTGAGACTCAGAATTAATCTGTGCTCCTGTTCCTTTAATTACAAGGTATTTGATATGACCTGAATCATCTGCATCATTCGTACCTCCGTAGATGAAACCACCAACTTCTGCTGTTGCATTTACTCCTGCAGATGTGGAAGCATTACCACAAATGGTCAAACCTCCCCAGTCACCAGAGTTTGCGTTGGCTGATGAGATAACCACTGGATTACTCGCTGTACCATCAATTTCAATTTTACCTCCCTGCAATACCGCGATATACACTCCAGTTCCTCCATCTCTTGCTTCAATTTTCGTTCCTGCCGGAATTACTAACTTACCGCCATCTTGAACAATATAAGATGAATTCAAAAGATAAGAAACGTTAGCATCTAAAGTAACTGTTCCTGAAACTGTTCCTTGTAAAATATTGCTCTCAAAACTTAAATCAGATGCAACCCAAGGGAAATCTTCTTTTACAACAGTTGCAACAGTCTGGGCACCATTTAAAGCATAAAAATATTTTCCTGAAGTTGCTGTCGCATTCGGATCTGTAAGCGCTGCAGCTGAGATACCTGAATCTAATATTACATTGGCAATATCTCCACCATCTTTCATATCTAGATCCACGTCATATCCTGACAAAGACAATCCTTCAATTGTTGCTCCTGATTGCTTTTTAAATTGTAATGCTGTACCTCCTACGGTAGATACTGCTGTAATGTTTGTAAAGGTTGGGTTTGCATTGTCTTTATCTCCTTCAAACGCTGTAGAAAAACCAGCTACTGTGTGAGAAATAAAGGCGTTTGTTACAGAACCACTCCAACCTTCTGTCCAGTCTATAGAATCATCATCATTATTTTCTAAATAAAGGTTAGACACTTCAACAGTCCCTCCAAAAAACTCAACACCATCATCCTTACCATTGATAACAGCGATGTTGTCTACTAAGGTTCCTGAACCCACTGCATAAAAAGAAACACCATTGTACTGAGACTCAGAATTGATTTGTGCACCTGTACCTACAATTTGTAAATATCTAATAATACCAGAACTATCATTGTCTGAAGAACCTCCGTAGATAAAACCACCCACTTCAGCAACTGCATCTATACCTGCAGTAGTTGTTGCCTTACCGCAAATGGTTAAACCTCCCCAATCTCCTGGATTTCCATCAACAGAAGACATTACTACTGGATTTCCTTCATTTCCATTGATGTCTATTTGACCTCCTGTTAACACAGCAATATATACATCTGTTCCTCCCGATGAAGCGATGATTTGAGTTCCTGCAGGAATGCTCAATTTCGCTCCTTCTGAAATGATAAACTGACCCGTTAAATTGTACTGAACTCCTGCATCTAATGTGAAGTTTTCAGAAAGGGTTCCTTCTAGAACTCCATTATTCAAGTTTTCAATTACTGAGGATACTGGCGGAGCCATTGGATCTGGTTCATCACTTCCACAACTTGAAAAGGTAAGTGCTGCCAATAACAATGCAGCATTACAGAAATTTACAACGATTTTTTTCATTTTTTTTTAATTAAATTTTTTATCAACTTAGTTTGTTTTGACACTACAAAGAAAGAGCACTTACCTTTTTTTTATTTTAACCTAAGATTATGTAATGTTTACCAATAGCCGGAAATCCATTGCATAATGTTAACGAATGGTTAATTAAAATTTATAGGTTACTCCGATGCTAAATTCGCCTCCCTTTTTATAAGACTGTACAATTTCATTAGTCGATTGCACAATTGCATCATTCGCGTCAAAGACAGTTACTTGCTGGGTTTGCTGGATTGCTGGGTTTAATAAATTTCTACCTGTAAATTTTATTGATAGGTTTTTATTGATGTTTTTACTCATTACCAAATCTAATGTCACAAAACCTTTCTCGATAATCTCATCATTAAACAAAGTGGCGCTGTTTGCAAAATCTTCTGGACTTCCAAGTGCATAAATTTTATCTGAAGCATAGTTTCCCGTAAGGGTTGCTACAAATTCATTTTCTGCACGATTGTTATAACTCATTGATCCATTTACAATAAAGTCTGAAGCTCCTTGTAATCCAGACTCTACTCTTCCATTGTATTGGAATAGTTCAGATAAATCTTGATTGAACCACATTTTAGTAAGGTTGGCATTTGCACTCAAGATACTCTTCTCATCATCGTTTTCAACAAGGTTTGTTCTAGCCTCTAGTTCCAATCCATAAACCGTAGCTTCTTCTCCTGTATTTTCATATTGAAAAATACCTGCAGAACCTCTCGCTTGCGCTAAATTGATTGGGTCCTGAATGTTTTTATAGAACGCCGTTGCAGAAAACAACTCGTCTCTTTGAGGATAAAACTCCCATTTGGCATCGATATTAAATACTGACGACTTATTCAACTCAGGGTTCCCTTTGATGACACGACCGGTTGGAGACACATACTCAAACGGAGCAATCTCCTTAAATTCTGGCAATGTTTGGGTAATACTTGTTGCCAAACGCAAGAAACTCTTTTCGTTCATGGCATACTTTAAATTTAAACTTGGGTACAACTCGGTATAGGTTTTATTAGCACTACCAAATCTAGCAACCCCATTTTGAATGTAATTCCCTACATCGAAAAGCACATTGATCTCATCTCTTTCCAAACGGAGACCAACATTTCCTGAAAAGTTTTTATTCAAGGTAAAGTCTAAATTTGCATACCCTGCAAGTACGGTTAAATCTGCGTTGTACACATCTGGCTGTTGCTCTGTTAAGCTTAATTTTGGTTGTCCAGAAAAATTATCATAAATAAAAGTATCAGAAATAGCATCCACTGAGCCTACTGTAAAATTACGAGCACTTACACCTATAAATTGAGACCTAAAGCTTCTTTCTTTGTATCTAAAATTAGCTCCAACATGCAGCTTAAAAGGACGATTGTCATCTTCGTCTATATTTCCAAAAGCTATTTGATCTTCTACAAAACCATTGTATTCAATATCTCGAATCTTTTGACTTGTTTTTCTTTGCTGAAAGTCACCAACAAATGCATAGGTAAATGTGCCGTCTGGATCGATAATGTTTCCTTCATTTCTTATTCTATTTGGCTCTTCTGCCAATACAAAATTATATCCTAAAGCCCATTTCAGCTGATTGTTTTCCGCCAATTGATGCTCTCCCATCAATTGATTTACGAACATCGTAGTTTGTTTAAAATTCTGATCACGTATAAAGGCGCCTTCTTCTTGAGGCTGCTGATCAAAGACATAGCCTAAACCATTTCTTCCGGCTTCATACACTCTGTCTTGTGCTTTGTTAACAAACAAGGTATTGTACCCTATTTTATGGTTGTCTCCTATTTTATAGTCTCCTCGTATATACCCTGTCAATCGCACATTTGTGTAGAAGTCCTCAACATCCGGAGTATCATTTAAGGCATTGGAAGCATCGGCAACTGAGTAAGGAAAGGCATTGTCTTCTACATTTGCTCTAAAACTTCTAAACATACCTTCTCTGTATTCATAAGACTGACTATAGGATGCCGTTGCAAAAATGGCAAGGTCGTTTCCAAATAACTGTACTTTTTTACCGCCCGATAAAGACAATCCAAAATTAGGAGTATTGCCTGCTCGCACAGCATCCCAACCTTGATAGACAATCGCATCTGATAATGCATATTTCTTTGAATGAAATCCAAAAGTTGCATCTTCGCTAATTATAGATCTTTTAAAGTCTTCATTTAAACTAGCAACAGCACTGTTTATACCTCCACTTAAAGCAATTGAAAAGCCTTTCTTAGAATACTTTTTAGACACCACATCTACAGCTCCCGAGGATTGATCTGAATAACTAGACGTTGTGAACGTCTTACTAATCCCAATATTATTGATTAAGTTGGTGGAAAACAATGACAAATCAACATTTTTATTCTGAACATCGTCCGAAGGAATTGGCAAACCATTCATGCTTGTAAATAAGTATCGATCTCCTAACCCTCTAATGTAAATATCACCTGACCCTTCACTTCTCGTTACACCAGAAATTTTTGAAGTAGCTGCTGCTGCATTTGAAACACCAATTTTTGACAATCGCTGCGCTCCAATACTTTCTTTGATGATGGTTGCTTTTTTCTGATCTGACAACAAAGCGGTTTCTTTTTCTTTATTCACTGCCGCTTGAATCTGAACCTCATCTAAGGTCAATCCTTGCTTTGCACTAAGTTGCTCATTGATAGTAAGGGTTTCCCCTGCTTTCACAACAATGTTTTTTTCAACTGTCTGATAGCCTACAAAACTAAAAACCAACACATGGTTTCCCTCGGCTACAGACAAAGTATAATTACCTTCAAAATCTGTTGTTCCCCCAACAGTAGTGCCTTTTATAAATACATTTGCAAATGGCAAAGGGTCACCATTCATTTCACCATCGGTTAACATTCCTTTGACAATCCCTTTACTTTGTGCAGCAACGATTTGGCTTAACAATACAAATGCAATAATTATTTTTTTCATTGTGTTACTTTATATAGTATCTAACTCAGCTATTAATTTGCAAATGTCTTGTAGCATTGTAAAGCTAATGTTAGACCCAAATTACGATTCCATTAAAACAAGGTTAAGCCATTGTTAAGTGATTAAATCATTGTTAACGAATTATTTTATCACAATATTTATGCATACTTTTGAAATGAACAAGACAAAAAAGACTCATGAAAAAAAGTGATATAAAGATTTTATTAGTTGATGATGAACCAGATATTTTAGAGATTGTTGGATACAACTTAAAAAATGAAGGATATCAAGTATTTACAGCTGAAAATGGTGCAGAAGGAGTCAAAATCGCAAAAAAGATTACACCTCATCTTATATTGTTAGACATCATGATGCCTGAAATGGATGGTATTGAGGCTTGTGAAAAAATTAGAAAAATAAACAGTTTAGAAAACGTCATCATTTCGTTTTTAACTGCACGAGGCGAGGACTACTCTCAAGTTGCTGGTTTTGATGCCGGTGCAGATGATTACATCACAAAACCGGTAAAACCTAAAGTATTGGTGAGTAAGGTAAAATCATTACTCAGACGCTTAAAAAAGACTGAAGAACAAGATACATCTACCAGAATTGGTGATATTGTTATTAACAGAGAGGAGTATGTTGTTTTTAAAGGGGATCGTAAAATTGTTCTGCCTAAAAAAGAATTTGAACTGTTCTCTTTGCTCACCTCTAAACCAGGAAAGGTTTTTAAACGCGAAATCATTTTAGATTCTGTTTGGGGCAATGAGGTCATTGTAGGAGGAAGAACCATTGATGTACATATTCGAAAACTGCGTGAAAAAATTGGAAATGATTTCTTTAAAACCATCAAAGGAGTTGGTTATAAATTTGTTCTCGAGGAACAATGATACTTAAAATAGCATTGTGAAAATAAAAAAGACCTATTCTTTTGCCTTTGTATCTGCCTGTTACTTAACGCTATTAACGACAAGCATTGCACTTCTATCGTACTTCTTATTTGAAGATTTTGGATTTATAATCGTTATCCTTGCTGTTATACTGCTGTTTGCTGTGTTCTTCTTTGTAATTCAGTACAGGGTTGAGTACTTTATTTTTAGAAGAGTTAAAAAAATATATGATGATGTATCTCTTCTCGAAATAGAAGATCTACAGCGAAAATCTGTCACCACAGACATAGAAACATTGTCTAAAAGTGTACAGAAATTTGCCGAAGGAAAAAGAATTGAAATACAGAATTTAACTGAAAGGGATTCTTTTAGACGTGATTTTTTGGGAAATGTAGCGCATGAATTAAAAACACCATTGTTTACTGTCCAGGGGTACCTGTTAACACTCATTGAAGGCGCTTCAAATGATAAAGAGATTCTAGAAAAATACCTAGACAGGGCAAACAAAGGAGTGGAGAGGTTGGTTGCCATCGTTAAAGACTTAGACATGATTGCTAAACTAGAAACTGAAGGTCTAAAAATGAATATGCAGCCTTTTAATATTCTTGAACTGGCTCAAAATGTCTTCGATTTATTTGAAATGAAGGCTAAAAAAAGAAATATTACTTTGGTTTTTGATAAAATCTATGAGTTTCCAATTTTTGTGACTGGAGATGTGGAGCGTATCGAGCAGGTGTTGATTAACCTGGTTGTGAATTCCATTAAATATGGCAAAATTGGAGGCATTACAACAGTTGGAGTAGACACATACAATGAAAATAAATTCATCATTAAAGTTGCTGATAACGGCGAAGGAGTGCAACAGGAACACTTATCCCGTTTATTCGAACGTTTTTATAGAGTAGATCAAAGTAGGTCGAGAGAACAAGGAGGTTCTGGATTAGGACTCTCTATTGTAAAGCATATTATTGAAGCGCACAACGAAAATATTTTATTAAAAAGTACGTACAGAGAAGGTTCTGAATTTTCATTTACTCTCAAAAAGGCAGAATACATTTAGAAACTAAGCAATACCATTTACAGCTACTGTTATAGCAATGCAGCTATCATAGGTAGCACAAACCGAGCTGTTTTTGTAGCACACTAAAAATCACAGCAAATCAAAGCCAATATCTTTTCTAAAATTCATTTTTTCAAAATGAATGCCATCAATCGCATTATAAGAGGTCTTCAGTGCGTCTTGAATGCTGTCTCCAAAAGCGGTAATTGCCATAACACGGCCTCCATTTGTAATCACTTTATCATTTCTTGTAGCAGTTCCTGCATGAAAAACAGTAGCATCAGATACCTCATCAATTCCATAGATCTCTTTTCCTTTTTCATAGGACTCCGGATACCCTCCAGAAACCAACATCACTGTGGCAGCTGTTCTTGGATCGATTGAAAATGATTTACGATCTAAAGTTTGATCTGCAACGCCCTCGAATAAATCTATTAAATCTGAGGCAATTCTTGGAATGACTACCTCTGTTTCTGGATCTCCCATTCTCACGTTATACTCTATTACTTGTGGGTTTCCATCAACATTCATTAACCCAATAAAAATAAATCCTCGATAATCGATTCCATCTTTCTGCAATCCATCTATGGTAGGAATTACAATACGCTGTTCCACTTTTTCTAGAAATTCAGTTGTGGCAAAATGCACAGGGGAAATGGCTCCCATTCCACCTGTATTTAGTCCTACATCGCCCTCACCAATGCGTTTATAATCCTTTGCAGAAGGTAAAATTTTATAACTCTTACCGTCTGTTAGAACAAACACTGACAACTCTATACCTTCTAGGAACTCTTCAATTACAACTGTTGATGATGCCGCTCCAAATTTCTGATTCGTAAGCATTTCTTTGAGTTCTTGTTTGGCTTCGTCTAAAGAATCTAAAATTAAGACTCCCTTACCAGCTGCTAATCCGTCTGCTTTTAAAACAAATGGCGGGGTTAACGTTTCCAAAAAGAAATAGCCATCTGCTAAATTATCTTTGGTAAAGGATTGATACCTCGCAGTTGGTATCTGATGCTTCTTCATAAATTGTTTCGAAAAATCTTTACTTCCTTCTAATAAAGCTCCGTCTTTCTTAGGTCCAATTACTGGAATGCGCTTCAATGCATCGTCGGCTAAGAAAAAATCATGGACACCACTTACTAATGGTGCCTCCGGACCCACAACTACCATATCAATACGGTGCTCCAATACCGCTTCTTTAATTGCTGAAAAGTGGGTTGGATCTATGGGTACATTCGTGGCAATTTCAGAGGTCCCCGCATTTCCAGGAGCCACATAAAGTTGTTTCACTTTGCTACTTTGAGCCAATTTTAATGCAAAAGCATGTTCTCTTCCTCCTGAACCTAAAATAAGAATATTCATTGTTGTGTGTTGTGTTGTTGTGTGTGTTGGCACAAATATACATTCTAAAATTCTTTTTACTCAATAAAAAGACGGTACATTATTTTCTCCACTTTCTAAAATAACGAATTGCTGAAACCAAGTGGAAATAAAAAAGTTTGATGTTTTTAGAAGAACCCCTCCTGTGGACATGCGTTATTTGCTCCTTTGGATAGTATAAAATTTCCTTTCCAGACATTTTTAATTTTCTACAAATGTCTGCATCTTCCATGTACAAAAAAAAGCGCTCATCAAATCCACGAATATTGACGAAATCTGCTGTTTTAAACAACATAAAGCACCCATGCATAAAATCTGGATAAAAAGGCACTGATAGGTCTTGATATTGCCTAGAAGCAAGATAGCTTTTAAAAATTCCTAATCGCCGTCCAATTAATGCTTTTAATGAGGGATTTTTTCGACAAATCACTTGTACATCTCCGTTTGGATACACAACACTAGGAGAAATCATGGCTAGGTTCGATTTCTTCTCGAGTTCGCTGAAAAGGTTTTGAAAAATAGATGCATTAAAACAAACATCGGGATTTAAAATAAGATGAAATTTGGAGCTTTCTTTTATGGCATCTATGACCAAATTATGTGCTGCCCCAAAACCTATATTTTTACCGACAAATATGTATGTTATTTCTGCATGTTTAAAGTGTGCTTCTAGATCATTTACAGGTGAATTATCTACTAAATAAAGTTTCTTTTCTTGAGGTGTTTTTAAAAAGGAATCAACCGTTATTTTCAGTGTATCTATATGCTCATTAAATAAAACGATGGACGCTGTTATCATGCTTAATATGCTTTCTCCTCTCCTTTAAAAACGTTTAAAACGGTCTGTAAGATTATTTTAAGATCTAAGAAAAAGGACCAATTCTCAATATAAAATATATCCAAACGCACTCTGTTTTTAATGTCAGACCTTGTTTTTATTTCACCTCTATACCCGCTAACTTGAGCTAGACCAGTAATACCTGGCTTTACAATATGCCTTTTAAGGTAATCATCTACCTCTTTTTGATATTCTAAAGATAAGCTTTCTAAATGGGGTCTTGGACCAACTACACTCATATCTCCAAATAACACATTGATGAACTGAGGTAACTCATCCATACTTGTTTTTCTTAAAAAGGCTCCAGTTTTAGTGACTCTTACATCATTTTTAGTTGCATGGATTCTGTCTGAGTCTTCATTTAGAGTCATAGACCTGAATTTATAACACACAAAATCTTCACCATTAATGCCTTCTCTTCGTTGTTTAAAAAGTAAAGGTCCTTTTGATTCAAATTTCACAAAAAACCAAAGAATCGGCCACAACCACGATAAAAGAAAAACACATATAAAAAGAGAAAAGAAAACATCAAAAACTCTTTTGATGTAAAAATTCTCTGAGAATTCGAAAGGAAGTTTATTTACATTTAAAACCATCAAATCATCATCATAATACTCAACACTCTGATTTTTACCATACAATTCAGTTGAATTAGGTATTAACTTCAAATCAACTCTTTGATCGACGGCAAACTTATTTATTTCTTTTATTTGATCTTTATCTAAAGAGGTTAATGAGCAATAAATTTGGTCAACAATATTCTCTCTTACATACTCAAAAACATCTACTACCCCTCCTAAATAGTCATTATTCTCATTAACCTTATTGGAGAAAAACCCTAAGTATTTATAACCTAAGTTCGATTTGCTTTTAAAAAGTTTAATGATATTTTTTGAAGAATCATCAAACCCCACAACCACAGTAGTTCTGTAATTATTACCGACTGATCTATATTTTTTCAAAAATAAAAGCCACAAAAATTTTACTACCGAAATACTTAAAACAATAGAAATTAAAACTAAAAATTGATTATTTACAATGATTCCCTCTTTAAATACACCGAAATACGCAAAATAACCAAGAATAAAAAGTATAAATTGACTACTTAGAAGCCTAAAAAGACTAAGAAACCTTGTATATCTGTATACCTTATAAAAACCCAAAAAGTAACTTGTTAAAAACCAAAAAGCTGTGATATACGATACAAAAGTAACATTTAGAAATGCCTTATCCTTAGTTAGATAAATAATAAAATTAATTATGAAAACATCTCCAAATATTTTTAATGGCTTTATGAAGTGCGAGTATCTTTTTTTCAAGTTTATTCTATTTTAAAAATAATATAGTGTTTTAACGAAAAACCTTAAGAATCATTTTATCTATTGTAAATGTTTTTCTCGCGATTTCTTTTTGATGCTGTACATCTACTTTTTTACTAATTAATAAGGCTAATTTTTCAATTAATATCTCCATATCCCAATTGGTCACAACGAGATCTAAATTATTCTTTCTAAAAAAAATTTCTATTTCACTTTTAGGATCAGTAATAACCAACACTCTGCAACCTGAAGCTAGTAAATTAGGCAGTTTTGAGGGTAAAGAACCTTTAGATGTATTTTCTTTTTGTGGAATTATTTGGATAAAACTTTTGCGATATAACTCCTCGAGATTCTCTTTATTTACTAAATCAAAGAAAAAAATATTTTCATTTTTATTTAACCTCTTTAAGCTTTGTATTGTTTCTCCTTCAGAAAAAAAGTAAAATGCTGTGTTCTCAATTTTTTTTGAGGCTTCAGAGAAAAAATTAAAAAGTTGAGTTGGATTTTGTTTCTCACCTAAAGCACCAGAGTAAACAATATTAATTTTATTGGTATCAAAAATTGAGTCTAAATCATTCGTAATCTGATCTTTTATCGTAATAAATGGATATTGTACTTCTAATTTTTCTTCTATTAAATGGTATAGTTTTTTGGCTTCCATTTTCATTTCGTTGGAAAGAAACAGTAAGCGGTCACAATTTTGATAACATTTCTTTTCTATTTTATGAATCAAAAAATGAACAAACCGATTTAAAAAACCCGATTTAGCTTCAGAATACACTTCTTGTAGATCATGAACCATCCCTACTTTTCTAATTTTTTTATTTAAAAAAGGAAGAATCGCATAGAATGCAAAACTGGGGGGAAATATTGGTATTATAATATCCTTATCTTTTTGATGTCTTCTTAACTTTCTTAAAACAAAGAAAGCATAACTAAATTCTAAAATTAAACGCCTTAGGATGGTTTTATTTGTATAAATTAAATGCTTACCTCCTCTAATAATTTTTACGCCATTTAACCCGTCATTACTTATTTTAGTTTTCCAAGCTGGATAAAAAGGATGATAGCATAAGACCGTTACTTGATGCCCATCTTTTATTAAACCTGATACAAATTCTGTATTGAATTTACCCGTAGAAATCGGCTCAGGATAAAAAAAGGGAGATAGTATTAATATATTTTTTTTAGTCAATGTTTCTTTCTCTTATTATTTTTGCTGGGTTCCCCACACATACTTTATTTGATGGAAGATCTTTATAAACACTACTTCTAGAGCCAATAACAGTTCCCTCTCCAATCGTAATTCCGGGCGCAACATAAACATCTGTCGCTAACCAACACTCGTCTTTAATTGTGTTCTTCTTTGCAAAAATAGGGAAATCAGACTGTAAATAGTCATGAGAAGCAGTACAGATGTATGATTTTTGTGAAATAACAACGTTTTTACCGATTTCTATTTCCCCCAATGAATACAACACTACATCATCACCAATCCAAGAATAATCTCCAATAGAAACTTTCCAAGGGTATGTTATTCTAACTGTTGGTCTAATAATTACGTTTTTGCCAATCTTTGCGCCAAATAAGCGTAACAAAAAATTTCTAAAACCATATAAAAACTGAGGAGACATTTTAAAAAAAGTTCCCTGTACAATCCACCAAAGTTGAACAACAAATGCATTCTTGCCTCTAAAGTTTTTAGGTAGTTTAAATGTGTTAAGTAACTGCATCGCCTCTAATAATTTTTATAATTTCTTTACCAAAAATTTCTATTGTAAAATTCTGTGCAAAGTATATGTTATTATAATTACTTATCTCTAAAATTTTAGATTTATTTTCATTTAAGTAGACCAATCTATTGGTGATACTTTCTGAACTTTCCTTTTCGACTAAATATCCATTTCTATTTTCTTCAATAATATCTTGTATTCCAGCATGTTTTGTTGAAATGACTACGTTTTTTGTTGCTAATGCCTCTAAAATTGATATTGGTTGTCCTTCCATTTTGTAAAATGTAGGTAATATAAAAATATTACTCCAATGAAGTAACTCCTTCTTATCTTCATTATAAACAACACCTACGTAACTGGTATATTTCAATTTTGAAATCTTATTTAAAACAGCTTCTTTTAGACAAGCATCAATATTACCTGCTATTTTTGCTTCATATTTAACCCTTTTATTTTCTAACTCTTTTAAAGAATCTAAAAGTACAAAGATTCCTTTTTCTTCCATTAGATTACTTACATAAGAAATTTTTAAAATACTATGATCAACTTTTAGAGATTTATCCAGTAAATAATTTTGCGCGAAGTTATATAGTACGTGGATATTCTTCTCTTTTAAAAAAGGGGTTAAATTTTGTTTCAAAGAAGCAGATAAAACAATCCCTTTGGTAAATTTTGATACTAAAAAATAAAAAAACTTCTTTTTTAGTCCCGTTAATTCTGAATATTGTTTTCCTAAATAATTACCATGAACATGAATAATGATTTCTTTCTTTAAAATTGCAGAAAGTAAAATAAACAAAGTATACTTTGTAATTCCAAAAAAAGTTTGGCCTGGCGTTATATAAATTATATCATTTTGTACTATTTTAAAAACACTAAAATTTATCTTTAAAAAGTAGATAAATTTTTTAACTGAAAAACTCCCTACTGCATCTTCAAATACATTGTATGAAGTATTTATATAGTCCGATTTAAAATCAATAGAAGAATCAAAAACACCTTTCACAACTTGATTTGCTAAAGAAACTCCAGAAATAGGTTTTGGAAATGGTCCAA
>JBELGW010000049.1:0-17155 GCA_042091715.1 Polaribacter sp. | reverse complement strand
ATAGGAGAAAAACCGCTATCATCGAAAATCTGCATGACTTTCTCGTAATAAGAAGCACTATACGCTTGATCAAACAAAATGAATGCTTCATCCTTTAACTGAGAGATGCTTTTAAAATTACCAGATGTAATTGCATGATTCTTTGGCAATACTAAACAAAAATTCTCTTTG
Organism: Polaribacter sp.; assembly: GCA_042091715.1. Lineage (GTDB taxonomy): Bacteria > Bacteroidota > Bacteroidia > Flavobacteriales > Flavobacteriaceae > Polaribacter. The sequence goes on along the minus strand of JBELGW010000049.1, from coordinate 16,984 downwards.
ATAACGGGTTTCAGTTCTAGTCCACGAGGAACTCGTTCCATTCGAACAAAACCCATATCCAAATCATGTCCAAGTAAGTCTTCAATCTGCTGTTCGTTATCCATCTCTTTCAAACTAAACACAACATCTGGATGCTCTTCTCTAAATTTCAAAAGTAAATTCGGAATAATTTCTTGCATTGCCGAACCTACATAACCCAATTTCAATGCTCCTCCGACACCATCATTTAGCAGTCTTGCATGGTTGAAAATTTGATCTAGACTTTTTAAATTTTTCACCAACTCCTTCTGCAGATACTTCCCAGATTTAGTCAAGGCAACCTTTCGGTTGTGACGATCAAACAAGGTAACTCCTAAATCGACTTCCATTTGTTTGATTTGTCTGCTAAGACCTGGCTGAGAAATAAACAGGCGTTCCGCTGCTTTTCTAAAATGCAACTCTTCTGCAACAGCCAAAAAATATTTGATATGTCTCAACTCTATTTGATTACCCAAAAGCATCAATTACATCATTAATTAATCTTGTTAAGCATCAAAAATACCAATAACTTTGTTAGCAACATCAGAAACTTCAAAAAAATGACATTTAAATATGGTATAGACCGCTTGACAGTGGCTAAAGTAATTGCAATTGCACAAGGAACCTTGAAAGCTGTTTTAACGCAGGAGGCCATTGACTTGATAGAAACATGCAGATCCAAGGTAGAAAAAATGGCTGGTGGTAATAAGGCTGTATATGGAATAAATACTGGTTTCGGCCCTTTATGCGATGTGCAAATTACCCCTAAAGAAACGAGTAAACTACAAGAAAATCTACTCATTACACATGCTGTTGGTGTTGGAAATCCAATTGACAAGGAGCTTTCTAAAATTATGATGATTTGTAAAGTTCATGCTTTATCGCAGGGATTTTCTGGAGTTCGGTTAGCATTGATTCAACGTATTTTATACTTTATAGAAAATGACTTATTACCCATAGTACCTGAACAAGGTTCTGTTGGCGCATCGGGTGATTTGGCGCCATTGTCACATCTATTTTTACCTTTACTAGGTGAAGGAGAGTTTTGGATTGGAGAAGAAATCAGACCAGCAAAAGAAGTATTAACTCAACATACATTAAAGCCATTAAAGCTAGAAGCAAAAGAAGGATTGGGCTTGATCAATGGAACACAATTCATACTCGCACACGCCATCAAAGGTTTGCAAAAGATGACGTACTTACTCGACTTAGTAGATGTTGCTGGAGCTATGAGTTTAGAGGGTTTTCAAGGAAGTGCTTCTCCGTTCAAAGAGGCGCTACACAAGATAAGACCATTCAAAGGAAATATAAAAGTAGCTCAGCGCATACGAATGCTATTAGAAGGTTCTCAAAATGTAGAAAATCATTTCGACTGTGAGCGTGTACAAGATCCTTACTCTATGCGATGTATGCCTCAAGTTCATGGAGCCTCTAGAAATGCTTTCGAGCACTTGACAGAGTTGGCAGAAATAGAAATGAATTCAGTCACAGACAATCCAATTGTATTGAGTGACACGGAAGCCATATCGGGAGGTAATTTTCACGGACAACCCCTAGCAATGGCCTTAGATTACGCTTCTATTGCTGCGGCTGAACTAGGAAACATTGCAGACAGACGCTGTTACTTACTTTTAGAAGGCAAATATGGCTTGCCTAGATTGCTCACATCTGGAGGTGGATTGAATTCTGGCTTTATGATTCCACAATACACCACTGCAGCCTTGGTTACAGAAAATAAGTCTTTGTGTTTTCCTCCTTCGGCAGATAGTGTTCCTACTTCATTAGGGCAAGAAGACCATGTGTCTATGGGAAGTATTTCCGGACGAAAATTCAATCAGATTTTAGGAAATATTGAGAAAATAGTCGCCATTGAATTGATGTATGCTGCACAAGCCATGGAATTTAGACGACCAAATACCTTCTCTGCTATCATTGAAGAGAATTTCAAAATTATTAGAGAAAAAGTTGCGAAGTTAGAAGAGGATCGTATTTTAAAGGATGACATCTATGCCATGGTGAAATTAGTCCAAAACAAAGCATTCATTGTGGAATAAATTGACAGATCTCCAATATAAAAACCATGAATAATCTGCTTATTTTAGTGGTAAATGACTACTTCACTTTCCAGATTATTGCAATGAATTTAAAAAAGACCATATGACATTTAAAGAACAAATAGCACAAGGAATTCCAACAAAGATACCCGCAAAAAAAATACATTCTAAGGATGTAAATAGAGCTCCAAAGCGAAAAGACATCCTCTCAAAAGAAGAAAAAAAATTAGCCATTAGAAATGCCTTACGGTACTTTCCCGAGGCATGGCATGAAGAGTTGGCCATCGAATTCGCAGAAGAACTGAGAGCACATGGAAGAATTTACATGCATCGATTTAAGCCAGATTATGAAATATACGCGAGACCCGTTTCAGCGTATCCGGCAAAATCATCTCAAGCTGCAGCTTTAATGCTCATGATTCAAAACAACCTCGACCCTGCTGTTGCACAGCACCCCGAAGAACTAATCACCTACGGTGGTAATGGTGCGGTTTTCCAAAATTGGGCCCAATATCTTTTGGTGATGCAGTACTTATCAACGATGACCGATGAACAAACGTTGCACTTATACTCAGGACACCCCATGGGATTATTTCCATCATCTAAAAATGCACCAAGAGTCATCGTAACGAATGGAATGATGATTCCTAATTATTCACAACCTGATGACTGGGAAAAATTCAATGCATTAGGAGTAACGCAATACGGACAAATGACTGCGGGCTCATTTATGTATATTGGTCCGCAAGGAATTGTGCACGGAACCACCATTACGGTAATGAATGCTTTTCGTAAAATACTCTCAAAAGGAGAAACTCCGGCAGGAAAAATATTTTTAACCGCTGGTTTGGGAGGCATGAGCGGAGCGCAACCAAAAGCCGGAAATATTGCTGGCTGTATTACCATTGCTGCAGAAGTGAATCCTAAAGCAGCAACGAAAAGACATGAGCAAGGCTGGGTTGATTTGTTGATTGACAATATGGAAGAGTTGATTGCACGTGTTCAACAGGCACAGTCCAAAAAAGAGGTTGTCTCAATTGCTTACATTGGAAATATCGTAGAAATCTGGGAGCGTTTTTATGAGGAAAACATTCACATTCATTTAGGATCTGACCAAACATCTTTGCACATTCCTTGGACCGGAGGCTACTATCCTGTTGGCATTTCTTATGAAGAATCAAACCGTTTGATACGAGAAGAGCCTATTATTTTTAAAGAAAAAGTACAAGAAACACTGAGAAGACACGCTGCTGCAATTGACAAGCACACTGCAAGAGGCACGTATTTCTTTGATTATGGAAATGCCTTTTTGCTAGAAGCATCCAGAGCAGGTGCAGATATCATGGCCGACAATTCAATAGACTTTAAATACCCTTCCTATGTTCAAGACATTCTTGGACCAATGTGCTTTGATTATGGCTTTGGTCCTTTTCGTTGGGTATGTGCTTCTGGTAAATCAGAAGATTTAGATGCAACAGACACCATTGCAGCCACTGTACTGCAAGAAATTATGGAAAACTCTCCAGAAGAAATCCAATTGCAAATGCAAGACAATATTACCTGGATTAAAGATGCCAAAAAGAACAACATGGTAGTAGGTTCTCAGGCACGTATTTTATATGCAGATGCCGAGGGGCGTTCTAAAATCGCGGAAGCCTTTAACAACGCCATTGCTGCAGGCACCATTGGCCCGGTGATTTTAGGAAGAGATCATCATGATGTGAGCGGTACTGATTCTCCATACAGAGAAACCTCTAACATATACGACGGAAGTAAATTTACAGCAGACATGGCCATACACAATGTAATTGGAGATAGTTTTAGAGGTGCTACATGGGTTTCTATTCACAACGGTGGCGGTGTTGGCTGGGGAGAAGTAATGAACGGAGGTTTTGGAATGCTCTTAGATGGAAGCAAAGAGGCTGAAGTCCGTTTAAAAAGTATGTTATTTTATGATGTGAATAATGGCATCGCACGCAGGAGTTGGGCAAGAAATAATGAAGCTATTTTCGCCATCAAACGCGAAATGGAAAGATCTCCAAATTTAAAAGTAACACTGCCTAACTTAGTAAGAGATGAACTATTAAACAACCTATTCTAATGATCACACTGTTTAAAAATATCAAAGAATTGATTCAAGTTCGCACCGAACCTGTCTCCTTTTTATCAGGTAAAGAAATGGGGCATTTACCGACCATTAAAAATGCATTTTTAATTATTAAAAATGGTCTTATTAGTGACTTTGGCGCGATGGAAAATTGCCCAACAACGGGATTTGAGAAAATCGTTGATGCTTCCGGAAAAATGATTTTACCTTCTTGGTGTGACTCACATACCCACATTGTATATGCCGGAAACAGAGAAGGAGAATTTGTAGATAGAATTAAGGGTACTTCTTATGAAGAAATTGCAAAGAATGGAGGAGGCATTTTAAATTCCGCAAAGCAATTACAAGAAACCTCTGAGGCATCATTATACCAGCAGAGTAAAACACGATTGGAAGAAATTATTGAGCTCGGAACAGGAGCCGTAGAAATAAAATCTGGATATGGCCTCACAGCAGATGCAGAGTTAAAAATGTTACGCGTCATCAAACGATTAAAAGAAAACTACGACATTTCCATAAAGGCAACCTTTTTAGGTGCTCACGCAGTTCCTGATGCATACAAGAACAACAAACAAGGCTACTTAGAAATGCTCATCAATGAGGTCCTACCAAAAGTAGCAGAAGAAAACCTGGCAGAATACATAGATATATTCTGTGAAACAGGTTATTTCTCGGTAGCAGACACAGCGCTCCTCTTAGCAGCTGGTAAAAAGCATGGATTGATCCCAAAAATACATGTCAATCAGTTTACAGCTATTGGAGGGGTGCAAGAAGGAATAAAATTTGATGCGCTTTCTGTAGACCATCTCGAAGAAATGCGCAATGAAGATATTGAAGCATTAAAAGGAACCCAAACAATGCCCGTTGCACTGCCAAGTTGCTCTTTTTTCTTGAGCATCCCATACACACCTGCACGAAAGATGATTGACGCAGGTTTACCATTGGCTTTGGCTACAGATTTCAACCCAGGATCTACACCTTCTGGCAATATGAATTTTGTCATTTCTACGGCATGTATTAAAATGAAAATGACACCAGAAGAAGCCATCAACGCCGCAACAATTAATGGCGCTTATGCCATGGGATTGGCAGATCAAGTTGGAACAATCACCAAAGGAAAACAAGCCAATTTGATACTTACCAAACCTCTCAATTCATATGGATACATTCCCTATTCTTTTGGAAAACATCAAATAGAACGTGTATTTTTAAAAGGTACTGAAATATAACCACAACGGAAAGTTGTAAAAGAAAACAATAATGGAGTTAAAAGTATTGCCTGCAGGCTACGAACCTGCAGACCAAAAACACTGGACAGGCAGAACCTCAAGCACAGACAATGATGCGCTTTACTGGCATGAAGCCATTGCATTACTGAACCTCAAAGACATGGCCACCAAGAACACCGATATTGCCTTAATAGGTTATGCTTGTGACGAGGGTGTAAAAAGAAATCTTGGAAGAATTGGTGCCGCGAAAGGGCCAGATGCAATACGAGAGCGCTTAGCAAAACTACCCATTCATTTTGAAAAACAACAAATCGCAGACTTTGGAAACATTCACTGTATCGATACAGACATGGAGGCCTGTCAAAATGGACTTGCAGCTACCATAGCAGCAATGCTGTCTCATGGTATTTTTCCGATTGCCATTGGAGGCGGACATGATATCGCTTACGGACATTTCAAAGGCATTTACAATGCCTTGAATACAAAGGCTGATAAAAAGATTGGCATCATCAATTTTGATGCACATTTTGATTTGAGACCGGTTGAGAGTGTTCCAAATTCAGGCACTCCCTTTCATCAGATTCTAAACGAATTTGACGCGGTATCCTATTTTGCCATTGGCATTCAGCAACAATCAAACACCAAAGCACTTTTTGACATTGCTAATAGCAAGCACGTTCATTTTGCAATGAATGATGCTTGTGAGGCCTCTAAAGAAGAAATCAAAAACCTACAAAATTGCTTGCAACCGTTTATCGATTCTTGTGACTATCTTTACATTACTATAGACATGGACGGATTCTCATCGGCATTTGCACCGGGCGTGAGCGCTCCTTCACCACTTGGGTTTGGGCCAAATTTCCTTTATAAAATGCTCTATTTCTTGTTGCAGAGTAAAAAGGTAATCTCCTGTGATTTGGCAGAATTAAATCCTCGTTTAGATGTAGACAATGCTACCGCTAATTTGGCAGCCAGACTCATTGATTATATTGTGATGCAAGTAGAAAAGCTCTAGCCATAAAAAAAGCCAGCTATCTCGCTGGCTTTTTTTAATTTTACAACATATGAAGTGTATTTACTTCTTGCTCTGTTAAGGCTCTGTAGCGTCCTCTTGGAAGGTTCTTTTTAGTCAACCCTGCAAATAACACACGGTCTAACTTCACAACTTTATACCCAAAGTGCTCAAATATTTTACGAACGATTCGATTACGTCCTGAGTGAATTTTAATCCCGACTTCAGTCTTAGATTCTCCTGCAACATAATCTACCTCATCAATAAATACTTTACGTCCCTCAATCACCACCTCATCTCTAATTTTATGCAAATCACTTACTGTAAATTTTTTGTCTAAAGAAGCATGATAAAGTTTTTGTATGTTATGTTTTGGATGTGTTAATTTTTTCGCCAAATCGCCATCATTTGTAAACAACAACAAACCTGTAGTATTGCGATCCAATCTACCAACGGGATAGACGCGTTCTTTTGAAGCATTTACAATCAAATCCATTACGGTTTTCCTACCTCTTTCATCATCCATCGTTGTGATGTAATTTTTAGGCTTGTTCAATAAAATATACCGCTTTTCTTCAGGAGAAATAGAAGTTCCATCAAAACGAACTTCATCACCTGGCATCACTTTGTATCCCATTTCAGTGATGACTGTTCCATTCACAGTAACATTTCCTGAGGCGATGTACTTATCAGCTTCTCTTCTTGACGATACGCCAGAATTTGAGATGTATTTATTCAATCGTATCCCATCAGATGGATCCGATTTTGGTGTTGTTTTGATTTTTTTGTATTCTTTTTTCTTTTTTCCCTGAAAACTTTTACTGCCCCCATTTTGTCGTCCTCTCGACGAGTCTCTACTTGCACTCATTATTTTAAATTTTCGGCAAAGATACTGTTAAATATTTGATTTAATTGAGTTTATCAATCACTCTTTCAACAAGGATAGAAGGATCCACAAACAGTAAACTCAAAATACCAGCTAAGAGCATCAATTTCAACACTGTATGCAGCAACAAGTAATGCCTTTTCAAGTTCGCTTTCCATAAAAATGCACCGATAAATAAGAGTACAATAATTGAAATCAAAAAATAATATTTCATACCGCCTAGCGCCGGATAGTTAGCCAATACATAAGCTGGTATAAATGTTAACAGAACAAATAGTATGCCTAATTTCCTAGTTTTTCTCTCTCCATATTTTACTGGAAAAGTAACATCATTATTTACAAAAGCTCCTCTCAGGTTGCTAAGATCTTTAATCAGCTGTTTTAACAACAATACAACAAAAAGAAAAGAGGCATGCACAAAAATTATTTTTGTAAAATTTTTATAGTATATAAAAACGGCGAAAAATGGTAAGATTGTAAGTACAGAGGCAGCTAACAAACCAACAAAAGGGAATTTTTTCAATTTGTGGGAATAAAACCAAATCGCGAAGATATACACCGCAAAGAACATCGCTGCTTTCCACGATATGAACCCTCCAAAAAAAACCGCTAAAACATTACAAATAAAATAAATTTCAAGCTTTGTTTTTTGACTCACATAGGCATCTATGTTGGATTTTACAGGCCTATTTATCAGATCTGCTTTTACATCGTAAAAATTATTGATGATATATCCGGCAGAAACTACAAAAACAGAGGCTAAGACTATAAATAGCAACTGATAATCGAAGAGGACAGCCCGCCACGATTTGTTCGTTGAAAAAATAAACAATGCTGCCAAATACTGGGCAATCACTAAAACCAAAATATTGTATCCCCTTACCACAGACAGCAAACTAAAGAGCTTGTAGAAAACGGAGAACCTCTTAGTAGTATTCACTTTTATTGTATAGGTGTTTTAAAATCTATAAACCAACTCTACCTTATATTCTTGTAATTTTTCTTTTGCCTTTTCGTAATCTTCTGTAAAACCTAAAATATAGCCACCACCGCCAGAGCCACATAACTTCAAGTAATAATCATTGGATGCAATGCCACGCTCCCATACCTTGTGAAAGGGTGCAGGAATCATTGGCTTGAAATTTTTAAGTACAATTTTAGAAAGTTGTTTCACATTGCCAAAAAGAGATGCAACGTTACCATGCAAGAAATCATCTATACAGGCATCTGTGTAAGTAACAAACTCTTCATCTAGCATTTTTCTGAAGCCCTCATTCTTCATCTTATTCATAAATATGTTAACCATTGGCTCAGTTTCTCCAATCATTTCAGAATCCAATAAGAAAACAGCTCCTTTACCTTCTTTCTGAGAAGGAATCCCTGCGGGTTCTATATGTGTCTTTGAATTAATTAGAATTGGCAAACTCAAATAACTGTTTAATGGATCTAGACCAGAACTTTTACCATGAAAAAAAGACTCCATGGCACTAAATATCTTTTTTAAGCTTAACAAATTATCTCGTGTTAAGTTATCTAACACTGTTATTTTATTAAATGCGTATTTGTCGTAAATAGAAGCTACCAAAGCACCCGAGCTACCAACCCCATATCCCTGAGGAATCGAAGAATCAAAATACATACCACTCTCAATGTCTCTCTCTAGGTCAACGAGATTAAACGTCAAACCTTCTAAATTCAACTTTGATAAGTATTGGTAGAAATTGCGGAGATTTGCATTTGATTTTCGTGCTTCACCTGTTAAGTTTTGAGCCGATTTCAGTGCGCCACGATACGCATTAAAAGGGATTGCTAATCCTTTAGAATCTTTAATAATTCCATATTCACCGAAGAGCAATATCTTGGCATAAAACAAAGGTCCTTTCATAATTTCTTTTTACCCTACAAAAGTAACGTATTTTTTCTTAATCGTTTAACCGAGTTATCGCTTATACACGTTTTTATAGAAATTTTTCCAAACACCAATTTTTTCTCCTTTTTCATATTTCCCTCTTTCTTTTATTTTACCGCTTTTATAGTAGGTCTTCCAAACACCTTCTCTTAAATTATCTTCATAGTTGCCCTCTGCTAGGAGCTCCCCTGTTTCATAAAATTCAGCAAACCTACCATCTCTCTTATTCCCTTCATAGTTTCTCTCCATTTTCAACTTACCTGACTCAAAATAAATTTTTCTTTTACCTTGAATTTTTCCATTCACATAATTTACTTCTTGATATACTACTCCATCCTCAAAAAAATAAACCACTAGACCATCAAATTCTTCATCATTTACCACCATATTTGCACTAAAACCCTCCATCTGCTTGGTGCCATTCATATAATAGTCTACAATCCAAAAACCATCTTTTTTTGCTTTCGGAGAAGGTCGGTAATAGGTGGCTTTTTCTTTTGATGAGAGGTTCCAATTGGAATCAAACCAGACAGTTTCATGAATTGTTTCTTGCGCTGATACTGAGGCGGATAAAAGAACTGCAATTATCACACTAAATAAGGTAGGTGTTTTCATAAAATAAAGTTTTGGTTTCCTTAAAGCTACAAAATTTTTCCACCAAATCCAACACTATCTAAAATATAATGTCCATTCTGACAATAGGGCGCCAACTGCTTTTCGATAAATAGATCGACAGACTCTTTTTCACTTAGTGGATACAATACATGCACATTTGCCCCTGCATCTAAGGTGAAGCAAATTTTACTTCCAGTCTCTTGTCTATACTCCCAAAGTAACTGAATTATTTCCAACGTTTTTGGCTTCATTAAAATGAAATACGGATTGCTCGTTAACATCATTGCATGCAAGGTTAGCGCCTCACTTTCTACAATATTGATAAAATTATCGAGGTCGCCTTCTTGCAAGACTTTCGATATTTTCCCTAAATTCTCGTTGGCTTGCAAAAATCGCTGGGCTGCATAAGGATGGTTGTGCATTAAGTTATGACCCACTGTGCTTGACACCTGCTTTTCTCCTTTGTCTACCAATAATATAGCATCTTGATAGTTGGCAAAATTAGGATGCAGCTTGTGGGGAAATTGTATTCCATATAGATCAGAACTTCCCTCAATCTCTGGATGCTTTCCCCAAACAACCAAAGGTCCTTCAATACTTCTGCTTGCACTTCCCGACCCTAGTCTTGCCAAAAATGATGCCTTCCTATTGATGTACTCGTCAGACAAAGATGGATTCAATTCTTTCTCCAAACGCATCAAGCACATTGCAATTGCAGACAAGCCACTTGCAGAGGAGGCAATTCCGCTACTATGCGGAAAAGAATTTTCAGAGTCAATCACCATATCATATGCAAAGAGATAAGGGCAATACACCTGTATTCTTTCAAAAAACTGTGTAATCTTAGGCCTGAAGCTTTCTTTCTTTTCTCCCTCAAAAAACAACTCAAAAGTTATTTCTTTTGAAGCATTGCTTTTTTCAAAACTGATGGTTGTTTTGGTATGACAATTGTTCAGTGTAAAACTAATAGATGCATTTTTAGGAATTTGCGGATCACTTTTTCCCCAGTACTTAACCAAGGCAATGTTGCTTGGTGTTTGAAAGGAATAGGTTGCTGTGTTAATTGAAAAATCGAGTTCAGAAGGTATAAATTGTGCTGTATTCAAATCGAAAATATTTTAGCGTAAAGATACCTTATTTCTTTTTAAAAATTTTCCATTTTTTTTAAAATAGCTTCTTTGTAGCTTCTACTGATTGGAAGTGCTTTCCTATGTATTTCGATAAACTCATTGGTGTAAGAGCTAATACTTTTGACAGCAACAATGTATGACCTATGGATTCTTAAAAAAAGTTTTTGTGGCAACTTCGCCTCTATATTCGAAATAGTTTCTCTTGTAACTATTGTTTTAGTATCGGTATGAATCTTTACATAATCACTCAAACTTTCTATGTACAAAATGGACTCAAAATCTACCCTTACCATTTTACGGTCAGAACGCACAAAGAAAAAATCAGAAAGCGATTCTTCCATGCTATGTTCATTAGAGATTGTTGGATTTATCGTTTCTAAAAACGCATGTATCGCCTCTAAAAACCGATCAAAGGCAATCGGTTTTAATAAATAATCTACTGCTTTCAAATTAAATCCCTCAACGGCATACTCTCTGTATGCAGTAGTAAAAATAACCTTCCCTTTATTTGAAATTAATTTTGCCAGCGATAGCCCTGTAATGTCTGGCATGTTAATATCTAAAAAGAACAAGTCAATTTTTTCTGAATTGATTGCATCAAGGGCCTCCGTAGCATTCTTACAACTCTTTACCAACTGTAAATTAGGCACCTTCTCTATAAAAGAGCCCAAGATTTCTCTAGCCATGGGCTCATCATCTACTACAATACAAGAAATAACTTTAGACATTTTCTATTGTTTTTAATCCGTTTATATCAATTCTCAAATCCACACTAAACATAGTATCTGTGGCAGTAATCACCAATTCATAAGCATTAGGATACAGCATCTCCAAACGCTTTTTGATATTCTCTAGTCCAATTCCATGAGTAGTATTGTTTATTATTTCGGCAGAATTACGAACCACAAAGCGCAAACTATCTCCTACTAATGACAAATTGATGGCAACTTCCATTTTTCCATTGATAATTTTACCATGCTTAAAACTATTTTCTAAAAAAGGAATGAGTAACATGGGTGCAACTTGTATGAAATTAGGTGTCATGCTCTTGTCAAATGAAACCTGCAATGTGTCACGAAAACGCATTTCTTCTAAGGAAATATAGTCTTCCAAATGATTTACTTCATCTCGTAAATCTACAGATGGCTTGTTCACTTGATATAGAATGTAATCTAACAAATTAGACAATTTCAATATCATTTCTGGTGCTTCATCTTTTTTAGTTAAAGCAAAACCATAAATCGTATTCAGCGTATTAAACAAGAAATGCGGATGAATTTGCATTTTTAAAAACTTCAACTCATTCTCCTTTAATTCTAAGGCTGTTTTTAAGAATTTCTTTTCTAAGGTTTCTTTGATCAGAATCGACTTATAATTGTATTGAATCATACTTACTGTCACCACAATCAAAGTGACAAAAAATACACCAAAAATGATCAAAGGAAGAGATTTGGTAATGGTCATCGTATTTTCTTCCGGCACATCAGTCAGGAAAACCAATCCATAAAAAACAGACAAGGTAATCATATAGACAGCAATAATCGCCGCATACACGCTATATAAGAGGAAGGCTTTGTAATTTTTAACCAACAAATATTTTGGGATTAAGTAATAGACAACAAAGTAACTGAGTGAAATGGTCACCGGCATTAGAAATAATGAGAACTGATTCACATAGGTCGTTTCAGTACTTCCGTAACCAAGGAAATACGTGTAAAAAAAATAAATCACTAGCCAGAATAGCGCATGGGCAACTCCCTTATACAATAAGCTTATGATTTCTTTCTTTTTAAACATTACTCTGCAATATCTTAATTTTTTAGAGGAACTTATTTGATTTATAGATAAAATTCGTAAATGACCCCGGTTACTACAAATTTAGATCGATATTTGTACTTTAACAATCTAATCTCGTAAAAACGAGATTGTTTTGTGCAAAACATCGTAAAACAAAAAATATATGTACTATTCTATCTATTTTTGACAAGTCTTTTTTTATACAATCATAGTTATGATGCATCCATGTTTCCAAATAAATAACAACAGTGCACTTTCATTACTGACTCAAAAAATGAATGAAGGTGGCGTTTTTTTCATGTACACTTTATTGGCAATACTGCTATTGATTTTATCTTTGATCGTCAAAACATCCCTACAAAAAAAGAAAAATCAGCAACTCATTTCACAAATAAATGCCATCAGTCTATTTGCGCTTGTTTTTGGATTTTTAGGCCAGATAATAGGTATGATTCAAGTATTTGACGCCATTCAGTTCGATGGTAATATCTCTCCTGAAATCATGGGAAGAGGTTTAAAAATCACCTCATTACCTCCTGCATTTGGGATGATTGTTTTTTTAATAGGCCGACTCGGAACCATGATCCTCACGGTATTTAAAAATAAGCACAACTGCACACCTCTCAAAGCCGACAACAACAGCTCAAAAACAAGTTAAATGACACGTAAAAACCGCTCCTCGTCGCTTTGGTTAAAATGATGCTTTCTCTGACATTAGGTTTACCGCTCAGAATCTAAAAAATTTACATGATGACTGCGCGATTAAATCCCTTCTTTTTACAAATAGTATTTCTCTTTTTACTCTTAAATAGCAGTTTTATAAAAGCTCAAACCAACTTCCTATCTCAAATTGGAAAAGTTGACAGTCTCTATTCTAAAAATCTAAAAGAGCAGCGAAAAATATGGGTAGAACTGCCAACTAACTTCAATAAAAACAATAAATACCCCGTTGTTTACATTATTGATGGCAGTACACACTTACCTACAGTTGCTGCTTTGCAAAATTATTATTCGGGAGGTTTTTTTCCTGAAATGATTCTTGTTGGAATTTCCAACCAACAAAATAGAACAAGAGATTTAACCATTTCTAAAATAACCAACAGACAAGGCGGAACTTATAGGCAAGAAACAGGAGGCGCAGACAAATTTACAGAATTCATAGAAAAGGAATTAATACCATACATTGAAAAAAAATACCCAACAACAAGCTATAGAACACTCATAGGACATTCATTCGGAGGTTTATTTGCCATAAATACGCTGGTGCATCACCCACATCTTTTCACAAATTATTTAGCCGTTGATCCAAGTTTAGACTGGGACAATCAGAGGCTAATTAAAGAAGCGGAAGAAGTTTTAAAGAATAAAAACCTAAACAACAAAGCCCTTTTCATCTCACTAGGAGGACAACTTCATATGCAACGCAATGACATCACTCTTGAAAACATCATGAATGACAAAAGTGATTTCACCTTATTTGGAAGATCTAATCTTACCTTTACAGAATTGGCAAAGAGGCATCAGAAGAATGGTCTCAAAACCACCTGGAAATTTTATGAGAAGGATTTTCATGGTACTATTTCATTCCCATCCATAAGAGATGGAATGATTTCATTTTTTGATTGGTATGAAATCAAAAACACCCATAAATTCAACGATCCAAACACCTCAACTTCTGAGCTTTTAAAAATTATTAAAAATCAAGAAGAACGTTACGAGAAGCACTTTGGATACTTCACACCTCCATTTGACGAAGGACTTTTAAACATGTCTGGCTATATGTTTCTAGAGATAGGACAAACTGAAAAATCTTTAGCCTTCTTCGAACTCGCCGTAAAATACTACCCTCAAAGCGCCAATGCGTACGACTCTCTAGCAGAATTTCACGCCTCTCAAAAAGAGTATTCAAAAGCACTAGAAAATGCAAACAAAGCCTATAATCTCAGTAATAGTCCCATACATTCAAAAAAAATAACCGATTACAAAGCCCTACTTCAAAAAGGTGAAAAATAGCTGAAAAAGGGTTGAATAGGGGCCTAAAACCTCCTTTTGACGCATCAAATACAGCACGAGCATAAACACCAATATCTTTGTTGCTTTAATCTTAAAACCCTACAATTATGAGAATGCCATTTATCGAATTTTTAAGCAACGGAGATTTAAAATTTGTCGTTGTACTCTATGCTTTTTTAATCGCAGCTGTGCTATTTTTTATTAAAAAACTAAAGAATAAAGAAGAACAAGAGACCTATAACTTGAAACTAAACAAGCTCGTTAGCTGGTCTTTATTGATTGCTGGAGTTTCTCTGTTACTTGGATTACTACACAGCTTTTACTTTATTTCAAAGGCAAATGGAATTGCAACTCCTCTTTTATTTGGAGGCCTCTCTAATATGCTCATTACACCAGTACTAGGGCTGTTTATCGCAATGATTATAAAGCTCTTAGCAACTCCTCTATCTTCTCAAAAATAACTTATGAAAACTATTTTAAATCTTACGTTATTTCTTTTCACCCTCATTGGATTTTCACAATCTAAAGGTGATGAATTTAGAAATAAAGGGAAACTGGAAAAAGCAATTAAAGCATACACATTTGATTTTAAAAAGGATAAATCTAACACAACAAACACCTATAATCTTGCTTGTGCTTTTGCCTTAACCTATCAAAAAGACAGTGCATTTCATTACTTAAACATTGCTTTAAAAACCGATTCTCGCCTTTGGGCATTGGCAGATAATGATTTGCATCCACTTACAACTGATCCGAGATGGGCTGCTATTGAAGATGGGCAATTGAAAAGATATGCAGCAAAAAATGGGGCATTAAAAAACCCGGCATATGCAAAGCAATTACTCCGTTTGATTCAAAAAGATCAGGTGCTCGATTACCAGTTGGATATGGCAAAAAGGTATTATATGAAGAACAATGCCATTCCGCATTGGTATTACCCCATCGCTGAACGTAAAAAAGAAATCGGATCTGACAATTTTTCAACTATTAAAAAACTAGTCGCAACCCACGGATGGCCTACCTATTCTATGGTTGGCAAACTAGCTGCCGATGCCCCATTGTTGATTATCAATCATTTGGAAGGAGAAGAAAGTAGAATCTCCTATTTACCACAAATAAAAAGTGCCTGCCTAGAGAAAGAAGGGAGCTGTATGGAATATGCGAAAATAAATGATCGTATTTTAGTAAACACAAACAAACTACAAACCTATGGAATGCAGTTTCGATACAACAGCAAAAGGCAACTAGAACCTTTTCCGATTAAGGATCCAGAATATGTAGATCAGAGGAGAAAAGCAATTGGACTAGAACCCTTACAACAGTATTTGAAAAGAAAGATCAACTACAATTGGACAGTGCCTCAAAAAACGAAATAAATAGGTTGGACTGACAATCGAAAAATCCCTCATTGCAAGAAGCAGCGAGGGATTTTCTTTTTTAGAATATTGTATCATCGTCATAAAATATGAGCACCTAAAAATACAGCAGATCTTTCAGAACTCCGTTATCGGTATTTCAAATGAAAATCGGTATTTTTGTCCTATGAATAGAAAACTGAAATTAATTTGGGACTTTAAAGGTGAAGATGGTTTGGAAACAGCAAAACATCACTGCATTCACCTAAAGGAGTTTGCGGCCCTAGAAAAGCTGCATTATTACGAAATAGATCATACTGAAATCAACGAATTTCACAGCATTGCTTTTGTTACTGTAGACGAAGTAGACATGAAAACATATAGAGATGCACTGCTTCCTCACAGAGGAGAATTGGCAGAATAATCACAAACACAAGAAAAGATGTTTTTAATAAATGCGTTGGCCAAACCAACAAAAAAATCAGAACAATACGGAGAAGTCATTGGAGCTTACGTAAGCTTATACATCGATTATAAAGATATTGAAGGGGCTTTTAAACTTGCCAAATACTATATTAAAAGTGAAGGTTGGAAGCTTACCGAATTAGAGGAAGAATACTTCACCCTAGAGAATACATCTGATATAAATGAAGAACATTTAGAACTCTATGAAGAAGCACAAGAATATGGCTATGCCCTAATTTTTAATTGCTTCGAAGAAGACGACGAATGATACATATATTTATATAGTGCACAAAATGATTCAAAAATCTCAATTTGAGAATTGACAATGCACTACTTTGAGAAAAATTAAAAAGAACAGCGTAACAATAGCATCATGTACTCGTCTTCTTTTAAA
>JBELGW010000048.1:4135-17686 GCA_042091715.1 Polaribacter sp. | reverse complement strand
CAAAAAATACACTTCATTTGGATGACAGTGCAACAACCCTGGCAGAGGCACTGCGTAAAAATGGTTACACAAGTGCCTCTATCGGAAAATGGCACCTTGGTAAAACTCCTTTATCTCAGGGATTCGATGTCAATATTGCAGGTTCAAAAGCAGGACATCCAAAGACCTACTTTAGTCCGTATAAAAACAAACAGCTCAAAGATGGCGAAGATGGTGAATATCTCACCGATCGATTAACTGATGAAGCGATAGGCTTTATGAAACAAAATAAAGACAACCCTTTCTTTTTATACTTGCCTTATTTTACAGTACACACACCGATTCAATCGAAACCAAAAACCATCGAAAAATACAAAGCAAAAATCAATGGTGATCAAAGATTCAATCCGAAGTTCGGTGCCATGATTGAGCATATGGATGAGAATATTGGAAGATTATTGCAAAGCTTAAAAGATGAAAAATTAGATGAAAACACACTTCTTGTTTTCTTATCTGATAATGGAGGACTCGCATATGTTTCTTCTCAATTTCCGCTAAGAGCAGGTAAAGGATCATACTACGAAGGAGGCATTCGAGTACCTTGTATGATTAGATGGCCAAAAAAAATAAAAACAGCGCAAAAAATCAGCACTCCTATTACAGGAATGGACATCTTCCCTACCCTAATGGATGCTGTAAAAGATACTACAGATTACCAATTAGATGGAGTCTCTCTATTGCCTTTATTAACACAACAAGATGAAATGCAGGAGCGTTCTTTATTTTGGCATTTTCCAATTTACCTCCAAAAAGTAAATAGTAAAAAAGATGAGGCCAGAGATCCTTTATTCCGCACAAGACCAGGAAGTGTCATGCGAAAAGGAAAATGGAAATTACACCACTATTTCGAAGACGATGCTTATGAACTGTATAACCTAGAAACGGACATCAAAGAACTCGTAGACCTATCGGAAAAACACCCAGAAACAGTAGCAGCGCTTCAAAAAGAACTTCATGCATGGAGACAGCAAACCAATGCGCCTATCCCAAAAACTTTAAACGAAGCATACCTACCAAAAAAAATAGCGAAATAACCAGATACAATATCTAGAAAAATAGTCCTTCACAACTAATAATCTTACCCCTATCATGCAAATGAATCACAAGAACGTTGCACGCATTTTAAGAATCGCAATATTTTTAACCTTTTTTGGCCATGGTATTGTTGCTACCCAAGGAAATTCACAGTGGATTGAGTATCTCAAATTTATTGGATTTTCATCAGAACTAGCAACACGCATGCTTACCTTTATTGGCGTCTTAGATATACTTGTTGCATTCAGTATTTTAATAAAACCTAACAAATACATACTTTTATGGGCAAGTTTATGGGCATTTTCAGCGGCTCTGATACGCCCTCTTTCTGGAGAAGATATTTGGGCTTTTATCGAGAGAGGCGCCAATTGGATGACCCCACTAGCCTTGTACATCTACCAACATACAAAAACAAAAAATGAGCTCTAAAACAACAAAAAACAATAACAAGCCCAAAAAAACAAAGCGATTGTTTTTTTGGCTTTTATTTTTGACCATTATCAATATTATTTTAATTCCTTTTCTTTATAAGAATGCTCAAAAACAATCTTTTAAGAGTTCTTTTACAACCAGTGAATCAAGACATTGGATTGGCCCCAATTATTGGTCAAATCCACTTCAAGATTGGAACGTAAAAGACCATTGGCTCCATTGTTTGGTCAGTAAAAAGAATCGAAATGTACATGTCCTAACAGAAAAAATAGACGCTGTAACAGGTAACATCGATATGACGGTTGATCTTCAACTACACAATATTTCTCATGCTGAAAAAGGAACCAATTGGGTAGGATTTAGTATCGGCGCAAAAGGAAATTTCAACGATTACAGAGATGATGCTATTTTCGGAAGAGGATTTTCGGTCGGAGTAAGCACAAACGGAAATCTCTTCATACATGAAACTCCAGAGAACAACTCACTCAATGCGAGCGTCCAAAAAGCACTTCAACAAGGAGCTCAACTTCGTGTAAATATTAAGCCTACCAATAGCAGCTATCAGTTGCAACTATCACTAATTGACTTAAAAACAAATAGCATCATTGCGCAGATTAGTAAAAACAACATTACCAACGACAAACTCATTGGAGATTTGGTCTTGATGAGTAACTACAACAACAAAAGCAATGACAAAAGTGTCAGTTTTAAAAACTGGACTATTTCGGGAACCAAGCTAGCATCTCAACCAGAGAACCAATTTGGACCCATACTATTTTCTCAATATACTTTGAGTAAGGGATCCTTAAAGCTAACGGCTCAAATGGCTCCCGTAATTTTAAATTCAGAAAAAGTTTCTCTCGAAATTAAAAAAGAAGACAGATGGACACGTGTCGGATTGAGTAAAATTGACGCAAATGCGAGAACGGCTCAGTTCAAAATTCAAAACTGGGAACACGATGAAGCCATGCCGTATAGAATTGGATATGCCATAGACCAAGGGACCCAAGACAAAAAAACCTACTACTGGAAAGGAACCATACAAAAAGATCCAATCGATAAAAAGGAAATCGTAGTTGCAGGCTTTACAGGAAATAACGATTTAGGCTTTCCGAATAGCGATATCGTGAATCAGATCAACTATCACAACCCTGACTTACTATTCTTCTCAGGAGATCAAATTTATGAAACGGTCGGGGGCTATGGGACACAAAGGTTTCCAACCAATACAGCCATGCTAGATTACCTAAGAAAATGGTATGTCTATGGATGGGCATATCGCGATTTAATGAAAGACAGACCTACTGTCTGCATCACAGATGACCATGATGTATACCACGGAAATATTTGGGGAGAAGGCGGTAAACACTCACCAACCAAAAGACGCGGTGGATCGGCAGGTCAAGATGCGGGAGGCTATATGATGCCTGCAGAATGGGTTCGAATGGTTGAACAGACGCAGACAAGCCACTTACCAGATCCTTATGATGACACTCCAATCGCACAAGGAATTAAGACCTATTATACAGACATGGTTTATGGAGGGATTAGCTTTGCCATTTTAGAAGATCGCAAATTTAAATCTGCTCCAAAGGCGCTACTTCCTGATGCTAAAATCAAAAATGGATGGGTTTTGAATAAAGATTTTGATATCCAAAAAAAGGGAGATGTTTCTGGTGCAAAACTACTAGGAGACCAACAACTTGAGTTCTTAGATAAATGGTCCTCAGACTGGTCACATCAATCAGAAATGAAAGTAGTACTATCTCAAACCATATTTGCCAATGTTGCTACGCTACCTGAGAACGAGCTTTCAGGCGCGATCATTGGAAAGTTAAAGATTTTATCGAAAGGAGAATATGCTCCAAATGATAGACCTGTTGCAGATTTGGATTCGAATGGATGGCCTCAATCAGGGAGAAATAAAGCTGTCTCTATCATTCGTAAAGGATTTGCCTTTCATTTGGCTGGAGATCAACATTTAGGATCGACCATTCAATATGGAGTGGACCAATGGAATGATGCTGGTTACGCATTGTGCGTGCCCTCCATTTCAAATTACTGGCCGAGAAGATGGTATCCTGCCATGGAAGGAAAGAATAGAGATCCAAAAAAACCGAGATATACAGGTGAATTTAAAGATGGCTTTGGAAATAAAATGACAGTGCATGCCGTTTCGAACCCCACTTTTAGTGGAAAAAAACCATCGCGTCTCTACGATCGTGCTGCTGGATATGGTATCATTAGATTGGAAAAAGAAGAAAGAGAACTTACCTTAGAATGCTGGCCAAGGATGGCAAACCCTGAATTAGGTGATCAAGAACAATATGACGGGTGGCCTATTCGTATTTCACAAACTGAAAACTATGGACGAAAAGCTCAAGGCTATCTGCCTAAAATTAGTGTAAAAGGATTGCAAAAGCCTGTCATTGAAATTTTCAATGAGATCTCGAAGGAAATGGTTTATTCACTGAGACTAAACGTGCAAGAATGGACCCCTAAAATTTTTAATCAAATGGATCGCTACACCATTAAAGTTGGAGAACCCGATACAGATACATGGCAATACAAAAAGGGAGTAAGCCCAGGCAAAGGAAATCTTGAATTTACATTTCAATCAATAAAAAAAGGAAACGAGGCTACGAGTAGCCCATAATGGCAATGTTTGATGAAAAACCAACCCATAAAACCATAAAAAACACATCTCATAACAGCCCTTTTTCATGAGGTTTGTAAGATACACAATAACAAGATATAGCATTGGAGAAGCATACCAACTTCTTACAAATGCAATAATAAGACAAAGATAAATTCCCGTTTATGATAAAAATACTAATTACTGGAGCAAATGGTCAACTTGGTGGAGTTTTAACAGATACGCTTAGAAAAAAATGGGGCACACAAAATGTCTTAGCTACAGACATTCGCGACAATACTACCAACGACCCTTACTTTAAACTCTTAGACGTTACAGATTACAATGCACTCAGCAAAATAGTAACGGAACACCAAATTACCGAAATCTATCATATGGCCGCTATTCTCTCTGCCAATGGAGAAAAAAATCCACTTCAGACCTGGGATATCAATATGAAAACATTTTTTAATGTCCTTGAAGTGTCACGCCAACAAAACATACACAAAATATTCTTCCCAAGCTCTATTGCCGTATTTGGCTCGGATATCAAACCTGAGCAAAGTCAACAAGCTTCACAGTTAAATCCCTATACCGTCTATGGAATTAGCAAAGTAGCGGGTGAACACTGGGCAAAGTATTACCATGAAAAATACGACTTAGATATTCGATCCATACGATACCCGGGTGTTATTGGATATCAATCTTTACCAGGAGGAGGCACTACAGACTATGCTGTTGAAATTTTTTACAAAGCTATTGAAGGACGTCCTTTTGAATGTTTTCTACAAAAAGACACAGCGCTTCCAATGATTTTTATGGACGATGCCATCAGAGCTACCATAGAATTGATGGAGGCGCCTAAAGAACATCTAAAAATAAGGACTGCGTATAACATTTCTGGACTTAGCTTTACTCCTTCAGAATTGGCCAATGCTATCAGAGAGGTCTATCCTCATTTTAAGATTCAATATCAACCCGACTTTCGACAAAAAATTGCAGATACCTGGCCTGACAGCATCGATGATACCGATGCTCAAAATGACTGGAACTGGAAAGCTTCTTACCATCTAAAAGCCATGACAACTGTAATGATTGAAAAATTACAAGAAGCCCATCCGATTGGTATCTAACTCAAATAATTTGATTCTTTTCATTAGTGCTATCAGTAGAAACTTTACTCCACAACAAGGAACGCTATGAACAAGGAAACAGAAATATGTACCTTCAAGCCAACACTTCAGGAGAGCTAATAGCGCTACAACGAGGCCTATTTTAATGAATAGAACTAGGCAATGATGCAAAGTCTTCTGTGTTTGAAATCACAGAAGTCTTTTGATAATATGCAGCTCATTGGGTTTAAAAACCGTAATATGCAAGTAGTTTTAGTATATTAGCTTACAATTAATAATTAGAACAAGGCCATGTTAGGAAAAATTAAAATAGACGGCATCGATAAAATCATCATCAAACGTTTGGTTGAAGACGCTCGAACACCGATTCTTAGTATCGCACGAGAGGTCGGTATTTCTGGTGCGGCTATTCATCAGCGCTTGCGAAAATTAGAAAACTCAGACCTCATTGTTGGTTCCAAAATGGTCCTCAATCCCAAGGCTCTGGGGTATACCACCACAGCATTTATTGGCATCTTTTTAGATTCGGCAAGTATGTATAAGGCAGCCATAAAAAAACTAAAAGAAATTCCTGAAGTTGTAGAAAGCCATTACACCACCGGAAATTATGCCATTTTCATTAAAATCATGTGTAAAAACAATGAAAACCTAATGCATCTATTAAATCACGATATTCAAAATATCAAAGGTGTTGCAAGAACAGAAACCTTCATTTCTTTGGACCAACAAATAGAGCGACAAATACAGATTTAAAAAAGTAGAAGGCTTTTGTATTCGTATTTTACATCGTCTTATCATAAAGTGTCACACTTCAAAAAAGCAATCGTCTTTTCATTAAAAAAATGACACTAAAATTTAAAAATCTGCTCGTATTTATTTTCATCCCACTATTCCTTGGATGCAAGACAAAGAGCACTCCGGTAGATAAAGTGAGTGCAATAATTTCAAATGAATTGGATGTATTAATTTCAAAACAAGAAATTGACGCTGCCTCTGTAGGGGTTTATTTGAGAGGAAAAACATATGAATTTCATAGAGGAGCATTAACGAATGGAATGAACAACCCTCCTACAAAAGAAACGCTCTATGAAATAGCATCTTTGACAAAAACTTTTAGCGGAGTGCTTTTAGCTCAAGCCGTAACAGAAGGGAAAGTTACGCTAGATGATGATGTACGTATGTACTTAAAAGGAAATTTTCCAAATTTAGAGTATCAAGGAAACCCTATTACATTTCTTCATTTGGTAACTCACAGAAGTGGCTTGCCACTGATCTTTCCGAATAAGCCTGAACTTTTTGATCATCCGAATCAAGAGAAACTACCTTTTGTTATTAGCAAACTACAAGCTGGTTTTACGAAAAACGATTATTTTGAAGAACTCCTTAAGGTGAAACTAGATACCATTCCAGGATCGAAATTTGGGTATTCAAATCCTGGAGCAAATTTACTGGGTTATTGTTTAGAGAATATTTACAATATGTCTTTCGAAGAAATCCTCAAAGCTAAAATTTTAGCTCCTTTAAAAATGGATAACACAAGAATAACCCTAACAGAAAGCAACAAAAAATATTTGGCGCAAGGTTATAATGACAAAAACATAAAAATGCCTTTTGAACCTGAAAGTCCAATGAAAGCTGCTGGTGGTATACTATCTACTGTTGGAGATATGCTGAAATATATTGCCTTTCATTTACAAGAAGACACTGATGTGATTAAAGTTTCACACAAGGAACTGCTTGGACTTTGGGATGACTTCGATAATGGTCTTTTTTGGCAAATCTTAATTCCCAAAAACAAACCCAAGAAAATTTTCCAAAATGGAGGAGCCTTTGGCACTTCTAGCTGGTTAACTCTAATACCTGAAAAGCAAATAGGTGTTTTCATTGTTACCAATAAAAAGGGAAACAGAACTCACAAACATTTAAATAGCGCTGTTGAAAGGATCATAGAGAAATTACAATAAACATGTATCCATCTGTGGTACATCAATCATATTGAAAATTCTAGCCTGCTTATGAAAGTTCGCTCTAATTTTTTCTACAAAAAAAGGGAAAACCCCTCTGCAGTGCAGAGGGGTCTCAATTCATTGATGAGCTTAATATATATATTCATCAAACTTTTCTAAGATGATAAGAGCTCCACTAGTCTATACAATCGACTGGGGTGTCGTTTGATTTGTGACGGTATTCTATCCATAAAAACCATCATTTACAGGTGCAGTCTGACCGAATATAATATCATACAGATATTGAAGCTTTCATACATTTATTTGTGTAATGCTCCACTTATTCGATACATCATAAAAACAAATTTTTCACTAAAGAATAATTCGTGAATTTTCAAAAAAGCTATTCACTTTGTCTTAAGAAAACATACGAACAACCTAGTGTTCGGAACTTCATAAACTGTCTTATTTCACCAAAACTCACTCATGAATAGAAGACTCCAAAAACTAAATTTGTCGTAATCATGTAATCTTAAAACGTTTAGAAAGCTGTATACCCAGTATTTGTATGCGCCACAAACAAGCCTTTTTCTCCTCCTACCAAATGAGGAACGAGTTTACCAACAAAGGTGTCTTCATTCAGCCTCCATTCACGATATTTCATATATGCATCATTGCTTTCCCAATTCGTACTTACATAAATCGTATTGGTTTCTGGGTTGTATACCATTTCTGTGGCAAGGCAGCCTTTATAAGCCCTAGTTGCGGGCAACCCTTCACTAGAATTTAATAAGGCTACAACGGCATCTGCCTTGTTAGGTTTTAATGTTAAGGTAGCAAAAACAAGACTTTTAGCATATACAGCATCATACATACCTCCGAAATCAAAAAAATCTCCGAGCCCAATAATCTTTCCTTGGTCATCAAAATTCATATAATGATAACTCTTTAAATTTAATACTTTTCCGGTACCTACATGAGTTCCGCTCCAGACGCCATAGGTTCTCACACTACCATCCAACTTTCCAGTTTCATCAGAACCAGGCAACCAAACATTTGGTGTCCATTTTATATTGTCAAATGCATCATGATACCCTTTTAGCACCCCGGCAACTTCATCGTACCCTAACATTTCACTGCCATACATCGGTGGCTCTGCTTCAAGATCCTTGTGCAACATTGCCATTTGCGAAGTGAAGTCTTCTGTTTCATGCAATGCAAAAAAAGATTTTGCTGTTGCAAGATTTTTTTCATACTTGGGGTTACTTTCTTGACATGACAAGAAAAGAACACAACTTAAAATAATGAGTACTTTTTTCATAATGATGGATTGTTTAAAATGAGTGTTAAAATTCTAATAAGATACAGCATCAGACAATCAGATAATTTCTACTACTGTATTGAAGTTTTTTTGTGATACGAATGTTATTCTGTGCGCTCTGGAATACCAATTTTTCCTTTCCTAGGAGCCCATGAGGAATGTAAAATTTTCCATCCATTATTTGTTGCCACCCAAAAAGAAGAGCCTCTCGTGGCGTAATCTACTGTGGTATTGTCATCGTTCATGGTATATGCACCATCTGCAGAAAAGGTAATGGCTGCAGATTTCATATCGGGAGAATAATAAACGTTCATATCACTTAGATCAAAAGCGTCCCAATTCATGGCCATTTCTTCTTTTAAATTTTCTTTTGAAAATACATAGAAAGGGTTCAGATTTGAATCTCCTGTTGTCACCACAATGTCTTCGTGCTCGTACTTCTTATAAGTTTCATAGTCTCTCTGAAGAATAGCATCTTGCATTTCCTTTTGAGCTTTCATGAGCGATTCTGATACCGATGCTTTGTTTGACTTGTTCCAGTACAGGACTGCATTTTGCCAATATGGCGAAGCAAAATAGGCATAATCGACTGCTTTGAGTTGTACTTTTAGCGCGTCATCATACTTTCCCATTGCAGCAAGATGCTCTGCTTTTGAATCTAAGGAATTCGGACCATCATGCAGCGCCAAAGCCTTATCTACATGTGCCATCGCCTTTTCCGAATCAGGCTCTCCTCCCAAAGTACCATCCATGTAACCATATGATATCATGTTGTGAGCAAATGCTGATAACTTTGGAAACTTTTCAGCAAATTTCTCATACGAGGAAAAGTCCTGAACAGTGGTTCCTAAAAAATGTACAAGCGCACTATTTGGGAACTTTACAGCTACTCGCTCTTGGAAAGCTTTTTTAGTATCATTAGCGGCATTCATATAGTCATACCATACTTGTTCTTCAATACTTAAAGAGGCTCTGTTTATTTTGGTAAGCTTATTTTTTTGACTTCCCCAATTCTTATTTGAACTACTCACTGCCGCGAGAAGCAGTTGTGCACTTCCGCAGTCAGCATCTACTTCTAGAGCCGCTTTAGCCATACCATACGCAATCATAAATTCTAAATTAGACATGTGGTTCATAGCCGCATGCACAATTTTATCTGCCTTTTTGTTACACGAGGTATTTTCCATCCATTGCGCGTTCAGAGATGCGCTGCATAGAAACACCAGTAAAATGATTAATTTTTTCATGTTTGATAAGTTTTAAGTGCTGATTTACCACGTTTTTACTTATCTAGTGCTTAAATTTCGACCAAACAACAATAGCCTACGACAACTAGCGGAATTTTTCTTCTAAAAGAATTCACAGATTGGTTGAAGTAGCAAAGAAAACAAAATGAAAAAAATTTATTCATAAGGAACAGAAAGTCTTGGCTCATTGAGCCATTGCTGCAAGGCCTCACTCATCTCATTGGCAACACGAGGGTATTGTTTTACAAGATTCCAACGCTCATAAGGATCTTCACTTAAATGATATAGCTCTTTAGCAACTCCTTCCATAGCCAATAATTTCCATGGTCCTTTTCGAACAACTTCGGTCACCACAGGATCAGGACGTTTGTCACTAACAACTACATAATTTCCATTGTGCATGTACTTGGCAATTTGCCAAAAGACAAAACCACGATTTTCAATAGGAGTTCCATCAGTTAAATGCGACAAGACATTTACTCCATCCAATGCATACTCCTCGGTATCTAATCCAGCAGCCATACAAAAGGTAGGGAAGAGATCATTGGTATGCATCAATTCATTTGATACCTGGTTTGCTTTTATTTTCCCTGGCCACCACGCGATACCGGGCACACGAATACCTCCCTCATGCAGATCTACTTTTCTCCCTTTAAATGGTCCGGGAGAACCAAGATATGCGGGACCATTGTCACTGGTAAATACAACTAAGGTATTTTCTGCAATTCCAAGTCTTTTAAGTTGCTTTACAATACGTCCTACGCTCTCATCTAAATGCGAAACCATAGATCGGTATAACAAATCCTGTCCTGCTGTCCTATTTTTATAAGGAGCTAGATGCTCAGAAGGAGCTGCCTCGTAGGGAGCATGTGGTGTATCAAACCATAGATTTAAAAAAAATGCTTGTCCCTTTTGATGACTCTCATCAATAAAATCCGATGCTTCTCTAGTTTTAACATCTGTCCAATGCGCATCAATAGGCGGTATGATTGTATCATTTCTAACGAGATGCTTTGCCCCATCTTTGTAGAGTCTTTTTTCTAACATGGCAGGTTTTCGATACAATGGATCTTCTAACATTGCTAGGTACTCGTCAAAGCCGTGCTCTAGGGGCCCTGGCATGCTATGCTCTCTGTCTTTTACATGTGTTTCATTCAACCCTCCCAAATGCCACTTTCCAACGTGTTTGGTCACATATCCAGCTTTTTTAAGCGCTTTGGGAATGGTAGGCATGGTTGCAGGTAAATACATTTCTTGATCGTTAAAATGTTTGGTCACGCTGTAACGAAGGGGTGAACGCCCTGTTAACACACTTACTCGAGTAGGTGTACATACGGCTGACCCCGCATAAAATTGAGTAAACCGCATCCCTTCCTTTGCGAGTTCATCTATGTGCGGAGTGTGAATGCGTGAGCTTCCATAGCTACTCAAATCACCGAAACCCAAATCGTCAGCCATGATAAAAATAATGTTGGGAGGTGTAGCTGATGATTTAGAATTGTTAGGGGTACACCCCCCCAATAAAAGAATGAACAAAAAGCCAAATACAAACCATAAACTCAAATGTTTCTGATGTTTAGCCATACCTATTTTAATCATAAGAGATGTGAGTTATTTGGTTGTGTAACGTTGAATAAATTGTTGATCTAGCTCCGGACTATCTTTATACTTTTTTCGCAAATTGGATAATTTTTCTTTCAATCCGGTTACAACCAATTGATATTCGGGATGCTTGATTAAATTGTTTTGTTCATTCGGATCATTTATGAGGTCGTATAACTCCCACTCATCTACATCATAATAAAAATGGATCAGTTTAAATTGTTTCGTCGCAATACCATAATGCCTCTTGACCTGGTGCTCTGCCGGATATTCATAATAGTGATAGTAGGCCGCATCTCGTTGCCATTTTTCTGGAGTACCTTGCCAAATTGGCAACATACTTTCTCCTTGCATATCTTCAGGAGCTTGAATGCCACAGGCTTCTAAAAAACTTTGAGCAAAGTCTAGGTTCTGTATCATTTCATCGGAGGTTGTTCCTGGCTGAATCACATGAGGCCAGCGAATAAGTACCGGAGTTTTAAAGGATTCATTGTACATAAATCGTTTGTCAAACCAACCGTGTTCACCCAAATAGAACCCTTGATCTGAGGTATACACAACAATGGTGTTATCAGACAATCCTTCGGTATCCAAATAGTCAAGGACACGTCCTACCTCCTCATCCACATCTGCAATACAAGCTAAATAGTCTTGCATGTATCGCTGGTATTTCCAAATCGTTTTTTCTTGTGTATTCATGGAAGGCCATCGGGAGGTGAAATCTTCTGTAATATGATCAATAATGGGGTCGTACAAGGCTTTCTGTTCTTCTGTAGCACGCTCTCGATACACTGCAAAAGGCCTTGCTAAATCAGGAACTGCAGGCATTGGTTGTGCTTTCATAGCATCAATAGCTTCCGGAGCAACCTTTGTATCGTAACGATACATCATATGATCATACAAACGCATTTCAGCCGTTTTTGCAGCAGAACCCCTCGTTGCATAATCATCAAAAAGTGTCGTTGGTAATGGATAGTTCTTATCGAGATTGGCCTTCATCTTTTCAGGAGTTGGCCACCAGGAGCGATGTGGAGCTTTATGGAAGTACATCAAGGCGAAAGGACCTTCTTTCTTCGCTTCTTTTTGAAGCCAATTCAGCGTCAAATCAGTAATGATCTTGGTCACATGACCCTCTATCAAGGTATCACCCTTTGGCGATACAAACGATGGGTTGAGGTAATGTCCTTGCCCTGGCAAAATCATAAAATCGTCTACGCCTTTGGGATTGTTGCCAAAATGGAGTTTTCCAAACATCGCAGTGCGATAGCCATTTTTTTGAAGAATTTGTGGGAAGGTAACTTGCGTTGTATCAAAAGGAGAACGATTGTCAATTTTACCATGAATATGCGTATGCTTCCCGGTGAGCATTGTGGCTCTTGAGGGAGCGCATATCGAATTGGTCACGCTGGCATTGCTAAACAACATCCCTTCTTTGGCAATACGATCTATATTCGGTGTTTGTATTAATTTATCGCTGTACGCACTGATTGCCTGATAGGCATGATCATCTGACATGATAAATAATAAATTGGGCTTTTTCCCGGGGTTTATGGGTGACTCGGTGCCTTGTTGACATCCATGAATTCCCAATAACAGAATCAGAATAAAGGAAATCAACAGTACCTGTTTTTGTTGAAACATATTTAAGTGTGTAAATTACATTTATCAAATATACTAAATAAATTATAAATAAAAATAGAGATAATTAGAAGCAATAGAAGTGCTCAGATCACCCGAAAATCATATGGTTCATCATGGACAATATGATAGCTCATCGTTTGAGAATTTATATGACTCAACAAAGTAAAATCATTCTGAGGGATTCAAAAGGGACTCATTAAAAATGGTATTAAAATAGCAACTACACAAAAGTAAAATAGCCTTAGAATTTCTTCTAAGGCTATTATTTTACTTCTCTAGTATTCAAAGTTTCAACCACATTTTTACTTTTGGGATTGAGTCTATTGAAAAATAGTTTAAAAGCGACTTTAAACTTTACTTTGTAAACTCTTCAAAAGTTTTTAGTTTGATCTCTTTCTTAGATTTTATTTTTCTTGAAATCTTATCAAAGTCTCTTTTCGCTTTTAAATATCGATTTTCAACAATTGATAAAAATTCTAATTCAGAATTTGAGGGTTTGTCATAACTCCCAACAATTTTA
>JBELGW010000048.1:0-4125 GCA_042091715.1 Polaribacter sp. | reverse complement strand
TCCAGTTGTAATGACTAAAGTTTTCTTGAGTTCATTTAATTTTGATTTTAGTTTAGTTTTTGTTTGAGGTGCTTCCATAAAAGCATCGATTTGATACACCATGTAAGCCAAATCTTCAGTCATTTTATACATTTTAGACAGCACATCATGTTTCATCTTTCTGTCTGCTGAAGTCAAACCTGAACGCTCATCATAAACGATTTCAAAGGTATGCTCGTATACATCTCTCCCTTTTGTGATAACAGCTGTATAGGACCCTGCTTGTACTTTAGGTATTGCAAATCCGCCAAACGCAAGTGTTTTCCCCTTAGCAACTTTAGGTTGTCTCATCGTTCCTGACCAATTCACAATATTAATCCCTTTCGATTTTCCTGGTGTTAATTTAGAAACAACCTCTCCTTTGCTATCCTTTATTTCCATAGTCATCTTTCCAAATGTATGACGTTTGGGCAACAAATATTTTATTTGAGGAGATGTGTTCGCATTTTCTCCCACAAATTGAGTTTCGGCACCAAAACTTCCTGAAAAACCACCTTCATCAGATAATTTCATTGGTTTAGAGCTAAAAAAATGAAGTTTAGATTTTAACACTTCAGTAGTAATTTCGCGCAAAGGTGAAATATCTTCAATGATAATAATACCTCTACCATGTGTTCCCAGCACCAAATCATTCGTTTGTTTTTGGAGGTCGATAAAATGAACTGCAACAGGTGGAACATTTTTAGTGAATTTTTCCCAATGATTACCTCCATCAGCGGTAATATAAAGTCCGAATTCAGTTCCTAAAAACAATAAGTTTTCATTTTCATAGTCTTCCTGAATATTTCTGGAAGTACCAATAACATTATCGGTAATTATGTTTGTCCAAGTCATTCCAAAATCTGTAGTTTTGTACACGTATGGCTTCATATCACCACTGTTATGCCCATCAAAAACAGCATATGCTGTTCCTTTTCCATGAACACTTGCCTCTATATGATAGGTCCAAGTATTTTCGGGTAAACCTTGAATATTACTCACAACATTTTGCCAGTTTTTCCCACCATCTTTTGTCACTTGAACATTTCCATCATCCGTACCAACCCATATAATATTTTCATCTAGCGGAGATTCTGCTATTGTAAAAATTGTTGTATGATTTTCTGCTCCAGAATTATCCATGGACAATCCTCCGGAATCTTGTTGTTGCTGTTTCGTTGCATCGTTAGTAGATAAATCAGGAGAAATAATTTCCCATGTATCTCCCATATCTTCCGATTTGTGAAGAAACTGACTCCCCATATAAAACCGATCTGGCTGATGAGCGCTGATAGCCATTGGCGCATTCCAATTAAAACGCAAATCTTCATATCCTGCTAGTTCTAGAGGTTGAATGGTCTTCACCAACTTGTTATCAACATCATATCTCCAAACATTTTCTGCTCCTTGCATTTCTGAATAAATAATATTTTTTGTGGGATGCTTTAATACTCGAAATCCATCACCAGGCCCAATAGAATTCCAATCGCCTGCCTTAATTCCACCACTCGATGAAGATGGCCCATACCAAGAACCGTTATCTTGAAGTCCTCCATAAATATTGTAAGGTTCTGCATCATCAACACTTACATGATAAAACTGCGACAAGGGCAAGTTTTCCACAATTTCCATAGTTGTGCCTCCATTCCAGGAACGATATACACCTCCATCTGTTCCTACGTACATTCTATCAGAATCACGAATGTCAAATACGATATCATGAATATCACTATGCATATTCCCTAGTGATTTAAATGTTTTACCACCGTCTTTTGAAATTGAGCCTGTAAGTCCTCCTTTTACAACAATATCCGGATTTCTGGGATCGACAGTAATTCTTGAAAAATAAAATGGACGAACCGTAATTCCGAAATCATTGTTTAATTGTTTCCAATTAGCTCCTGCATCATCACTTCTATACAATCCTTTTCGCTTTGGATCTTCTGCTTCAATTACTGTATATAAAATATTAGAATCTGATGGAGCTACTGCAATGGCCAAACGACCTAATTGTCCTTTAGGAAATCCATTGTGAATTTTATTCCATGTTTTTCCAGCATCTGTAGATTTATACAATGCACTGTTCTCTCCACCAGACGAGAAAGACCAAGCTGTTCTTCTAAATTCCCACATCGAAGCATAAAGAATAGACGGATCTTTGGGATCCATGGTCATATCTGCAGCCCCAGTTTGCTCATTGATATATAATATTTTTTTCCAAGTTTCACCACCATCAGAAGACTTATAAACACCACGTTCATCACTATCTGACCAAAGCGCTCCCAGCACAGCTACAAATACTTCTTTGGAGTTTTTTGGATTTACAATAATATTTGCTATTCGTTCTGATTTATCAAAACCTAGCTTTTTCCAGTTAGAACCTCCATCTGTTGATTTATATAGACCGTCTCCGTAAGACACACTATTTCTTGTCCAAGTTTCACCAGTTCCAACATAAATTACATTGTCAGGGTCATTAGGATCTATTGCCACAGCTCCAATAGATTGACTGTGGTCATCAAATATTGGATTAAAAGTAGTACCTGCATCATTCGATTTCCAGACTCCTCCACCAGCGGTTCCGGCGTAAATAATCTGATTATTGGTTGGATGAAGTTCCATATCGATAATACGACCGCTCATTAAGGCAGGTCCTATATGACGTGCTTTCAAATCGCCAAATAAATTTTTCAAATTAATAGAAGCGTTGTTTTGAGCCTCACTGCTAAAAGGCAGCAGTACGAAACCCAAAACTAAGATGATTAGTTTTTTCATATTTCTAATATTCTGTGATTTGTTAGTAAAAAAAAGAGCCTCTGTATCATATAAAGACTCTTTTTTACTGCTATGATTATTTTTTATTTTCTTCTACTGTAATTTCTTCGGGAAATTTAAAAGCACCAGCATCTACAGTTGGGTTTAATTCAATTTTATCCATAGTAATTGGCTGACCAGCACCATCTTTTACCCCTTGAATCATTGAAAACGGGAAATACAAATCACCAACCTCTTGATAATCACTTAGTTTTACTTCTGACATCATTCCTTTTCCAGGCCCCGTTCTTATTTCAGAATGAATAACTATTGGGACAAAATTTTCAGCATCAAAAAAGTAGATGCTTGAATTTTCTACCTCTTTACCATCTACAGTCATTGGTTTTTTTGTCAATTTAATTTTAAATGTTTCAGTTCCTTCCAGGTCTTCTTTACCTAACAATTCTATTGTATATCCTTTCTCTTTATAATTGTATAAAGCCTCAGGGAAATCTTGTGCTTCAAGTTTCATATTATCTGTTGACTCTTGATCACTTTTTTCGGCTTTTTGTGTCTGAAAATTAGTGCTCCACAATACTTCACCATCAAAAACTCCTTGTTTAATCTCTAAACCCTGAAAATTAATCACGGTCATTTGGTTACCATTTTTAAGCTGAGTGATTTCCACTGGAATTTCCATTCCTCCTTGATTTACTTTAGCACTCATCTTGACTCCTTCTAACTTTGCCCAGTTTTCAGCACCCCCTGTATTTTCAAAATAATTTGCTATAATTTCTTCAGCAGTTTGGGAGTTCACAGATACACTTGCAGCCATAGCGAACACGAATAATAGAATTTTTTTCATTTTAAAAGTTTTTATTTTTTTTTATTTAGGCCTTGAATTTACTGAAATGTTTCAAATTAATGATACATAAATGATAATATTATTGAACAACATTGCAAATGGATAGACCAAACAATAAATCCATAGCTGCATTACACTCAAAGAACAGGAAAATTTCAATTTTAAGAGTTGCAAACACCTTTTTATTTCAGAATTGAGCCCCTTTATAATACAGCCCTCTTCTTATTCAAAGTTACAGACAAGTATTATTCCTTGACAACCTTCGAAGCACCTAAAAACGCTGTTTGAAGCATCCTAGAATCTTGTATATAAACATTGTTTGCAAGTTGCGATAGCTCTATATTTAGAGGTTGATTGCGATAGTTCTCTTCCTAAAAGATCAAAAAGAGGACATCAATATAGCGAGTAAAACAATAACGTTTTCATAATTGAATGTTTTCCATCAAGACAAGAAATTTATTCCCAACTTCTTTTTATCTGAATTTAAG
>JBELGW010000047.1:0-18374 GCA_042091715.1 Polaribacter sp. | reverse complement strand
CATGCCATGAAGTTAAATCTTTTCTAAAATGATTTTTCATAGTTGTTTCTGCATGCCTTACAGCAATATCATAATATTTTTGATCTCCTCCGTTTTTTGCAGCCCAAAACAACAATTCTAAATTTAACATATTATCAATAATTGTAATATGCTGTTTCCAACGTGGGTGCATTTTGTTCGACCAAGATCTAATTGTACCTACATTTGGGTTAAACCTCGATGCTAAAGAAGCAGCAGAGTTCAGTAAAATATCTTTGTATTCTTTTTTACCTCCAATTTCATAACCATTTCCATAGGCTGGAAACATCATGAAACCAATATCGTGGTGTTCGGTTATGTTTTGAAAATCTTCAAAAACTTCTGTACGCTGAATCGCTTCATTTTTCCAACGTTCATCACCGGTAACCTCGTAAGCATACCATAAAATTCCTGGATAAAAACCAGAAGTCCAAATAAGCTTGTCATTGGTAACTTCTTTCCACGCTGTTTTATCTTTATCTATCAACCTTGGATGCTTTGTTAAATCGGTTAATTTTGGCACTGCAATTTTCAATTGATTTTCACAATCATCTATCTGCTTTTGCAAATCAATAAGAGATGGTTTAGGTGATTTATTACAGCTTGCAAAAGCCATTAGAAGAACTAAGAAAAATATATTAAAACGCATTGTCTGTATGTTTTATGTTGATAAATAATTTGTTAATTGTTCATTCACAAAATTAAAATATGTCTCTGAAAATATAGGGCTACCATTGGTCAATTAAGGGTTGTTCACTGACCCAAACCATTGATTTTAAGACGCATTACATTTAAGAACAAATTAAAAAGGGCAATAAATCCTAAAAGACCTATTACCCTTTTATATTTTAAAAGATTTTAAGATTTTTTAGTTTATAATCACTTTCTTACTTGAAACTCCACCTGTTTTAGATGCTATTTTTAAGATATACAATCCTTTTGAAAAGTCTCTAACATCAATTGGTTGCGTATTTGTACTCTTATAGATGATTTTACCTGTAACATCTATTAATCTAACATTTTTAACTTGTCTATTCAAGTTCGAAATATTAATAACACTGTTTGTTGGGTTTGGATATACAGCAAAGTCTTCTATCAACATGTCATTTTTGACTGATAATACAGATGCATCTACCGTAAAATCGACTTGTTTTATTGCAGTGAAATTAGAGTTTGGTGTCCAAGCATTCGCTAAAACAAATCGATAATACCTATATCTTTTTGTCGTTGTTAATGTTGCTGCTGTTTCAACATCATTTGAAGAACTATACATCTCTATAACACTACTTAAATCATCCCAGTTAGTATCATCATTACTTCCTTGAACCATCCATTTAGAATTGTCAGGGGCACCTTTGTTAGAAGCTCCATTTACTTGAACATATCTTACTTCTGATACAGCAATAGGATTGTAATTATCAGAAACTTTAAATTTATAACCTTCTCCAACCGGAATTTCAATTCCATTTGCAAGCCTAGGCACAGCGCTTTCTGAAGTTAAAACGTCTGCCCATTTTGAGGTATTCGAAAAATTACTTTCAGCGATTGATGCTGATGGCGTATCAAAAATATTAGTTTGCCCCGAAGCACTTGTATTTAAGGCAGAAAATGCACCACCCGCAACTTCTTCTGGAGTTGACTCAAACTTCACATCAGAAATATAAAAGCTCCCATGTTGTTTTACATTTTGTTCATAAGCAGAATTGTCTGTAACTACTTTAAAGGCTACTGTTACAGAAGCACTTGCGTAATTGGACAAATCTATGCTTCCTGGAACATAAGTTAAAGGATTTAGGTCTGATGTTGCAATAGCACCCGTTATGTTTGCAGTTTCATCTGTCCAAGAAGCACTTGATGGTGAAGTACCATGTGTATAATTTTCTGACACCAAAACAGACAGTGTTGCTCCGCCGCCAACTACAGAGCGTTGCTGTGTCCAAAAAGAAACTTTTGGCTCATTCGTTGAAGATAGATCTTGATTTGTCATAAAAGCCCAAGCTTCAATTTCATGATTTGTTACTGCATCAGCACCACCACTTGTATTGAAAAAAGCGATTGCTCTTTGGTCTCTGGTTGCCCCAGAAGGTATTCTATTTGCTGGTCTCGAACTTTCGTCAAAAACAGGATTTGAATCGTTTGCGTCCACAACATCACCAACTCTTTTTCCTACTTTGTCTGCCGCTTGTCCATCAAGTGCCACTTTTTCTACGGTAAACCCGTTATTTCCGCTGTCGTATCTAAAATCTTCATAATAGATGGTTTGTGCACTTATTGAAAATGCGATAAACCCAAAAAATAATAATGTAATTTTTTTCATTGTTGCTTGTAATTTAAGTTCATGAATAAGTATTTGAACAAATTTAAAATGATATCTCTTTTTACAAAGGGGGATAACTGTTCAGTAATGGGGGTTCTGAGTTTCAGATGAAACAAACCTAATTTTCAATTAAGCTGAAACGCTTTCTCTAATTGAATTTTACACTACTACTCAACAACTATAGTAAATTCTTTTACCGTTTCTTCTGAGCCATAAATGGTTTCATTTCTACCTACAAATGTAACCGTGTAAGTACCCGGACTTGTATAGGTATGTGTAAAACTTTCTAATTTTTCTGAATAGGTTTTTAACGGTTCCCCTCTGTCTGGTGCAACAGAACCTGAGAGGTTTAATGGTTGGGTTATTAACCAATCATCATTTGTGTATTCTGCATTACCTCCATGCATTCTATAACTATTATCTCTTGCTACCCAATGATCAAAAGAAGCATTTGAATTTTCTCCAGCAACATTTACCGGGAAAAAACCAGGGCTACCCATATCTGCAATTTGTAAGGTGTTGGTTTCGTCCAGAGCTAGTGTCAAATCAAAACTAAAAAAATCGAAAATACCTTGTCTGTTTCCTGCTGTTTTTTCCCCATCAGCTAATATCCTTATTGCCATATAAACTGGTTTATCTGTTGATAAATCTGTGATATCTGCAATGCCTGAAAATGTTTTATTATAGGTTCTTTCTGTAGCAAACGTAACTCTATCCGAAATGTTCACCCAAGTTGCTGCCTCTACATCTTCAGCAGTACCAGAACCTGTATAATCTGTTGAGTACATGAAACGCCAAGCACCATCTGACCTACTGCTTCCATCTTGGTAATGACGAGATGTTTCAAACGAAACTGTAAAATCACCTTCTGCTTTCGTTCTATTTCTATTCTTATATTCTTTACCAAACTCTCCTGAAAAGAAGCTTAAAAATTGAGGAGCGTTCACAATAGTAAATTCAACCGGTTCGCCTGCTTTAGCATCCATTTGATAAGAAACGGTGAAATTTGGAATTTCTACCTCTTCCGTATTTTCACAACTCTGAAATACAATAGCAAAGAGTAGTAAAGCTGTATATATTTTATTTTTCATCTTTTTGTGTTTTAATTTTTTAATTACCAACCTGCATTTTGAGATATTTGCGTATTCACGCCCAACTCTTGTTCTGGAATTGGTAAAATATAATTTTGGCTTGGATTAAAATCATTGTACCCATCAAAGTAATTAAACGAACTATTTAAAGCATTTTTTCTAATATTTCTATTCGCGGGTTCGTCTCCACTTTCTGGAATTCCATCAGGACCTAAATTGGGTTCACCAAAAGACGTCCAATCATCATTGATAAAGTTAGTATCGTTCGCTAAAGCCATCATACTATTTTTAGTTTCATTCACCTTTTGTCCTAAGATATTCCATCTTACTAAATCGTATTTTCTATGCCCTTCAAAACACAACTCTAGTAAACGCTCTTCTTGCACCGCTGAATGATCTACAAATGATAAAGGTGTTGCTTTGGCTCTGTTCCTTACTCGATTTAACGCATCTAATGCCAAAGCAGAACCTGGATTAATTTTGTTTTCTGCTTCTGCAAACATCAAAAGTACATCTGAGAAACGCAATACAGGCCAATGGTGTGAACCATAACTTGTGTTGGTATTATTGGGTTCTAAAAACCTACGGTATTTAGATGCAGGATACATAAATTGATTGTTAATTGTGCTTAATTCACAATTATTGTTTCTTCTATTAAAATAAGGAAAGGTGTTCCAAAAACCTCGTTCATCAGTTGGGTCTGATCTGTATTTCTGAATTAAAGTTATGGTGGCAAAAGTCAATGCAAAACCTTTACCTCCGCATAGTTCATCGTCCATTTTCATACCAAAAGCCGAACCTAATTTTGAAGATTGGTTAGCATCTAAATCATCAAAAGAGAAACCTATTTGAAACAACATTTCTTGCTTCTCATAATTCCCTATTGCCAGCTCATTAAAAACATCTTCATAACTTGGGTTTAAATCATGATACCCATCATTCATAATTTTCAAACTCCATTCTTTTGACTTTTCGTAAGCACCTGCTTCATTAAAAGGTGCACTTGCCATATACAAATATGCTCTCGCTAATAGGCCTCTTGCAGCGCCTTTACTTGCTCTACCAGGAACACTTTCTTGTGCTGTTGGCAAGTTTGCTTCTGCCAATTCTAAATCTGCAACGATTTGTTTAAAAACATCAATTCCTTGTGTTCTTGGCAATAACACTTGCGTATTTGTATCTTCTAAAGGCATTGGCAATCCTTGTAGACCGCCAAAGGCTTTTTGAATATCAAAATATACAAAAGCTCTTATAAAATGTGCTTCTGCTAAAAATTCAAGTTTCACATCATTTTCTAGAGGTGAGTTTTCCAAACCATTAATTAAAGAATTGACAGCTCCAATTGCCTGATAATAGGTTCCCCAAATCTTTATTAAATCAGGGTGTGAAGCAGTAAAGTTATTTTTCAATATACTTCTTAACCCATTTCTATTATAATGTCCTTCATCTGTAAAATTTGTTGGATATTGTGCATTAATAACTGCTTCTCTATATACTGAAACAATTCTACTGTACACTCCTGCCAACCCTGCTAATGCACCAGATTTTGTATTGTATAGGTTCTCTGATGTGATATTATCTTTTTGCGGAATTTCTAGCTGATCATCACAACTAAAAAATAAAATGACTGCAAAAAATGTGATAGTTAATGATTTTATTTTCATGATTTTATTTTTTAAAATGTAACGTTTATACCCAAACTAATTATTCTATGAATAGGATAAGAAGAATAATCTATACCCGGTGTAATTAATGATCTAGCTACAGAAACATCTGGATCAAAACCACTATACTTTGTAAGCGTAATTAAATTTTGCGCTGCCAAATACACTTTGAAACTATTTAATTTATACTTTTCTATAAAGTCTTGCGGCAAGTTGTATGAAAAGTTTACTGTTTTTAATCTTAAATAAGAGGCATCTTCTACAACTCTAGATGAAACATCCTCAAAACCCTGACCACCTGCTCTATGCAACGTTGCAGTTTGGTTTTCTGGAGTCCATCTATTCATAGTACTTGCCAATTGGTTTTGATTTGGGAACTGCATGCTCTCAAAAACCAACCTGTTTGCATTTAAAACATCATTTCCATAAGACCATTGTAAGAAAGCACTTAACTGAAAGTTTTTATAGCTAAATGTATTGGTTAGGCCCCCAAAATGAACAGGTAAGGCATTCCCTATAATGGTTTTATCTGCGGCCGTAATTTGTCCATCACCATTTAGGTCTTTGTACTTTTCATCTCCTGGCTGGTGGTTTCTATAACTAGGTTGATCTGGAGCTAAGGTGTGTGTGCTTGCAGTGGCATCGTAATTTACAAAATCATCTATTTGATAAACGCCATCAGAAACATAACCATACATATTTCCTAAAGGTTGCCCTTCTTCTACAATAAATTGATTTGTTCTCAGTCTTTGGTAATAGGTTGGTGTGCCAAAAATAGGCTTCCCACTAGGCAACGACTCTACTGTATTTTGATTGAAAGAGATATTAAAATCTGACGTCCATCTAAAATCTTTTGTAGCAA
This sequence comes from Polaribacter sp., assembly GCA_042091715.1. GTDB lineage: Bacteria > Bacteroidota > Bacteroidia > Flavobacteriales > Flavobacteriaceae > Polaribacter. Next base: position 12,422 of record JBELGW010000047.1, on the reverse strand, counting down.
TGTTCGTTGTAGATAAGCCTATTTCTAGTCCTCTATTTCTAACATGCCCTGTATTTTCATAAACACTTAAAACCGTTTGAGAGGGAGCAGCATCTGCATTTATTAACAAATCTCTAGTATCCTTTTGATATGCTTCTACTGCAAGAGAAAATTTACCATCAAAAAGACCAAGATCTAAACCAAGGTTCAGCTGATCTGTCGTTTCCCAAAATAAATTGGGGTTTGCACCTAATGTTGGTGGAATTAAACCTTGTACCGTTTGTCCGTTGAAAAAGTAAGACGCATCGTTGTCGGTTAAAAAATTAAATCTTGCAATTTGAGGAATTCTATCATTACCTGTTTTACCATAACCCGCTTTCAATTTTAATTGAGAAAAAATATCCAAATCTTGAATAAAACCTTCTTTATGCGCATTCCAAGAAAGTGCAGCAGATGGGAAGTAGCCTACTCTATTTTTTTCTGGAAAAATAGAAGAAGCATCTCTTCTTAATGAGGCCGTAAATAAATATTTACCCTTATATCCATAATTCAACCTTGCTAATAACGAAAAAGTTTTTGTTTCGTTGATTAAACCATTTACATCACCGGACTCATCGAGCGTACCTCCGTCAATACCATTGATCCCTAAATCCTCTAAATACTGAGGTATGTCTATATATCTTGAATAGGTTCTATTTACTTTTCTAGCGTCTAATGTGGCACCAAACAAAGCGTTGATAGCGTGTCCATTCCATTTTTTTCTATAATTAATTGTATTTACATTATTAAAATTACTCCATCTTCTCAGATCTACAGAACCATTAATCCCGTCAATTTTATTAATCAATCTTCCGTAAACTGTTTTGCTATTATTAAATAATTCATTGGTTCTAAATTGCTTGTTAAAACTCACTTTAGACTCTAGTGTAAAGTTTGAGTTCACCTTATATTTTAAACCTAAATTTGCTATGAACTGATCAGTTTCACGATTTCTTTGCTCGTTTTCTAAAGAAACAATTGGGTGCCAACTTACAATGTTTATTAAATCGAACTCATCACTAACTTCATCCAGTGGATCTATACCTCCATAATCTAGAAACTTATTTGCAACAGGCTTGTAGGTAATCAAATTTCTCATAAAAGAGTATGCAGAGGTACCTTTAGTATCTAAACCAGATTGCACACTATTTGTATACAAAACCGTGATTCTTGTATCTAGCTTGTCATTTACTTTATGGTTGATATCAATTCTTCCATTTAATCTTGAAAAGTTTGAGTTTAATAGGGAACCTTCCTCCTCTAATGCATTTAGAGAAAAGTTGAATTTCGTTCTTTCGCCACCACTAGAAACATTTACTCTATGTGTTTGTGCAAATGCTGTTCTAAATGCCTCATCTTGCCAATTTCTTGACGGTGCATCGATATAATCTTCTAAACCACCAACAATGGTACCTATACCTGTGTTAGGGTCTCTTGTTGTAAAATAGCTCGATGCTGTACTAAACTCGTTAATGTCTAATGATAACTTTAAAAATTCGTAAGAATCTAATACCTCTAAAGTTTTGGTCACTTCTTTTGCATCTAATCTCGCTTCATAAGAAATGGTAGTTTTACCAGATTTTGCTTTTTTAGTAGTAATGATAATCACTCCATTAGAACCACGGACTCCGTATATTGCTGTTGCCGAGGCATCTTTTAAAACACTCATTGATTCTATATCTGAGGGATCTATAAGACTTGGATTGAAGTTCTCTACAATAAATCCATCTAAAACATACAACGGAGAATTGTCTCCGTTAATGGTATTCCCTCCTCGAATTACGATATTTCCACTAGAACCTGGTTCTCCGGATCCACTAGTAACTTGCACACCAGCAACTCTACCAGCCAAAGCTTTGTCAAAACTAACCACAGGAGCTTCATTAAGTTTTTCCATTTTCACAGATGCAACAGACCCCGTTAAATCTTTCTTTTGCACAGAGCCAAACCCAATAAGTACTACTTCCTCAAGGTTTTGTGTATCTGGTTTTAAACTCAAATTGATGACATTCTCTTTACCAACAATCTTTTCAATTGATTTATAACCTATGTAACTGAATGTAATCGAGGAACCCTCCTTTACTTTGATCGCATATTTACCATCAAAATCAGTGCTCACACCATTCAAAGTACCTGTTTCTAGAACTGACACGCCTGGCAGTGGAGATCCTACTTCATCATAAACCACACCTGTTATTGTTTTTATTTGACCATACGCACTGCAAATAGTCATCATAAACACAACAAAAGAGAGCAGTGCACCTCTTGTTGTTTTAGATTTTCTAAAGGAGCATTCAATTTGATTTTTTACCATCAGTTTTGGGATTTAAATTAACAATGTAAAGTTAGAGCATATCGAGCAATTAAAAGGGGTATTCCGGCTCTTTAGGATGGGGTTACTTGTTCTAAAAGCGAAACAAACAACTAAAATTAAAACAATTACAAGAAAATCGCATCGTTCATTATTTTTGATTTTCATTTAGAAGACGATACTGAGAAGGTAGTGCATTGAATTGTTTTTTAAATGATTTTCTAAAATGTTTCAAATCACTAAAACCAAGATCGTAAGCGATTTCTGAAATATTCATTTTGGTATGGGCTATGAGTTGGGCTGCTCTTTTTAATTTAATATCTTTTATGAACTCTGAAATTGATTGCCCCGTTAATGCTTTCAGTTTTCTATACAATGCAGATCTACTCATTCCTATTTCGGATATAAAATCTTGAATTGTAAATTCAGCATTATTGATATTGCTTTCTATTAGATCAATACTCTTTTTCAAGAAGATTTCATCAGCAGAGGTTATTTCTAATTCTTTCGGTTTTAGAATGATGTCTTTCTTAAATTTTTTGATTAAATTTTCCCTAGTACTTAATAGGTTTTTTACTTTTTGTTCTAATATACTAGTATTAAAGGGCTTGGTTACATAGGCATCCGCACCTATTTTATATCCTTGTTTTTGGGAGTCTTGAGATGTTTTTGCAGTGAGCAATAGAACAGGAATATGACTTGTAATTATATTTGTTTTGATTTTATCACAAAAATCTATACCATTCATAATTGGCATCATTACATCGCTTATAATTAAGTCTACAGTATTATTTTGCGCAATATCTAGTGCAACTTTTCCATTTTCTGCTTCAAAAACATTGTGATTTTCTTCAAATATTTCTTTGATAAACTCCCGTACCTCTGGATTATCTTCAACAATTAATACTGTAGGTATCTCTGAATTTATTTCAACATTTGCGGCAATTTCATTGCCTGTTTTTTCTTTCAAAGAATCTGTGGTTACCTCTTCATAAAACTGAACATTTTCTGTTTTATCAATGCTATTAATGAACTGATCGTTCGAAAAATGTTTTTTACCCATTGGCAATAGTATCGTAAAGCAAGTGCCCTGGTTTTCTTTACTTTTAACTTTAATAGTACCTTTATGAAGTTCTATAACACTTTTTGCAAGTGCCAAACCAATGCCGGTTCCAGAACGCGAACTTTCGTCTCTTTCAACTTGATAGAATCTATCAAAAATAAACTTCAAATTTTTTTGGGGGATTCCTTTTCCATCATCCTTGATGTCAATCTTGACATAATTGTGGTTAATTTTTTCTTTAATAGTAACTTTTATTCTAATTTTACCATGGTTAGCAGTAAACTTAAAGGCATTCGATAAAAGGTTAAAAACTACTTTTTTTAGATTTACTTCATCAAACCAAATATCTAAATTAGCTTCTTTAGATTTAAAACGATACTCTATATTTCTATGCTCTGCTAATTCATCAAACGATTTTTTTATACTTTCTATAAATTTTGAAATGTTATTTTTAGAAACTTTTAGCTTCAATTTACCAGATTCACTTTTTCTAAAATCTAATAATTGATTAATCAATTGCAACAAAACACTTGCATTTCGATACATCGTTTGATGCTGTTTTTGCACATAACTATTCCCTTCCTTACTTTTTATCATTCTTTCGAGTGGACCAACAATTAGTGTAAGTGGTGTTCTAAAATCGTGCGAGATATTCGTAAATAACTTTAATTTGAGCTTGTTTATTTCTTCAATTTTTTCCTTTTCTAAACGTTCCTGTTTTAATTCATTTTTCTCCAGTATTCGTATTAAGCTATATTTTCTTATTTGATAAAATATAATAGCTAATACCAAAGCATAGATGATATATGCCCACCAAGTTTTCCAAAAAGGTGGAAGAATTTGTATGTTTATAGATTGTCCTTTCTCATTCCAAAGTCGATCATTATTGGATGCTTTTACCCTAAACACATAATTACCAACATCCAAATTCGTATAGGTTGCCGTTTTTTTATTGCCGACATAATTCCAACTCTCGTCAAATCCATCCAGTTTGTAGGCATAGTTATTTTTATCTGACTGTGAATAACTTAAGGCTATAAAATCAAAGCTAAAAACATTTTGCTTGTGTGCAAGTTGAATATCTCTAGTGATATTACTCCCAGATAAATACGGTTTATTATTTACTGAAACTGATGTGATATACACAGGAGGTAAAAACATGTTCTCTTTAATTTCATTGGGATTAAAAAACACAATACCATTTGTACTACCAAACATAAGTTCTTTATTGTTTAGTTTTAATTTTGCACCAGCGTTAAATTCATTTTCAACAAGTCCGTCTGAAACATCAAAGTTTTTAAACTGGTTTGTTTCAATACTATATCTGCTTAAACCCTTGTTGGTACTAAACCATAAATTATTATAGTCATCAGGTAAAATAGAATAAATAACTTCGTTAGGTAAGCCATCAGGAGTTCCATATTTTCTACTTTTTTTGGTTTTTGTATCATAATAAAAGAGTCCACTGCCTTCTGTACCGATCCAATAATTTTTAAAATTATCTTCATAAGCACATAAAGTTACAATGGTATTTTTTTCGCTTTCGCTATGAATTTGATAGTTAATCGCGGTTACTTCTTTTGTATTTGCATCTACTTTTGCCAAACCCTTAGAACCCGAGATCAGCAAGACATCTTTTTCTTTTGAGGGGGCAATGTTATAGATGATTTCTCCGACAATATGTTGTAAGTTTTTAACTTTTGAAAAACGATAGGTATTTGTGTCAAGAATATCCAGACCTCTTCCAGATGTACCAATCCAAATTCTATTTTGGCTGTCTTCATACAAAGAGATTACTCTATCATTACTTAATCCATTTTTAGCGGTACTATTAGCTCTAAACTTCTTAAATATAAAAGGCTTTTTATTTGGATTTAAAAAATTCAAACCGCCATCATGAGTGCCAATCCAAAGATTCCCTTTTTCCGTCTTAACAACAGATTTTACATTATTGGTACTGATACTATTTGGATTATTTCTGTTGTGTGTATAATACTGAAACTTACCCGTATTTCTATTTAAGTAATTCAATCCACCACCTTCTGTACCAATCCAAAGATTCCCTGAAGATTCCTCTATAATTGAACTAACTACTTTATAATTTAATTTATAATTATTTGTACCTGCATAATAATTTTTAAACACATCAAAACTTCGATCAAAGTAATTGATTCCGCCTGCATAGGTTCCAATCCATATATCTCCCTTTGTATCTCCAATAATACTATATACTGAATTTTGACTTAAACTGTGTATGTTATTTTCATCATGAATAAAGTGATTTATTTCTGTTTTTTCTCTATTCATTATGTACAAACCATTATAGGTTCCAATCCAATAGTTTCCAAAAAAATCTTGATATATTGCCCGTATCTCATCTATAATAGTATTTGTCTTTTCCGATGCTATTTCAAATTGGATAAATCTTTTTTCGTAAGAATTATATTTTGCCAAACCATCTCTAGTCCCAAGCCAAATTGTATTATTAGTATCTTCATAGATTACAGGGGAATAGTTTCTAGTTACTTTTCTTACCTGTGTTAATGGGTACGGTATTTCTTTAAATTGTTTTGTGTCTGGGTTATAAACTGCAATATTTTCCCTATTACAAATCCATAAATTGTTTTTTGAATCTTTAAAAATAGATCTAATTTCATTTTCTTTAACACTTTCACCAATTTTAATGTGTTCCGTAATTCCTGTTGATATTTCAAATTTTTCAAGACCAGCATTCGTAGCGATCCACAAGAATTTTTCATCAATGGATATTAAAGACCAAATTTCATTATTAATTAAACTATTTTCATTTTTGCTGCGCTGGTATCTCTTGAAATTGTCTTTATTCGGTACATATTTATTTAAGCCATTGTTGGTGCCTATCCAAATATTTCCTAATTCATCTTCTAATATTGTTTTTATAAAACTATTGCTAATACTATTTTTATCTTTTTGATCGTATCTATACGTCTTAAAAGAATGCCCATCATATTTATTTAAACCATCTCTCGTACCAAACCAAATAAATCCTTTTGAATCTTGAAGTATGCATAAAACGGAACTTTGTGAAAGCCCTTCAGCTAACGAAAAGTTTTTAAAATTTAGAGACTGATTTAAGTTCGTGAAATTTTGAGCAACAAAATTAGTAGAGATAATGAACAGAAAAAAAAAGAGTATTCTATTTTTAGAATTCATGAAAATATCATTAAGAATAAGAAATATACAAATTATTTGAGTGCTTTCAAAGAAGATTTACGTACGATCAAATCTGTTTCAATTGTAATGGTTTTGTGTATGTTATTATCAGACATTTTATCCATTAGTAGATTGGCAGCAGCAATTCCTATTTCAGCACCAGACTGATGTATTGTTGTCAATGCAGGTTCTATAACAGAGGATATCGTTTCATTACTAAAACCAACTATTGCAATTTCTTCAGGAATCTTTTTACCTAATTGTTTCAAATATTTTATTGCTCCAATAGCAATCACATCATTTGCACAAAATAAACCATCCACGTTGTGCGGTGTTTTCAGCATTAATTGAATATTTCTTTCTCCATCTTTTTCCATTAATTTGGAAGGAATTACCAATTCTTCTCTGAAAGAAAAATTGTATTTATTTAGAGCCGCTTTGTAACCTCTGCAACGATTCTTATAAATCTCCAATTCTTGTGGACCAGCAAAATGTGCTATTTCTTTACAGTTTTCTTTGATCAGGTGCTCTGTAGCTTTGAATGCAGCATCAAAATCATCTATGACAACATTGCTATGACCAGAAATATTACAATGCCTATCAAAAAAAACAAAAGGTATATTTCTTTGCTTTAACCCTTCTAAGTGATTATAATTTAATGTTTCCATAGAAATAGAAATTAATACACCATCCACTCTATTTGCAATTAAAGTATTGATAATACTCGCTTCTCTTTCTAAACTTTCTAAAGATTGACAAATGATTACATTATACCCCGCTTTAAAAGCAGTTTCTTCTATACCAGCAATTGCAGAAGAGAAAAAGTGACGCGAAATTCTAGGCACAATTACGCCTAAAGTATAGGTTTTGTTTTTTCGCAAATTAGAGGCCAAATGATTTCTTTGATATCCTAATTCGAGTGCCTTTGCTTGAATTTTATCTTTGGTTTTTTGAGCAACTCTTGGACTATTATTTAAAGCCCTTGAAACTGTTGAACTATCAATATTTAAAATTTTAGCAATATCGTGTATGGTTACCTCACTGTTTTCCATGATCTAAAAACCTCTTTTTATCCTAATATCCTGAATTGAAATTAGACACATATTAGGACTTTATTTGTTTAGCGAAGATAAAAAAATAAAATACAATCGATTGTATTTTATTTTTTTGTTACTTTTGTGATATAAAATATTGAAATTCATTCATTTTAAATAAACAGTACAACTATGAGCACAAACTATAGTACTAGATATGCTGCATCTCCAACCGATGTGAAAAGCTATGATACCTCTAGATTAAGAAAAGAGTTTTTAATTGATAATTTAATGGTTAAAAACGTGATTAACTTCACCTATTCTCATTATGATCGTTTTATTGCGGGTAGTGCAGTGCCAGTATCATCAAAACTGAAGCTACATACTGTAGATGCTTTAAAATCTGAAAACTTTTTAGACAGAAGAGAGTTAGGAATTATAAATGTTGGTCAAACAGGAACTGTAACTGTAGATGGTACAGATTATATTTTAGAACATAAAGAAGCATTATACGTAGGTAAAGGAAACAAAAATGTTGAATTTTCTAGTGAATCTGCAGAAAACCCTGCACAATTCTACCTCAACTCTACTCCTGCTCACAAAACGTATCCTACTAAAAAAATTGGTATAAATGATGTTGAAACTATTGAATTAGGAGCGCCAGAAACTGCAAACGCAAGAACCTTAAGAAAATACATTGTAAATAGTGTTGTGGATGTTTGTCAATTGCAAATGGGAATGACCACCATTAAAGAAGGAAGTTCGTGGAATACAATGCCGGCTCACGTACATGACAGAAGAATGGAAGTATACTTTTATTTCGAAGTCCCAGCAGATCAAGCCGTTTGTCACTTTATGGGAGAACCTACAGAAACAAGACATATTTGGATGGGCAACAACCAAGCTGTAATTTCCCCACCTTGGTCTATACATTCAGGTTCTGGTACTAGTAGTTATTCTTTTATTTGGGGAATGGCTGGTGAAAATTTAGATTATGGTGATATGGATCATTGTAAAATTAACGAATTAAGATAATCAAACAACACAAAAAAACATGTCAATTAACTTATTTGATTTAACCGGTAAGGTAGCTTTGGTTACGGGTGCTGTTCATGGTTTAGGAATGGCCATGGCAAAGGGATTAGGAAATGCTGGCGCAACCCTTGTTATAAATAATCACTCACAAAATACTTCGGGTAAAGCAATAGCTGAATACAAAGCTTGCGGATTGAATGCTCACGGTTATGTTTTTGACGTAACTGATGATAACGCGGTAAAAGAGGCAATAGAAAAAATAGAAGAAGAAGTTGGACCGATAGATATTTTAGTCAATAATGCAGGTATTATAAAAAGAACTCCAATTGTAGAAATGGAAACATCAGACTTTAAACAAGTAATCGATGTAGATTTAGTGGGCCCTTTTATTGTTTCTAAATATGTTGCAAAAGGAATGATAGAAAGAGGTGGAGGAAAAATTATTAACATCTGTTCTATGATGAGTGAGTTGGGTAGAGATACCGTAAGTGCATATGCAGCGGCGAAAGGTGGCTTAAAAATGCTTACCAAAAGTATGGCTACCGAATGGGCAAAATATAATATTCAAACCAATGGAATTGGCCCTGGCTATTTTGCAACAAGTCAAACCGCACCAATTCGTGTAGATGGACATCCTTTTAATGAATTCATCATAAAAAGAACGCCCTCTGCAAGATGGGGTGCTCCCGAAGATTTGCAAGGTGCAGCCATATTTTTAAGTTCCAAAGCCAGTGATTTTGTGAACGGACATATTCTGTATGTAGATGGCGGTATTCTAGCCACCATTGGCAAACCTGCAAACGAAGACTAACGATACGTCATCCCCTAATAGTTTCTAAAGCCTGTCTTCAATATTATGTAATTGGACAGGCTTTTATTTTAATCATTAAACTTTAGACACCATGAAAACTTTTAAAAAATTCTCATACCTACTTTTTATTACTTGTTTCTTTTCGTGCAAACAAGAAAATAGAAATACAATAATTACGGTAAAAAATCCACTCAATTTCGAGCGTACTGCAGAGGTTTTAGAAATTAAAACATCTTCCTTACCCATTGATGATGCAGCAACCATAGGCATTAAAAATCAAGAAACTGATGAACTGCAAGTTACCCAATTGGTAGACCTTGACGGCGATGGAACCATGGATCACATTCTTTTTCAACCAAAAGTAGCTGCAAATGCTGTTGCAAGCTTTGAAGTGATAACCATTACAGCAGCAGCGCAACCCAAAGCAGAAAATTTATGCTACTCTCGATTTGTTCCGGAGAGAACAGACGATTATACCTGGGAAAATGATCAAGTTGCTTTTAGAGTTTTTGGCCCCAATGCACAATACAGAGCAGAAAATAATTTACCAGAACCTACATTATCAAGCGGTGTTGATGCGTGGTTAAAAAGAGTAGAATATCCAATCATTAATAAGTGGTACAAGAACTATTTGGCTCAAAAATCTTATCATGAAGACAGAGGTGAAGGTTTAGATAATTTTCATGTAGGAACGAGTAGAGGTGTTGGTGGTATTGCCGTAAAGGAAGGTAGCACTTATTATTTTTCTAAAAATTACACCAAATGGAGAACCATTACAACGGGCCCTCTAAGAACCAGCTTTTATCTAGAATATGCAGATTGGGATGCCAATGGAAAAACCATCACGGAATCTAAAATAATTACTTTAGATTTGGGAAGTAATTTATCTAAATTTGAAACGAATATCACGGGAACAGCTAGCATTTCTGCAGGTTTAACCTTACACGAAAAAGACGGAGAAGTTGTAGGCAATAAAAAAAATGGATGGATTAGTTATTGGCAACCTCATGCAGACTCAGAATTGGGAACAGCAATTGTAGCAGCAAAAAATACATTTTTAGATTTCGAAAAATACGATGTAGAAACCAAAGATTTAAGTAATGCCTACGCGCATCTTAAAGTAGCAGCTAATTCAACAAGCTATTATGCCGGATTTACTTGGGCAAAAAGCAATCAATTTTCATCTAAAAAAGAATGGGAAGCCTATTTGAATATGTTTTCTAAACAGATTAATAATCCGTTGGAGGTAGCTATTCACAATAAATAGTTCAAAGTTGTAGAAATAAGTTAAGAAGATATAAAATGGGATTGAAAACACATTCAATCCCATTTTTTTTTCAACTACGTAGCACTATTTTTTTATTAGTTTAAAACTTTCAGACGTCTTACTACCAATTAACTTCATAAAATAGATGCCATTCGCCAGTTTTTCTGATACCAAGCTAAACTGAAAACTATCCAAACCTTGAATATTTTTTGATAGCACCTCGCGACCAAAAGCATCAAATAAAACAGCTTTTTCGAATTGAGCCTTTAAATTACTTAACTTAATTTCTGATGAAAAAGGATTTGGATATACTTTAGAACTATTTTTCAACTCAAAACTATCATTTGATAAACTTGAACTCGCAACAAAATATTTCACATCAGAAATATAGAAAGTCCCATTTCTACTGGTTTGGGAATGCGCTGCATCATTGCTAGTATATCTAAAAGCTAAGGTAAAATTTTCACTATCCTCATATTCAGAAATATCTAAAATAGATTTTATATAGGTTTGTGAGTTTTGACCGGAAGTAGCTATTTGCCCAACTTTATCAGTCACATTGGTCCAATTAGCAGCGTCAACATCATCTGTATAATCTGTAGAAACGTATACATCTAGAGATGATGTATTCCCGTTGGCATATCTTTGCTGCGTCCAAAAACTCACATTTTTATAGGTATCTTCTTCATTAATATAAGGATTACTAATAGATAAATTTACCGGAGTCATGAGCACCCAAGCGTCTATTTCATAGTTTTTATTTGAAGCCGATCCAGAAATTGAAATGGCTCTTTGGTCTCTTGCTGTATTTACGGGCACTCTATTTGCAGGTCTTCCCTCTGTAAATTCATTATTTGAGTCTGACGCATCTGGAATATCACCAATCCTTTTTCCAATATTTGACTCACTAAGTGCCTCTGGATTTTGAGCAATATGCACTGAAAAACCTTGATTCACATATCTAAAATCTTCATAAAAGAAAATTGGATAAAAAGGATTCGTTCCTGCGTTATTAATCCAACTAGGAAGAGATCCCAAACGATATTTTAGTTGCGCTTCGTATAAAGACTCCTCGTCTACATGAGCTCCGGGTGATTCGTTTACTTGGTATTGATTCGCTCCTGAAGACATCGTAAAACCTTTTAAACCAGCAATAATAGGGGTAATAAATTTTGCATATACCGTTTCAGAATTGGGACGAAAGGATTTGACATTAGAAGTTTGATAAGAAACCCCTTCAAAATTCCATAAAACCATATTTTTTAAATGATTTGGCAGAGATCCTGTTGCCCCTCCTTGGTTAAAAAACACACCTCCCGTACAAGCATCAAACAAATTTGACCTTGGCTGACTTGCATGCATTTCCATTCCAGAATTACCATTCTGTGGATGATTATTTCTCCAAAGCACATTCCCTATAGATTTACCATTGACCCCTGCTCCATGCCAAACTCCGGTTGTCAAATCATCATTTCTACCCAAAAAACAGCGAGTTGCAGAGTTGGTAACAATAAAATTATGTCCTGGATTTCCAGTATATCTATTATTCAAAGCAGTTGCATTCGCCGTAAAAACGAATTGCGCTGCTTGAGACATTGCAGAAAATTCCACATTAGAAATCCAACTATTTACCGTGTGGTTAAACTGTACGCCACTCCAACCTGAAGAACTTAAAAATGAATTGGGCCCAC
>JBELGW010000046.1:0-18573 GCA_042091715.1 Polaribacter sp. | reverse complement strand
CAATACCATCAAAAATAGAGCTGTCATACCCGTTATCCCATCCAGTAGTTACGCCATCTAAATAGACAAGATCGGTGCTGCTATTTGCTGTACCATCTGTCATTTGAAGTTGTACTCTTGTACGATTTGCCCCTCCTTTTTGGAAGGTGTCTGCAGCATGACTTTGCATATTTTTCTTAAATGAAAAGTTTCCAACTCCTCCTGTTTTTACAAAAAATCCTTGTCCTGGAGCAACTTCAAGATCGTTAACTAAATTTTTTTGTACATAACTGTCTTGTGCTTGATCCCAAAGCCATATTGTTAACTCATCTAAAAGGTCGGCGTTGTTCGTTTCATTTAGAAGTTCACTTACAGATACCGATGCCAAATAAGGGTTTCCTACAAGGTTGTAACTATCTCGAGTACCCACTTCTATAAGTGTATTGACATCAGCAGTGTGAGCACTTCCATGTACGATGAAATCTCCTGGACTTGCTAATTTTATGCCGATTCCGATTCCGCTTTCAACAGGGTCACTTGAAGCAGTAGTGATATAGAGCCAAGCCGATCCAATGTCATTACTATAGTTACTTAGACCTACATTTCCTCCTGCTCCAGATGCTAAGCTATTATTCGTTTGGATATCGGCCAAGTCCTCTCCTGAAACGGGAACCGACATCAAGTACCAATTGTCTGTGTCTAAGGTTTTTTTGAAGGTAACGTTTCCGGTAGAACTGCCATCTACAATGAGTGAAGCACCCGAGTTTAAGGTAAAATTACCATTGACCGTGAGGTCACTGTTCACAGTAATCTGTGTAGCTGTATTTGCTGTCACTGTCTTACCGGTGTTGATTCCAATAGTGTTCGCTGCTACATTTGCAGAGATGCTATAGTCGTCATAAAAATACACGTCTTTAGTTCCAGTGGATGCATCCATTGCCGTGGCATTGACCCATGCACCTCCAGCATAGACCAGATACTCTAATGCTCCAGGTGTACCCTCTGATGTTGAACCTGTTACAAAGGCATTTGTAAATATATTTCTATAGTCTTTAGAGCTTCCAACACCAACCAAAGTATCGTCAATTAAAGTACCATCGTTTGTATCGGGGGTACCTCCAGTTTTAAGGCTCCATCTTCTTCCTGTTCCAAAATAAAGATTTGTATGACCACCATTAAAACTTACATCACTAGCAAGTGTAATGCCATTATCGGCATTGAATTTATCTCTGTCTGATCCACGTGCAATGATGAGAAAACCGTAAGCAGGTATCAGTACATCATTCGAACTATTAGTTTCATCAGTTCCAAAGTCAAATACATATTGAGAATTCCCTGTAGAGGCATCCAAACGAATCAATTTACTTGTAGACAAACTGACTGTTTCTGAAGAATTATTGTATAACTCTAAGTAATCATTATTAAATCCATTGTCAGAATCAAGAACTTCAGTAATAATCACGGAACCTGCTGTTGGTTCTGGTGCAGATTCATCTTCGGTAATGGTGAGCGTATGTGTGCTTTGTGAGATGATTAAACCGGTTACCGCACTCGTTTCTGTCAGTGTAAATATGATGGTTTCATCATCATAATCATCCGTATCTTCGTTAATAATAACCGTAATGTTTTGTGTTCCGTTCTCGGTAAATGATAGTGTTTGAGAGATAAATGTGTAATCTCCTGACTCTGCAGTACCCCCTGTAACAGCAACCGATACATCAATTTGAGATCCAGAATAGTTCGCAACTGAAATTGGAATGTTAGCACTTGTAAAAGTAGCATCTGTCTCTGTTTCTGTGCTTGTTGCAGCATCGAAACCTACAGTTGGAGCAATTTCATCTTCTAAAATGGTTAATGTGTGTGTTTGTTGCGATAGTACCAAGCCAGAGACATTACTGGTTTGAGTAAGCGTCAATACAATAGTTTCATCATCATAATCATCGGTATCTTCATTAATAGTAACCGTAATGTTTTGCGTGCCGTTCTGGGTAAATGAAAGTGCTGTAGGAGAGGCGAAGGTATAATCTGAAGCCTCGTATGTTCCTCCTGTTACAGAGACCTCCATGTTTATTGGTGTTCCGTTGTAATTACTCAATGTAATTGGAATATTAGCACTGCTAAAAGAGGTGTTTGTTTCTGTTTCTGTACTTGTTGCTGCATCAAAACCAACGGTAGGGTTTGATGATGCTGAACCATCAATGATAATATTGTCTATGGCGAACTCTTCACTTCCGGAATTTGCTTTCACGGTCAATTTAACATCCAAGGTACTACCTACTTGGGCGATATTTCCTGTAATTTTTTGCATTGTAAGTGATAGGGTTTCTGTTCCATTACTGGGAAATTCATTACTACCAGAGGACGAGAAAGAGGTCAAATTAGTATATCCATTTCCATCAATATTCACGGCCAATGTAATTTCATCTGCTGCATCAAATCCATTACTGGCGGCTACATCTATTGCGAAGGTTAAATTGGTATAGCCAGAAATGTTTAAATTCGACCAAGTGAGCGTTTGGCTGGATGAGTTTCCTTCTCCATCTAAATCTTCACCTACTAAGTATTTTCCTGCAAAGCCAGTAAATGTCTTCATTCCACTTGGTGTATTGTCAGTTGTGTTGTTGTCAAAGTCATTGTCTGTCCCAGAAGAATCATATATCCCAAAGTAATCAGAACTACCGTCATTAAAAAAAGTTTCACTTTTTGTAAAACTAGAATCGCTATCAAATGTTTCGTTTAAAATTTGTCCGAAACTAATACTGGATAGTAATAAACAGCATAAAAAAGTCAAGAGGTATTTGTGTTTCATGAAGTAAGGGTTTGATTAGGTTGTTTTTATAATTAGGAAAGCAAACATAAGTAAAAAAAAGAGAACTTCAATAATGTGCATTTTTCCTTAACAATATGATAATGTATCGTAGGTTTAGCTTATAATATCTCATGAAACACATTGGATGATTTTATTTTTTTTCAAAGAAAAACTACTGTGTTAAGCAGCCAAGCGAATAAGTTGTATGGGTTGAAAATTTACATCAGGGTGAAATAAACTCCCACTTGAGGAGTCTGAGAATAAAAGATTAAAGAGATTATTAAAGCACTTTGTGTGTGTGATGTGCTGTCGTTCTTATTTTTTTGAGGGGATGTGTCCTGTTTTCTTTTTGAGGAGAAAGTCAAACTGCAAAAAGACGCTGTTTTAAGCATTTCAGCGGTTTTATACAGCGCCTAAAAACCAATTCCGGGATTTGACGGACTTGAAGCCTGTGCGGTTTTTGGGTGTAGTAACAAATAGGTCCCAATAGCAGTGAGCGCTGCATACTTGCCGTATCGTCCAATTTTTTTGATGGCTTCTTTTCGCGTGATACCTTCGGTGATTGTTTTCATGATCTGTTGCTAATTTAGTTTAGAAAAATTTTTTTGTTGAGAGTTCCAAACTCGGTGGTTATGGAAACAATGTAAATGCCTCCTTGGACATGTTTGGGTACCTTAAATTGCATCGATGATGCGCTTTTCAATGCGAGGTTTATTATGGTTTTTCCCAATATGGTGTATATCTTTAGCCTTGCTTTTTTACTTTGAACCCCTGTAATTTTGAGTAGGTTGTTTTCTTCTAGAAAGACATGGGCCTGGTTCAAGTTTATAGCATCTCTTGCTAATGTTTGGGTAATGTCTTCGGTGGAAGTTCTCAAGTAAAAACGACCGATGCCGTTTTGGTCAGCATCCAAAGATGTTTCAAAAGAACTTCCTGACTCATCCAATCGAACAATGGTATTTTTTAGACGGTCCTCTAAAAAGACCATAAGTCTCTTGGGTACGTTTTTTACCTGTACCGAGAAGGTCAAATTCCTATCTACTGTTGCTATGAGTCCAATCGCTACCATGCTATTTTCATCATAAGTAGCAGGTAACGATTGAGTTCCAAGTTTTCTGCCGTTCCCATGAGCTACCGTTTGTGTATAGATCGAAAATGTATTTTCAATTCCCTCAAAAATAGAGCTGTCATATCCGTTGTCCCATCCGGTAGTTGCATGGTCGAAATACAAAATGGTAGTAGTTCTTTTTTCTGCACCATTGTCAATGGTTATGCTAATTTCTGGGGTATGAGAAGCTCCTTTTTCAAAGCTATCTGAAGCATGACGTTGCATGGCTTCGGTAATGGAAAAGTTCTCTGCGGTGTTGGCCAACACAAAAAAACCTTGTCCAGGCGAAATCTCAATGTCGTTTGTCAAATTTTTTTGTATGTAACGTTCCTGTGTCTGATCCCAAAGCCAAATGGTTTGCTCTTCTAAGAGCGCAACGTTTTCATTCAATAACGCTGCTACAGAAACTGAAGCCAAATACGGGTTTCCTATCAGATTAAAGCCATTGGTGTTTTTAGTAAGTGGAATATTGACATCAACAGGGTTAAAAGTTCCTGTGAATCTGATGTTTTCAGTTGTACTTTTCTTGATGGCATACCCTTGGCCCGATGGAAAGTTACCAGTTCCAATCGCACCAGATTGGTAGTAAGACCAAGTTGCTGTGCTGTTCTCATATTCAGACAAACCAATATTCCTGCCTGAACCTGTTGCCAAGTCATTCACAGCAACAAAAGCATCGATATCTTGCCCAACAACAGGTGCAGCGATGAGCTGCCAATGAGTATCGCTAATTGGATGTGTGCATGCAATGTACCCCACTACCGATCCTCTAACCATCAGAGAAGCACTGGAGGTAGTGTTCAAGCTTCCTAATATCTCTGCACTGCCATGTATTGTCAATGCGTTTGCAGCGGCTACCGAAAGCGTTGCCTCCGCTTTGATTATTAAATTTCCAACCGCTGCTGCTGCGCCATTGGCAATGATTGGAGCAGTACTTGTTTTTGGAATGCTTGCAAGCGATGCACTACTTGGAAGTCCGTTGCTCCAGTTAGTTGTGTCATTCCATGAAGAGCCGTGTGCTCCGATCCAATTGGTTTGATGGGTGGTAAAAGCATCATCAGCAAAAGGCAATAAGCTTTCACCATCACCTGAAGAGGAAAGGGTAGTCCAGTTTGAAGCATCTGTGATGGATTCAAGATAGGCACTATATGTGTTTTTATCTGATCGGGATCCAACATATTCTGCGCCATCTGGGTGTGCAACCCCATCGATCACCACAATGGTAGCTCCGATTTCCAAGTTTGTGTGACTTAATGTGATGCCATCTATGTCAAATGGACCCAATTGTGAAGCGTCGTTTCCAATCTGAATCGCAGCAATATAGGTAGTTGGATCGTTTGCACTGCTTCCGGTGTAAGCAATAATACCATCCTTTGAACTAGAAATACCAAAAGCACGCGCTCGAGTAATGCTGCCAATAGAAACACCAAAATTTGGATTCGAATTACTGTCAACATCTGTAAATACGACCACAGTCCCCGCCGCGATAGGAGCAGGTCCAGAAATCCAAGTAAGCACCCCTTCACTTCCCACAAAACCATCGTCTCCTGTAGTTTCATCATCGGTGAAGTAGAGGGTAGTGTTGGGAGCAATGGCAGCCAATACAACAATGGCAAAATCTTTGTCGCCATCTGCATTGAATGCAATAAAGGCCACATCGCCTGGAGATTGACAAAAGCCAAACCGAACTGTGAGGAAAAATAGGAGCAAGCAAATCCTGCTCCGTTGTAATGAGTATGTTCTTTTCATAGCAGTGAAAATTTTTCATAAAGTTACTGAAAAAACGCATACATCGTATTAACTAACTAGAAACTAGATATATAGTTTAGTTTAGTTTTTTCTCCAGAAGAAAGGAGAGAAGAGAATCAATACCGTGAAAAGTTCCAAACGACCAATGAGCATTAAAAAAGAGCAAAACCACTTGGCACCTCCAGATAAATGCGCATAATTGTCTACCGGACTTACAGAACCAATTGCCGGACCAATATTTCCTAAAGAAGAGGCTGCTGCGCCGAGAGCCGACTTAAAGTCGAGCCCGAAAAAAGTGAGTATTACAGAAGATACTACGAAAATACACATGTAGATAATGAAGAAAGAAATGATGTTAAACACAATGGTTTGTTGCACCGTTTTACCATCATAACGCACGGGAATAATTGCATTGGGATGTAGGGCTTTTTTGAATTCTAAGAAACTGCTTTTTAACATTACAATATGGCGCACGATTTTTACACCACCACTGGTAGATCCCGCAGAGCCTCCCACAAAAAATAACGAAAAGAAAATACCAGTTGCAAAGAAATTCCACATGGTAAAATCTGCACTCACAAAGCCCGTTGTTGTTACTACCGAAATGATTTGAAACAAGGAGTGACGAATGGCACTTTCAACAGGTCCATAGACCATAGGGTGTACGATGGATGTCTTTAGATTGGGATCTTGATCAAATAAAATCAAGAGTGCGATCACCACAGTTAAGGAAAGAATACCAAAAAAGTAGTAATTGAATTCTTCGCTCTGGAATACTTTGCGAACTTTTCCCTTGAGCGCAAAATAGGTCAAAACAAAATTGGTTCCTGCAATGAACATGAATATTATAACAATGTATTGCACAAGCGGCATGTGATTGTAATGTGCTAAACTTGCATTTTTTGTGGAGAATCCACCGGTACTCATGGTGGCCATGGCATGGTTAATGGCATCAAACCAAGTCATTCCTGCTATTTTTAACAGTAGAAACTCTGTGACGGTTAAAACCACATAAATAAACCAAAGTCGCTTGGCAGTATCTGAAATTCTAGGATGTAATTTATCTGTTGAGGGACCTGGTGCTTCGGCCATAAATAACTGCATGCCTCCAATACCGAGCAGGGGTAAAATGGCAATGGTCAATACAATAATTCCCATACCTCCAATCCAATGGGTTGCACTTCTCCAAAACAAAATACCTTTCGGCATGCTTTCGATATCAGTGAGAATGGAAGAACCCGTTGTGGAATACCCAGAGAGCGTTTCGAAAAAAGCATTGGTAATGCTCGGTATGGCACCGCTCAATAAATAGGGCAGCATACCGGTAATAGAGAGGGTGAGCCATCCTAAGGTAACAATCAAATATCCTTCTTTCTTTTGAATGTTTGTGGTGGTTGGTTTGTTAAAGAAATACAAGAGCAATCCTATAGACACAGTAATGATTCCTGAATTGAGAATGCCGTAGGTAGCATCCTCTTGATAGTACAAGCTAAAAGGGAGTGTCAAAAACATGAAAATACCGTTTAAGATGGCTGTCAAGCCTAAAAAACGATAGATAATTTTAAAGTTCAACGCGCTCATAACTTATGATTTGAACAGTTCTTCTACCTGAGAAATGGCTTCGGGTAGGCAAAATACAATGGCTCGATCTCCCGTTTGTATCTGAAAATCACCAAATGACATCATGGCTTTTCCTTCTCTTATAATACCGCCAAAAACGGCCTCTCGAGGAAATTTTAACTGGCTAATGGGCTTTTTCGTGACTCTTGAATTCTTTTGTACATTGAATTCAAATACCTCCGCATCGATGTTGTGGAGATTGGCCAATGCCAAAATATCACCTTTTCGAATATGCTTAAAAATACTACTCGCTGCCAATAGCTTCTTATTGATCAAGGTGTCAATACCAATGGTTTGTGAAATATTGATATAATCCATATTTTCTACCAATGCAATGGTCTTTTTAACTCCTTTTGATTTTGCAACCAAGCACGACATGATGTTGGTTTCAGAGTCACCTGTAACCGAAATAAAGGCATCCATTTCTCTGATGTGCTCCTCTTCAAGTAATTCGATATCGCGTCCATC
Source organism: Polaribacter sp. (assembly GCA_042091715.1). Classification (GTDB taxonomy): domain Bacteria; phylum Bacteroidota; class Bacteroidia; order Flavobacteriales; family Flavobacteriaceae; genus Polaribacter. Next base: position 10,840 of record JBELGW010000046.1, on the reverse strand, counting down.
TCCATTAATTACAAGTGTGTTGGGGAGTTTGTCTGCAATGTCTAAGGCCTTCTCTCTTTTCTTTTCTATTAATTTTACTTTGAAATTTTCTTTGCAAAGATTTCGAGCTGTTTTAAATCCAATACTACTTCCGCCTAAAATCATGACATTTTTGATGTGCACTTGTTCTTGCCCGATAATGGGATAAAGTGCATTGATTGATTTCTTCGGTACAGAAAAGTAAACTTGGTCTTTTAGGTGGTATACGGTATCTCCTCTCGGTATAATGGTCTGACTAACGCCCTCTCTTTTGATAGCAATGGTGATAAAGTCTACCATTGAAAATTTATCTTTGGCTTCTTTCACTGTTAAGTCTACAATTGGAGATTTGTAGCCCAAAGCGGTTCCCATTACATTGAAGAGTCCTTTTTCAAACTCAACCGTATCGTTGAATGAAGATTGATTCAACAACATTTGAATTTCATTTGCCGCCAACTCCTCTGGTGAAATCATGAAATCAACACCAAATTTCTTAAAATCAATTACCGTGGTGTTTAAAAATTCTGTATTGTCAATTCTAGCAATGGTTTTTTTTACTCCAAGTGCTTTTCCAATGACTGAGATGGTGAAGTTGGAGTTTTGAGATTCTGTCACAGCTAATAACAAATCTGCAGACTCAATACCAATCTCTTTTAACAATTCAATAGAGGTGGCATCGCCTTTTTTTGTGAACACATCTAAATGATTGTTGATGTAATTTAGTTTGTCTCCATCAAAATCTATGATATAGGTATCTTGAGATTCGTACGATAACAATTTTGCTAAATGAAAACCTACGTCACCGGCTCCAGCTATAATAATTTTCATAATGTATTCTAAATGTAAATAACAAAGGTATTGTTCTTTAACTGCTTCTGCAAAAAAAAGCGTTCTTTATGAAAAGGAATCATCTGTGAAATAGTTTTATCTTCGTAGTAAAAAAAGAAAACTATGAGAAAATTAACCATAAAACACTGGTCTATAGAAGATAGGCCTCGTGAAAAGCTCATGCTTAAAGGAATTGCTGCCTTGTCAGATGCAGAATTGATAGCCATTATAATAGGTGGCGGTTCTGCAAAAGAAAGTGCCGTTGACCTTAGCAAACGCATGTTGCACAGTGTTCATAACAGCATCAATGAATTGGCGAACTTGTCTCTAAAGCAATTGATGTGTTTTAATGGAATTGGAGTTGCACGAGCCATTAGCATCATCACTGCATTGGAATTGGGAAAGCGCAGACATTTTGAACAGTTAGAAGAAAAGCCGGTGGTCAAGAGCAGTCGCACAGTTTTTCAGCTGATGCAACCCATTATTGGAGACCTAAATCATGAAGAGTTTTGGGTATTATATCTGAACAATTCAAACAAAATTATGCTCAAAAAACAATTGAGTAAGGGAGGCATCACCGGTACGATGGTAGATATAAGACTGGTCTTTAAAACAGCCATTGAGCTCGCCGCGGTGGGGATTATTGTGTGTCATAATCACCCCTCTGCTCAGCTCAAACCAAGCGGTGCAGATACATTGCTAACAGAACGAATCATAGAAGCAGGAAAAACATTGGATATAAAATTACTAGACCATGTAATTATCACCCAAAATGAGTACTTTAGCTTTGCAGATAACACACTACTGTAAGCGCAATTTTGATACTTGTATATACACATAAAATCACACCAAGACTGGAGTATGTTTTTAAACATATTTTTACTAGAACCCTGCTGATTCCTGTTAGCTTTACAACAACTATTGAGGAGTTTATTGCGCACAACGGGTTAAAAATGACTTATACCAAAGCCCCATTGGGGAAAGAGTTTTTCATACGAAGTAATGATTTGCTCTTTGAACAAGGAGTCAATGATTTAGACCTGCAAGTCTTTACCTACCAAGAGGTGCCTTGTTTTTTTAATGCAGGAGCAAAGTCTGTGCTTCCATTTGATATTTTTGCTGCAAGTTTTTTCCTGTTGAGCAGGTATGAAGAGTATTTACCACATGTAAGAGATGTGCACGAACGATTTACTGCAGCACAGAGTATTGCAATGAAACATGGGTTTTTAGAAAAACCAGTGGTTGATGTTTGGGCGTTTCAGTTGTTGACGAAATTGAAAGAAAAGTTTCCCGACTATGCCTATGAAAATAGAAGCTACTCCCATGTCACTACCATTGATGTAGACAATGCCTATGCCTATAAGCACAAAAGTTTAATGCGCACGTTTGGCGGTTTTATCAAGGATTTTTTTCGCTTTAATTTAGGGACTTTTTGGGATCGATTTCTGGTACTCATGAATATAAGAAGAGATCCATACAATACTTTTGATACGCTGTTAGCACTACAAAAAAAATACAATTTGACCACAATATTCTTTTTTTTAGTAGCCGATTACACCACCTTTGACACCAATGTATCAGCTGCAAAAAATAGGTTTAGATTGCTGATAAAGGGAATTGGAGATTATGCGAAAATAGGAATGCACCCATCTTATTTTTCAATGACAGATGAGCAGTTGTTAAAGAAAGAAAAAGAACGGTTAGAAGCTATTACCAATACCCCAATGCTCCTGTCAAGGCAACATTACTTGAGGTTTAGTTTGCCAGAGACCTATCAGAAATTAATCGATTTGGAAATAAAAGAAGACTATTCTATGGGCTATGCAAGTCATGTAGGTTTCAGAGCAGGTACCTGCACACCATTTTATTTTTACGATTTAGACTTTGAAATTCAGACTCCTTTAAAAATAATACCTTTCGCTCTAATGGATACCACATTGAATGATTATATGGAGCTAACACCAAGGCAGTCTTTAGGGAAAATTAGGGAGCTTAAAAATGAAGTAAAAGCCGTCAATGGGACTTTTGTAACCCTCTTTCACAATGAAAGTATCAGTAATTATTTGAGATGGAAAGGGTGGAGTAAAGTCTATGAGGCAATGTTGAAAATTGCAGCAGACTAATTCATAATTCAAGAACCAGCAAGGAAACCCGTGGAGTCGGTCAATTAATTAGAGGTGTTTTCTCAAAAAGAACAGTGTGAATGGTTTTTGAATGCAGCGATTTAGCGGATGCAGCTAGTTCAAAACTTTTCGATTTTGAACAGATACGTACGAGGAATACTTTTTTATTTGAGTATTGATGAGGTTGCAAAAACTTATTTTTTGCCTAAAAGATTTGGTTTATACAGCCTCCAGAATAGCAGAGCACATGCTAGGCCCGTAATCCACATTAATGCAGCGGAGGTAATCGCCGCTCCTACAATTCCATAATTAGGGATCAGTACATAATTGCTTAGGATATTAATCAACAATGCAGCGCTGCAAATGTAAAAGTTCACATGTGCTTTTCCAATGGAAGACAAAAGGTTTCCAAAAAGTCCTCTCAAAATTAAAATCCCACAAACTCCAAAAGTGATGATTAAAAAAGAGGTTTCGAATTGAATGAAGTCAGGATCGAAGAGTGCAAGAATAACCGATGCACTGCTGTAAAAGAAGAAACAGATTGCAAAACTAATAAGTGTGAACAGCAATAGATAACTTTTGATGTACTGATAGATGTACGTTTTGTGATGAATGTTTTCTGTAAAAGCTACAAAATCAGCATTGATAAAAGCACGGGGTAAAAACAATAAACTCAAAGGGATGAGCGAAATATATTTGTAATTTGTGACCATTTCAGCATCGTTTAAAAGATATCCTATCAATAAAATATCAATCACAAAGAGCAATTGAGTTACTACGTTAGACAGGCTTGCGAAAATACCATACGACCAAAATGAAAGATCTACAATTTTGGGTCGCTTGTAGTTTTTAAAGCAGGGCTGTAGTTTTTTTACATAGACCAATACAGCTAATATAGGGGTTAATACGAGTGCAACAGCGTAGCCTTTTTCTTGAAATAAGTAACTTAAAACAAGAGTATTTAAGGTAAGTATCGCTGCAAAAACAAGGTCAGTCATTGCAAAAGTGCCATTTTTGTGTTGCAGGCGAAGTTGAATTTTAAACAATTCGAATGCATACATGCTAGGCAAACTCAAAGATAAAAAGAGCACATAGTATCTTGTGTAATCAAATTGGAAATTAGTGCATAAAGCAATGCCGCCAAGCATTGCTGCTAGAATACATGAAGCGGAAATTCCTTTGAAAAAGGCATACCTAAATAGGTTGTTTTTCTCGTTTTGAGTTTTGAGTAAAGCACCAAATCGAAGCAAGCTTTGATGCAATCCAAAACCACCAAAAGGAATGATAAATAGAATGATGTTGTAGGCAAACAATACCGTACCAAGTTCTCTGTTGGGAACGAGTTGTAGCGCAATCCAAGAAGCTATAAATGACAAGGCACGCGCAATAATGGTACTCACAAGAATGCGAGATCCCGCGCGGTCAATAAAATTTTGCAGGTATGTTTTTAAAAGGCTCAAGATGGGTTGTGTAAGATATTTTGGTACAGGTTAGAGAATTGTTCGGCAATTACAGCCGTACCATAGCGCTTCTTGATATACAAATTCATGGCATCTGAATCTACTGTAATAGCACTACTTTTAACGTGCTTTATGGCGGCCACTAAGGCGCTCTCATCTCCTATTGGTACGCTTGTGATCTGTGCTTCTTTTGAGAGTTCATCTACAATTCCTGTTGGAGTAGCAATGACCGAAGTACCGCTGGCAATGGCTTCTGTTATGGTGATTCCAAATGTTTCGTAATTGCTAAATGAAACACAAACATGCGCTTGTTGTAAATGTTGTGCAAGTATTTCTTGCGTGCAATGATCAATAGATTCAATAGCAGCGTGTTTGAACGCAAGTTTTTCAATCAAATCAGCATAATTTTCAAGGTTTCCTCCAATAAATTTCCATCGGAAATATCCAATCTCGTTTTCTAACTTTTTAGCTGCCCTTAGCATACCAGAGATGTTTTTTTGTTGATCGTTGAAACCAGAAATATGAATGATGGTGAATGCTTGGTCTTTGTTTCTTTTGTTCAAGAAAATTTCGGTGTCGACCACATTTCCAACAGGGGAATAGGTGCCTGAAAGTCCGAATCCCTTCATGGCGTTCATTAATTCTATGCTCACCGGACATACATAAGCGGCTTTACTCACCACTCTTTTTGCGATGATTTTATGCAACCATGAAATTTGATGTTGTTTCGTTTCTAAATAGCCTGTCCAATGCTCGGAAATAAGATAGGGCTTCTTTTGGATGGTTTTGAGAAATAGGGCAAAGAGTCCGAAAGGGAAAATAACATGGAGGTGTACAAGATCAAAATGTCCAACGGATTTCAGCAAACGCATATAGATACGAACATAGCGAATCCACTTTAAAATAGGGTTAGAGGCAGGGGCAAGGTATCCAATATGCGTGCGCACATTGCCTTTTGTTTTTACAACGATGCTCGATTTTTCACTTTTATTATTGGTAATAATATGTAGCACAGAAACCCGATGAACTGTTCCAATTGCTTCTGCATGTCGCTGAATGAAGTCTCCATTTGTTGGAAGTACCTCAGAGGGGTACCAGCTGCAGAGAAAAAGAATGTGTGATTTTTTCGTCAAAAATGTGAATCTTTAAATACAAATATAAAGACTTCAAATAGTTTTTATGTTTGGATTATATGTATATTTTTATGGGATGGAAATTAAACATTTATTTTTTGATTTAGATCATACATTATGGGATTTTGAAAAGAACTCAAACCTCACCTTTGAACAGCTATTTAAAAGCCACAAGATTGCCATAAATTTGGAAGATTTTCTAGCCGTATATGCACCCATTAATTTTGCATATTGGAAACGGTATAGAGAAGACCGAGTGAGTAAAGAAGCCCTACGATACGGGAGGTTAAAAGATACATTTGATGCATTAAATTTTGTAATATCGGATGCGTTAATTCATCAGCTTGCCATTGATTATATTGATGTATTGCCAGACTATAATCATTTGTTTGAGGGGGTTTTTGAGTTGTTGGATTACCTAAAGCCAAACTATACAATGCATATCATTACCAATGGATTTGAAGAAGTTCAGCTGCTTAAATTAGAACGCTCTGGAATTCGGAAGTATTTTGAACAAATCATTACTTCAGAATCTGTAGGAGTGAAAAAACCGAATCCAAGAGTTTTTGAGCATGCTTTAAGTCAGGCCCAAACTACAGCAGCAGAGAGTATCATGATTGGAGACAGTCTTGAAGCCGATGTTATGGGGGCTGTACATTGTGGAATGCGCAGCATTCACTTTGATATTACAGGCACTAATTTTGAGAAAAAGGACTATCATGTAGTTCAAGACTTACTCGAAATAAAACAATATCTCTAAACCTGATCCGTTCTATAAAGGATTACATGTTGATGAAATGCGATTAAAAATCACCCCTTGGTATTTGAGTTTTATTATGCTACTGACCTCCTGTTCAGAACGGTTGGATTTTAGTCAGATAGAAGATTTTGCATGGACGCCTGTTGTGGAATCTTCACTCGTTTTTTTCACCTTAAATCAGCGCTCCTTTTTTGATGATGTTCATACATTGGAAGAGCAGTCTGTGGTGAATGATGTCATAAATTTTTCCTTTTTGCAAAATGAATGGGTGCAAGAGCGTCTTGTAAAAGTAGATTTTGAGATACAGGTAAACAACCAATTTGATCGGGATTTTGAAGCGATATTGGTTTTTTTGGATGCCAATAATGTACAAACTTATACCATTCCGCCTCTTTTTATTCCCAAAAATGATGAAGATTTTAGTCATACAGAGCGCATTGATATCCATGAGAATGAGCAATTTTTAAGAGCTACAAAAGTTCAGGTTATTATCCAACTATTGCCCAGTACAGACGGTACTTCTTTGGATCCACTTGTAGCGCAGACGATTCAATTCAAATCTGCAGGAACCTTTTATCTGAACTGATGCGTAGGTCCTCGATAAAAATATTTTTATTTTTTGTGTTGCTGTTTCACGGCTTCTTGTCCGCGCAAAACAGACCGCTTTTATATGGATTTGGAGAAACTCCAAATAGCCTGCTTTTAAATCCTGGAGCAGCCGTGAACTACAACTACCATATTGGCATTCCCGTACTTTCCAATATTTCTGTGCATGCAGGAATTACTGGCGCTACATTGTTAGATCTCTTTAAAGACGATGGCATTCCATTCAACACAAAATTTGAACGCGTATCGAATCAGTGGTCCAATCGCAGTTTTTTAAGTATACATGCCCAAACAACACTATTAGATGGAGGCTATCGTTTGAGTCCTAAAGCCTACCTTAGTTTTGGAATGTATCAAGAAATCGATGCGATTGTGTATTATCCGAAAAATATTATAGAATTGTTGTATTATGGAAATGAACCCTTTCTAAACAAGAGCATTTATTTTTCTGAACTAAAGTTCAGGGGAGAGGTCTTAGGGGTGTTGCATGCGGGTCTTTCCTACAAGCGAAATGAAAAGCTGCATATTGGAGGTAGGTTGAAGTTGTATTCTGGAGCGATGCATGTCGCCTCGACCAACAATTCAGGAACTTTTAATACAGAAGTAGGAGATGAGAATGTGTATCGGCATGTTTTGAGAGATGTGGGTATTGCTGTCAATTCTTCGGGGTTTTCTAATGCAGTAGATACCTTAGGTGTTCAATTAAAGGATGTGTTGGGTAATACATTATTGAGCAAAAATATAGGAGTTGGATTGGATGTTGGTTTTACCTATGAGCATAGTCCACAAGTAACATTTTCAGGGAGCATCTTAGATATTGGTTTTGTGAGCTATTCAAAAAACACCCAAAATTTAGTGATTTCTGGAACTTATCAATATGAGGGTATTGAGTTGCGTTTTGACGAAAATAATGTGGATTATTTGGCTGAACTAGATCGTGAATTTAGAGCAAATGTACCTAGAGAAAGCAATACAAATTCGTACATCGCTTGGCGTCCTTTTAAATTCAATGCGGCAGTGGCCTATAGTTTTGGTCAAAATAATAATTTTAGAGCATGTAGGGAAAGTCCAAATGAGGGCACTTATAACAGCGCAATAGGTGCTCACCTATTTGCAGTGACCAGACCAATAGGAACGCAGTTAGCTGCAAGTGTATTTGCAGAGAGACGTATAGGAGAGCATCTGCAGGTGAAGATGAGTTATACTGTAGATGATTTTTCCATGTCGAACATTGGAATGGGATTCGTGATGAAGTTTGGAGCTGCACAAATATATGGTATGTTTGGAAATGTGCTAAAATTTTCCGAACTAGCAGGCGCACAAACTGCCGCTCTAGATTTTGGAGTAAATTTAATTTTTGATTGATATGAATAAACTACTGTTCTTCGTTTTCTTTTCTTTAAGTATGTACATCAGCGCTCAAAATAAGATATCCTCTTATGAGTATGCCATTGTTGCGGATCGCTTTCAATTTTTAAAACAGACAGATCAGCATAAAACGAGCTCGCTAACGAAGTTTTTGTTGGATAAAATAGGTCTGAAAACCTTTTTCGCCTCTGATCCACAAGCCATTTCTTTGATGAAAGATCGTTGTCAGTTTCTTTTTGTGGATGCTCAGTCTGATTCTGGCTTTTTTATGACAAAAATAAAGCTAGAATTTAAGGATTGCACAGGACGTGTTGTCTATACAACTACAGAAGGGAAAAGTAGAAAGAAAGCCTATGGAAAGGCATACCATGAAGCAATTCGAAACGCTTTGAAAGATCCTGTAATCCAAGCATACCAATTTGTTAAACAGAAGAATGAGCCGATTAAAGAGGTGACAACTATTCTTGTTGCGAAGCCAAGCGCAGTAACAGTTTCTGATCAAATGCCTGATCAAAAGGCCAACATAGCAGTCCAAGAGGCATCAACCCAAACAGCACGGATGGATGAGAATCTTCTTTATGCCCAGACAATTACCAATGGATTTCAATTGGTGAATAAGATGCCAAAATTGGTCTTCACAATCCTAGAGACTAGCACACCAAACTTGTATGTCATTCAAGATTACAACGGAGTCTTGTATTTAAAAGGCACTGTTTGGGTAGCTGAATACTACAAAGATGGTGAGCGAATGGAGCAAGAACTACAGATAAAGTTTTAATACTTGTATTTGTCTTTCCAAAGATTTTTTAGATAGTCTCGAAATGCATGTTCACGTGCGTTATTTCCTGGCTCATAGAATTTAGTATTGCTCAGTGCGTCGGGCAAATATTCTTGAGCGGAGAAGTTATTTGCATGGGCATGTGAATAGCTGTAGCCTTTGCCATAATTCAAGTCTTTCATGAGTTGGGTTGGCGCGTTTCTAAGATGCAGTGGTATGGATAAGTCTCCGGTTTCTCTTACTGCTTTTTGTGCCTTACCAATGGCCTCATAAGAAGCATTACTCTTCGGAGAATTCGCAAGGTAAATGGCACATTGGCTCAGGATAATTCTTGATTCTGGGTGTCCAATAACAGCAACAGCTTGAAAGGTGCTCGTTGCTAAAATGAGTGCGTTTGGATTGGCATTTCCAATATCCTCAGAGGCCGCAATAACAAGTCGTCTTGCTATAAATTTTACATCTTCTCCTCCTTCCAGCATTCTCGCCAACCAATAGACTGCTCCGTTGGGGTCACTCCCGCGAATCGATTTAATGAAGGCAGAAATAATATCGTAGTGCTGTTCTCCTGTTTTGTCGTAACGAACTGTGTTTTTTTGTATGTTTTTTAGGACAAAATCGTTGGTAATGGTCACTGGGTCTTCTGCGGCATTGACTACCAATTCAAATGCATTTAATAGTTTTCGGGCATCGCCTCCAGAGATGCTTAACAGCGCATCTGTTTCTAGCAGTTGAATGGAACGTGAAGCAATGATGCTGTCTTTCTCAATAGCTCTGTGCAACAGCGCTACAAGGTCTCCTTTATCAAAAGCATTTAAAATATACACTTGACAACGAGAGAGTAGGGCAGGAATCACTTCAAAACTTGGATTCTCTGTAGTGGCGCCAATTAAGGTAATCCATCCCTTTTCGACAGCTCCCAATAGCGAGTCTTGCTGTGACTTGCTAAAGCGGTGTATTTCATCTATAAATAATAACGGGTTTTTTACAGAGAAGAGTCCGCCACTATTTTTTGCCTTTTCTATGACTTCACGTACCTCTTTTACTCCAGAATTGATGGCACTTAATGTATAGAAAGGACGTTCTGATGCTTTGGCAATGATTTGAGCCAATGTGGTTTTGCCAATACCAGGCGGTCCCCAAAGAATTAAGGATGGAATCATTCCTTTTTTGATGTGATTGGTCAAGATTCCTTTCGGGCCAACCAAATGTTGTTGGCTTATGTAGTCATTGAGATTTTGTGGACGTATGCGTTCTGCTAGTGGCTGATTCATGAGGTAAAAATAGCAAAGATTTATGACAGATGTTCATGAAATTGGTATTGGCTGAATTTTTGTTATGTTTGAGGTGATGAAAACAACAACACTTCCACCATTTTCAATAAAAATGCTAAGAATACCCATCGCATTTATTTTGGGCATTTGGTTTATATATTGGATTGAAATTCGTTTTGGACTGAATTTTACGAAATACGGCGTGTTACCCAGAAAGTTGACGGGTTTAAAAGGGGTTTTATGTGCTCCTTTTATACATAGTGGACCAAGTCATCTTTTTAACAATTCGCTGCCGTTAGGAGTGCTTTTATCAGCATTGATCTATTTTTATCGTGATTTTTATGGGCGTGTTGTAATTGTTGGAGGTGTCTGTACCGGTATTTTAACGTGGTTGATCGGTAGAGATGCCTATCACATTGGTGCGAGTGGTTTGGTGTACCTACTCTTTAGCTTTGTGTTTTTTAGTGGCATTTTGAAAAAGCAATACCAATTGGT
>JBELGW010000045.1:0-19056 GCA_042091715.1 Polaribacter sp. | reverse complement strand
CCGATCTCTCCTGCTGGAGCTGTAAAACTGGTTAAGTTCAATGTGGAGCTAGTCTCTGCGCCAAAAACAGCAGCAGTGGCTTGAGCAGTTGGTGCTTGGTTTGCTGAGAAACCTGTACCCGTTACTTGAAAAGTAAACTGACTATCACTGGTGTCATTTGTGCTAAATGTAATTGATCTGCTTGTTGATCGAGATGCTGTTGGTGAAAAGTTAATTAAAAAGACGGTACTAGAACCTGTTAAAATACTCACTGCAGGTTGAGTAAGAATCTCAAAATCGTTGAGTGATACCGGAGATATGGGGTTGGTTTGACCGTTGTTTAGTTTTAAAGTACGAGAAGGGGTAGCGTAATCTGAATTGTCAGTATTCTTAATTGTAAAGATGCGCGATACGGTTTTCCCTACTTCAACAGAGCCAAAGTTAAATGTTCCTGTATTATTGGGAATAGCATCGCCATTTGGATTTTCTACAAGTATTTGTTGCGCAAAAGATGCTCCTGAAAGAAATAAAATAAATAAAAAAAAGTTTAACTTAGCTTTTATTCTGCAAATTGTAGAAATAGTTGGGGGTAGTTTTGTGCTCATATATGAGGGGTTAGTGATTTGATATTCAACATCAAATATAAATTAAAATTTTATTTTATTAAGAAACTTAAACGGATTTTAGCCTTTTCAAATGTTGGGTCTTTTTCTAAAGCTTTTAGATAATAGTATTTTGCCTTTATGATGTTGCTGTTTTTTTCATAAGCAGCCCCTAAATGATAATAATGAAGTGCCTTGTCTGCTCCTAGCTCAATTGCTTTCTCAAAAATTGTTATCGCATTTTGATAATCACCTGCTATAAAATACGTAGTCCCAATGTTGTTGAATAGACTGGGGTCTTTCTCGTAAATTGCCGCTGCTTTCTGATAGGCTTTTAATGTTTTCATAAAAAAATCTCTTTTTTCAGAAATGACATTGGTTTTGCTAATTTGTTCCTGATTTAGATCTCCCAAAAAAGCTTGTAATTTGTAGGAATTTTTTGCTTTTCGAGCATCGTTTTCAATTAAACTTAATTTAGATTTCCATTCTGGGGTTCTGTTAAAATTAATCGCGGTGTAAAGAACGACTGCAATACTCACAAAAAGTAGTGTAAAATGTTTGTATTTTAAGAGATGCGATATTTTTTCTAAAAGAACAATAACTGCGATTGCAAAACCTAAAACAGCATTAAACGAAAATCGTTCTGCTATGATACCTGGAGCAGGAATAGGGAAATTAAGAAATGGCATCATAAAAAATGTAAATAATCCGATACCATAGGATAGTAGTTTGTTTTTTTTATAAAACCAGCAAAATATAAGAATGAATACAGACGCAAAAAACAGTCCAAGTATTACCTCATAATCAAACCAATTTTGCATAGGAACTTCATTGTACCCATAAAACGAAATTAACGGATGTGGTATTATATGCAATTTCACATAGGTGTACAAGGAATAAAAAGCCATCGGCAATCTGTCCCAAAAAGGAAGATGAAATAAAGGGTTTTCTATGAAACTGACTTCTCTGGTATTTGATATGCCTAAATACCACTCAGGCAAAACTCTTACGGCAAACATAAATAGAATCGAAACCGTAAAGAGTAAAATGCTTTTTTTGACAGGATAGCCTTTGAAAAACCAGACCGTAAAAGGAATTATAAAAACAAAAGGTGTTATGGATATTTTTGTAAGGACACCCAAACCCAATAACCCGACTGCATAGATTAATAAAACTTGTCTTTTTTGTTGAATGGACTTTAGAACGAGGTATAGTGACAAAAACCCGAAAATAGATACCAATAGTTCTTCTCTATTTTTTAAACTTAACACCACTTCTGAATGGAGGGGATGCAAAGCAAAAATAAGCATTATTAAAAAAGTTAAGAACTCATATTCTTGAGGGAAAAGAGTTCGTAATAGTTTAAAAATCAATAATACTAAAAGTATGTAAAGAACAATGTTGATAAGATGACTTACTCCGGTATTGAACCCAAAGATTTCTTTTTCTATTGCAAATGATATCTGCGTGATTGGCCTGTACTCAAAATCTATATGATCCGAACTATTAGATATGTAAGGTGTCGTTAAAACATCTAAAATCCCTCCAAACCCTTTTGCAACATTTTTATGCTGTGGGGTTGTTACATATTCATCATCTAGAGAATATTTGTTGAAAATTGAACCACCAAACGAAATAAGAATTAGAAAAATAATACTTACTATTTGGTGTTTTAGTGTGGGAAGTTTCAAGACATTATTCATTTAAAGTTGCACGAATATAAAAACAAAAAAAAGTATTTGAAAATTAATTAATTTTGCTCTTTCTAAAAAGTATGCCAATTGAAAAGTATAAAAAAAACAATTCCATTCAATGCTTCCTTTAAAACTGGTGATGAAATCAATTATATTGACGAACTTATCAAAAACCAAAGTTTAGCGGGAAATCATAAATACACAAAATTGTGTCATGAATTTTTTGAAGAAAAATTTCATTTAAAAAACACTTACTTAACAAGTTCATGTTCTAAAGCCTTAGAAATAGCTGCTCAATTATGTAATCTTCTTCCCGAAGACGAGGTTATTATTCCATCTTTTTCCTATATCACAGATGCCTCTTCTTTTTTTAAAACAGGAGCTAAAATAGTTTTTGCAGATTCAGAGAAGCAACGTCCTCACATAGATGCTGCATCAGTGCTACAAAAAATAACAGCGAAAACAAAAGCTTTGTTAATTATTCATTATGCAGGAATCCCTTGTAATATGGATGAAATATTGACAATTGTAAAAAAACATAATTTAATTTTAATTGAAGATTGCGCCCAGGCAATTGGTGTAAAATATAAAAATGAATTTGTAGGTGGTTTTGGCGATTTTGCAACGTTTTCTTTTCATGAAACCAAGAATATTCATTGTGGAGAGGGCGGATTGTTGGTCGTGAAAGACGAAAAAAATAATATTGAAGCAAGGAGAATCTGGCAAGAAGGTACTGACAAATTCGATTTTGAGAATGGTCTGAAAAAATCTTATGAATGGGTTACTTTGGGCTCTTCTTATCAACCTTCTGAGCTTTCAGCTGCATTTTTATACGCTCAATTACAAGGATATGAAAGTGTCAATAATAGAAGAAAACGATTATGGGAAAATTATTATCACAAGCTTCATGTCTTGTGTCAAAACGGTCGAATTATACTTCCCAAAAGAGACCTTCAAGATTTTAATGGTCATATATTTTATTTCGGAGTAAGCTCAAAAACACAAAGAGAGGCGCTGATGCTATTTTTGAGAGCGCAAAATGTCCAAGCTACGTTTCATTATTTACCATTGCATAAAAGTCCTTTTTGGTTGCAAGAGAATATTGATGAAACTCTTGTAAATAGTGAGTATTGGGGCGATTGTATTATAAGATTACCTCTCTATTATAGTCTTACAGAAAAAGATCAGCAATTCATTATAGATTTGGTGCATCAGTTTTTTTCAAGTGTAAACCATTTGTAGTTTTTAATTTTCTGTAATAGTTCTGTAAGTTGATGGTCTGTAGAGGCTTTAAAAATAAAATATCCTAAATGGTGACTTCCTTTGTTGAAAACCTCAATAGTATCGCCTATTTTTTTATTCCAAAATAACTCGATTTCAAATGCTCTAAAAGGATGATTTTTGATCACTTTATTTTGAAGAATTCCCTTTTCTTTTGAGTTAATGATGTAAACACCAACGTTGTTTTTAAATTCGATATTTACGTATGCTATTGGTTCATTTAAGAGCCATTTTTTTAAATAGTCATACTCGTTAATTTGATAGCCAATGTGTATAATTTCCGACATGCAGTTTCCTCCTAATCTTGGCGAAATGTCAATTAAATATGGCGTATTATGGGTCGTGATAACATCCATATTGTAGAAGCCATCATTTAATGAAAGTTCTTTTTTTACCTGTTTGATAAAAGGAATCCATATGTTCTTTTTACTTGTAGATAAGATAAGATGCGACTCAGGAACAAACCATGTATTGAAACTTTTTTTAGTAATTGCTGCATAATGAATATTGCCCTTGTAAATAAATAGGTTACAGCCAAATTCTTCACCTTCGATAAATTCTTCAAGAAGATATCTTTCTTTTGATATCAAATTAGAAATTTCAAACAAACTACTTGTCTTGTCAACTTTACAAACACCGTTACTACCTCCCCCAGAAATTGGTTTGAGCATGAATGTTTTTTGTCTATTTTTTAGGATGTTTTTGAGTTGTTTAAAGTTTTCAATTGCGAATGTTTTTGGAGAAAGATCAGCTGTATTTAGTACTTTCTTGTAATTCCATTTATCGGCAAAAAAATGAGCTTTTTCAATAGTATTACCAGACAAACTAAAATATTCTTGAACAATAGATTGTGTAGGCAAGGCAGCATCTGATCCAACTGAAAAAATTTGTATTGCCTTTTCACTTTTGTAGATGTCTAAAACTTTTTTATGGTCTGTATAACTAATATCATGTAATATGGAAGCATCTTGAGCACTTATTTCATTTGGTTTATTCGTGATGCATAAAACGACAAAACCTTGTTGCTTTAAAAAAAGCACTAACCCTCTTTGAAAAGTACCTGCCCCAAGAATTACGATCTTTTGCTTCAAAGTTTGATTTATAATTGTTAATATTGGCTAAAAATCCTTCAATATGTTCATTGAAAAATACGAAGATTTTCAATTAAACATAGGGTACTTTAAAAAAACTTTCGATTAGATCTAGTTATTAACAACTTAAGAGGCATGTTAAAATCTTATTACACAGGCGTAAGTGCCAGATTTTATGATCTCTCCATAGCAATAATAGATGATAAGGGAGCGGTTGTTTTTGCAGAATTTACTGAGCGCTATGTGCAGTTAAAAGAGAAACAGGTTGCAACGCAAATCCCTTGATTTGGCTAGAAAGTGTTTTAAAAAAGTCTTGTAATGCTACTGCTGAATGTTACATAGCAGGGGCGAGGAGTAAGAAATATAAAAAATTTATTTTATTTTTTTCCTTTTTGATATGTTACTGTATCAGAAAAAATATAGTGGTTGATGAAAGAGCTAATTGAAAATACATACACTACCCATAAAGGTGTCGACGTTTTAGTAACTCCGAGTTGCTATTTTGACGCGGTCTCTTATCCTTTTCATGAAAATTTTATTGAAGTTGATGGAATTAGAATGCATTATTTAGATGAGAATAAAAATGCTGAAAAGGTTTTGGTTTTGGTACATGGAGAACCTACTTGGGGATATTTGTATCGAAATATAGTTCCGACACTTGTAAAATCTGGTTACAGAGTAATTGTTCCAGATTTAATAGGTTTTGGAAAATCTGATAAACCCAAACATAAAAAAGAGTATTCCTACGCTAAAAATGTAGATTGGTTTCGAGAATTTTTATTTGACAAACTTTCGCTCTATAATATAAATTTAGTTGTTCATGATTGGGGAGGTCTGATTGGATTGAGATTGGTGGCAAACTTTCCAGAAAAATTTGAATCTGTGGTTGCTATGAATACTGCGTTTCCCAGAATTGAAGGCTTTAATCCAGTTTTTTATTTGTGGAGATTATTTGTGCCAGTTTTACTAAAATTACCATGTAGCAGATTAATGCCTTTGGGAACAATACGAAAGATGGAAAAGCAAGACAGGTTGGCTTATGATGCTCCCTTTCCGAGTGCTCTCTATAAAGCAGCACCTATCATATTTCCAAAATTAATACCTGCATTTCCATGGAACAAAGAATCAAAAAATAACAAACTACTTTGGAAGAAATTATGTAACTATAATAAACCTTTTCTTGCCGTTTTTTCCGATAAAGATCCTTTTACAAAGCGGGTTGAAGAAGATTTTATAAAACATATAAAGGGGGCTGAAAATATCAAGCATCATAAGATAAAAAATGCTGGACATTTTTTGCAGGAAGATGAACCTGAATTAGTTTGTGCCCTTATTATTGATTTTCTTAAAACAGCCGTATATTTCAAATAATGAATTATGATTGACAATCCGAAGTATTCTGTAATTGTGCCTGTTTTTAATAGTGAAAACACGTTGACAGAATTAATAGCGAGAATAGCGCATACAATGCAGCCTTTTGGTGCTTATGAGATAATTTGTATCGACGATTTTAGCACAGACAATTCATGGAGAAAATTAATAGAAATTAAAAAAACGAATCAACATTTAAGATTGATCAAGCTTACCAAGAATTTTGGGCAAGCAGCCACGACCATTTGTGGTATTCGAAAATCGAAAGCAGATACTATGATCATTATAGATGATGATTTGCAATACCCTCCTGAAGAAATTAAAAAGTTGATTCATCATTTTAATCCAGAAGAAAAATATGTTTTATTTGGTGTGCCAAAAGTTCAAAAACACGCTTTTTTTAAAAGAATAGCATCGCGCGCTGTGACTGCTTTTCTGAACAAAATAGTGTTAAGAAATAAAAATAAAATTGGCTTTTCAACCTTTAGAATTCTAACTAAAAAGAGATTCGCTAGGGAAACCTACAATGAGCAAACTATGAAAAGTGCGCAGGTGTTTTTTACAATGGTGTCTCCAGAATTAATGGATTCTATTCCTGTAAACCATCAAAAAAGAAAAAAAGGAAAGTCTAATTATAGTTTTTTTAAAAGAATACAGATTGCTTTAGAACTCTTATTAGTGACTACTCAATTACCTCTTTATTTCTTTGTGAGTGCTATTTTTGTCTCTTTACCAGTGCTGTTTTTCTTGTGTTATTTGCTGTTTTTTGCCTCAAATACAACCATCTGTAGCATGCTAATACTAATTGGGATAACTCTTTCCTTTCTTTTGATCTCTTGTGGATTTGTTTTCTTATTTACTTATCTCCGCAAAATATTTTTAAGCGTTTTGGGAGCAGATGTTTATGCTATTTGGGAGGAGAGGTAGTTTTATTTTTGTGCTTTTTAAATTTCTTTAAGCGGTCAACAAATTGTGCATTGGCATCTTTTTTTGTCATTCTAAGTGCTTTTATATAATTAGGGCGGTAGGAAAAAACATCTAAAAGATAATAAACAGGCGATGTTTTAAAAGCGTTTAGCATATTGATCCATCGAAACCCTAAGCCAATAGTTTCTGTTTTATTTTTAACAGAATGCCACATAAAAGGTGGATTATACAATACATCACCTGGCTCTAATACCACTTTGTAGCCATCTAAATATTTAAAATACGGATACCCCTCAAAATCTGGGTCGAATGGATTAAATGGTTTTCCTTTCGCGCGTATTGGAGTTGTACGATAAATACCGTTAAAAGTACTTGGTGGGTCTATGAATGGTACAAAGTAATTAGGATAAAGAACCCATTCTTTAACACCAGAAACTTGTACAAATAAATTGGATATGTGAGCATGATGTAATTCTGTTCGAGTATCTTCACCACCTAAAAACACCTGAAAAGATTCAAAATATCTGCGTTGATGAATGTATTTCTTAATCCAAGGTAAATCGATTTCTGATATATGTTCAGGGTGTTTAGAAATCAAATTATAGTATCTAAAATAAGGAGTTTTATCTCCGTTCTGTAATCGGTTTATCAACTCTTTTAATGACGCATACTCAATTCCCTTGCTGTAATCTGTAGCGTGAATTATAGGTACTATATCATTTCCATGCAATTCTTTGATAGTATCTAAGCCCCATTTCTTTACGCAGTCCCAATCTTTGGCTACTTTTTTAAATACTACAGGGATGCCCCTTTTTACATAATAATTTTTAAATTCTTTCTCATCTATATGGTCTCTGTATTCAATATCTATGAGTTTTCCTTCTCCTTTTAACTCAAGTGATTTCGCAATGCTTTTGAAAGCGCGATATCGCATAGCTCCAAAAAATTTTACTACGAAAGGACGACCAAAAAAATGATCTAAAATTTGAAAAAAATTATAGGTGCTCCTTTGTATCCATGAAAAACATGAAAGAGGCAATCTAGGATCGTTTGGTTTCATGATTTATTCACTGTGATATTTGTATGCTTTTTATTTTTTTTGAATCGTTCTATAAACTGATGATTGGCATTTTTTTGAACTATTTTTATGGATTTAAAATAGTTAGGCTTAAAAGCCA
Source organism: Polaribacter sp. (assembly GCA_042091715.1). Classification (GTDB taxonomy): domain Bacteria; phylum Bacteroidota; class Bacteroidia; order Flavobacteriales; family Flavobacteriaceae; genus Polaribacter. Next base: position 10,933 of record JBELGW010000045.1, on the reverse strand, counting down.
TTAAATCTAAGAGGTAATACATGGGTGATGATTTAAAGGAATGTACTGCGTTGATCCAACGAAAACCAATACCAATACTTTTTGTTGGGTTCTTTACAGTATGCCACATAAAAGCGGGATTGTAAAAAACATCACCTGGTTTTAATTTCATGTGATAACAATCTAAATATTCAAAATAAGGATACTCTTTAAAATTGGGTTCAAAAGGATTAAATGGTTTGCCCTTGGATCGGGCAGCCGCATTTCTGTAGATACCATTTAAAGTAGGAAGAGGGTCTATGAAAGGAATTAAATGATTTGGGTATAAATACCATTCTTTTTCTCCATACGCCTGAACAAAAAGATTGGAAATATGTGCATTATGAATGCCTGTTTCAGAGTATTTACCACCAATAAATACTTGAAATGACTCGAAATAAATGGATCGATGCCTATGCTTTTTTAACCATTGTAGATCGAAATCTTTCAGATGCTCTGGATGTTTGAATAAAAGGTTATAAAACCGAAAGTATAATTTATTATTTCCTTTATCAATTTCGTCGATTAATTGAGATAATGATGTGTATTCAATTCCTTTTTCTAAATCTGCGCTATCGATTAAAGGGACTTGGTCTTCTCCGTGAAGTTTTTTAAAATATTCTGGAGACCAGTTTTTAACACAGCCCCAATCTTTTGCAAGACCATCAAAAATTACCGGGATCCCTTTTTTTACATAATAATTTTTAAATTCTTCTTCAGTCAAATCTTTTCTACGTTCAACTTCAATAACTTTAGATTTTCCTGTGGCTTTTAATTTTTCAACCATTTTTAAAAATAGCCAATACCGTGTTCTCCCAAAAAGCTTTACGGTGAGCGGTCTTGAAATAAAGTGATCCAAAAATTGGAAGAGGTGGTACGCATTCCTTTGCCAAAATGGAAAAGGGTTTTTCGGGAAGTTTGGATTCATAAATTAGTCAGTTCCTTTTTTTGTCTTCTTGCTAAACGCGCTTGTTGTTTTTTTAGCATTTTTTCAGCATATAAAAATTCAGCATTACTATCATCTTTGTACCATTTATACGCTTTAAAATAGGTAGGTTTAAAAGCACATAAATCTAAGAAGTAATAAAAAGGAGAAGATTTAAAAGCACTAAATGCACTCACCCATCTGTAACCTAAACCAATACTTTCGGTATTGTTTTTAACAGAATGCCACATGTAGGGTGGGTTGTATAAAACATCTCCTGGTTGTAAAATAACTCGATACCCATCGATGTGCTTATACAGAGGATAATCTTCAAAATCTGGAGAAAAAGGATTGAAAGGCTGTCCGTTTTTACCTCTTTTTGGTGTGATTCTGTAGGTGCCGCCTGTTGTACTTGGGGGATCGATTAATGGTGCAAAATGATTCGGATACAATATCCACTCTTTTTCTCCGTGAACTTGTACAAATAAATTATCTGCGTGAGAATTGTGTAACCCTGTGTTTGATTTATTTCCACCAATAAAAACCTGTGTAAAAGTTACATAGGAAAACTTATGTTTTAATTTTTGTAACCAATTTTTATCAAAGTCATTAAATCGTTCAGGATGTTTAGATAAAAGATTGTAGAATCTTAAATAAGAACTTTTACCATCAAGAACTTCATCAATCACTTTTGCTAAAGGAACAAATTTTACACCTTGGTCTAAATAAATTGCGTCTATTAGAGGAACTTTATCTTTACCATATTGCTTTTTAAAAAAATCTGGTGTCCATTTTTTGCAACATTCCCAATCTTTTCCAGCACCTTTTAAAACAACGGGTATTCCTTTTTTTAGGTATTCTTTTTTAAAGTCTTCGATAGACAAATTAGTCCTTCTTTCTACATCAATAATTTTTCCTGATCCTTTTTTTTCTAACGTTTTAGATATACTTAAAAATAGCTTGTATCTGATTTTACCAAAAACTTTCACGACAATTCTTCTAGAAAAGAAATGATCTAAAAATTGAAAAAAATTGTATCCAAATCTCTGAAAGAACGTAAAAGGGTTTTTGAAGGTTTTTTGCGGCATCAGCTAGTTAGAAAGAATTGAATGTGAAAATTAAGAAAAAGATTCATAATATTGCTTAAAAAAGTAAAATGTTTGAATTTAATGAGAAAGAAAGCACTATTCTTGGATATCGAATAGCAAGAGGTAATGGTAATAGTTTAGATAATTTTGAAGCATTAAACCTTGCATTGAGAGAAAATGAAATAGATGTTTTAAAACTTTCTATTAAAAACCCAGCCCCTAATTTATATGTACGATTGGATGAATTAAAGTTGCCTTATTATATTTTAGGGACTACACTGGCCTTTAAATCTATATTTGCTAGAAACCCACCAGTAAAAGAGTACAAGCATGACAACTTAACTTTTAAAGAGTTTTATTTGAGAGATAAAGGCATTCTTGCCTCCCTTATTAAAGAAATTTTTAAAGATGAAGTAAGTTCTTTTTTTATAAATCCTGCTTTGAAAGATATCGATTGTGTTGAAAAACGTTTAGAATGTTTGGTTGCATATATCTGTACGTTTAGCAAGGAGTTAGACTCCAGCAAGTATACGCACATCATGTATTATGGAGAAACACCAATTGGTTTTATTACAAGTTATAAAGAGGGCAGTGGAGGAGGCGTGCTGTATGCGGGTATTTTAAACGAATATATAGGCAGAGGTTTTTATACAGATTTAGTGCGATTTATACAAAATTACGGAAAAAGTATTGGTCAAAAATGGGGATTAGCTTATGTGCAAATACATCATACAGTTGTTCAAAAAACCTTTATTAAGGAGGGGCTTATTCCTCAAGGATATATTTTAAATATTCACATTAATTCAAGATATGGTAGTTTAAAAACTTGATTCAATGATTTTTGGCTGTTTGAAGATGAAGTTATTTCGATAAGAGACGGTATAAGCACCTACGTTTTTGAACGTTATTTTGTTTCCAATTTCTAAATTACCAGCATATGTACCAAGAATGTCTTTTTCCATACAAGATATACCAACGAGTACATGTTCTTTATTCGATTTGTTTGTTGAAGTTTCATGTACTACAAAATCTAACTTTCTTTGATGTCCTGTAGGTTTTAAAAAAAGGGTACTTGTATTGATAAGTGCTATGCTGACAGTATTAGTTTGTTTAATATCGATTACTTCTGCAACAAAATCATAGGCATTTGCAACCATCGCCATTCCTGGCTCGATATGAATTTTATAGTTTTTAATATTGTATTTTTTGATAGCTTGGTGAAATACTCCTGCATAAGTATCCCAACTTGGTATTTCATAATCAAATTCAGCGGCTAACGCAGGGCTCATTTCTCCTGTAAAACCACCCCCTATGTTTAATGATTTTAAATCAAAATCAGCAAAATACAAACACAGTGTTTTAAAAAACTGATCAATTTTATGCTTAAAGTTTTCTGCAGATCTATCAGAAGAAGAAGAATAATGTGTATGTAAGGAGGCTAATTTTAAATGAGAATTACTTCTAAATATAGATTTAATTTTTTTGATATTCTCCTCATTTATCTCAATTCCAAATCTAGAAAATTCATAATCTGGTAAATTAATGCGCAATCCTATATGAATGTTTGCATTTATTTGATGTGCTTTTTGTTGGAGTAATTCTAAATTTAAAAAACTGTCAGCATAGATGAAAACGCCTAAATCTATGCATTTTTTGATTAAAGACTCTTCGAGAAAAGGGGTGTTTAACCAAATGTTTTTTGGTTGTATTCCTTGTTGTAAAAGTAAATTTAATTCATCGATTGATGCACAGTCAAAAGAAACGTTGCTATTGTTTAAAACCTTAATTAACTTGGAGTCGTAATTTGCTTTTATTGAATAACCTAAAGAGAAATTATTTAAGTTAGTATCAAAAGCAGCTCTAATTTTCGTAATGTTTGACTTAATTCTCGAAGGAAAGAAAATGTATTCTCCTGTAAATTGTGACATATAGAATAATGTGCGTTTAGGTTGATGCAAGGATGCATAAAACAGTACAAACATACAAAATAAGATCAGTGTGATTTGATTTTCTTCTTCAAAAATTATTTTTCTTGATGTTCACTTCACTGCGCAGTTCAAGATTGCTTATTGTTTTTATGAACTGCGCGTTTTGTTTTGATAATCTGAAACAAATTGCGTCGATGCAGCGGCATACTCAGTTGTCCAAAATAGAAACAAATATTTTCTTGAATACATGTTATTTAGGGGTTTATCTACTTCAAAAGAGGCAGGGAATATCGGGGAATAGCGGTCCAAGGAATTGAAGCAAAACTTTTGATTTTGGTAAATGCAGCACAATTGTGGACTAGGACAGAGCACATGCATTACGGTAGCGAGGAATTTAACACGTAGTTGTAACAACAACTAACAGTAAGCTCCAATTTGTAGTCCGTTCAGCTCATAGAACGAATCATTTAGAACGTGTAAAATTTATTTGTGCGCGCGCGTATTTGCAATCCATGCAGTTGATAGTCTTTTTAAACTATGCAAATAAACTGCACAGTTGTGTCATAGTATTGCAGTGTAAGATAGATCAGCACCTACAGATTGTCATGAGGATGAAAGAGAGACACGGATTCCAAATCCGCGTCATTACGTCCTGCACGAGCGGATTTACAATCCGAGTAGTTGATACTTTTTGTTGTAAGAAAGATACGAATTTTAAATCCGCGTCATTACTTTCAAATTGAGGTCGTTAGGTTCAAATCCTTGTCATCATTGCTATGGAAATGTAAAAAAAATATGGGATGAGTCAATTTTGGCTAGATTCTTGCATTAGACTCGGCGAAAAGAAAGATAAACAAACTTAATTGAAATGGAAGGAAAATTAATTGTTGGCATGTTGTTGGTCGGAATCATTGTGATTACGGGTTCTTTGTTAAACTCCTCACGGCTATCAACAAAGCAAAAGGCAGTGCTTTTTTGCTGCATACTTGTGCCGCCATTGCAATGGTTGTTGGGCGTCGTTTTTTTGAAATTCAACAAGCGCTTGTACTGATGGAATGGAACTTCATGAAGGGTTTTGGATTTTTAGCTGAAAGAAAGACACGGATTTTAAATCCGCGTCATTAGGCAGCTCATAGAGCGAATCATTTAGAACTTGTCAAGTTTGTGCCTGCACACGCAGATTTGCAATGCGTGCAGTTGATGTTTTTAGTTTAAAGAGAGACACGGATTTTAAATCCGCGTCATTGCGTTCAAATACAGCTTATTACCTTTAAATTTGTATGCTCGGATTTGCAATCCGTGCAGTTAATGTTTTTAGCTGAAAGAAAGACATGAATTTCAAATCCGCGTCATTACGTTCAAATCCAAGTTATTAGGTTTTTCCTAAAAATGCACACGATATTCATAAATGTCGAGAAGTACTTGTTGCCCTTGTGCTGAAATTTCCCTACCTTGAGCCTTATTCGTTTGCATAAGCTCACCCTTCTGTTCAGTATGCAAGCCGAATGCACCCACCCTTACTCCTTTTTAACATACAAAGTGATGCGCTTTTGGATTTGTAGCAGATCATTCCGCCATCATTGTAGTCATGCATTGCATACAATTGATGTAACGAGCAGTGATGTCTAATTGCTAATAGAGCTGTGTAGGTTTATAAATAACCCAGTGCAGCAAGCACCCTACAAAACAAATACCCCCTTTTATAAAGTTGATGGTCATTCGGACACGGAAACAGCGAAATTCAGCGAATATCCTTCGTGAGGATTGATAAAATGAAATGAATTTTTCGCTCTGAAAGTAAAGAGGATTCTGAACAGTCTAAAGGTGGAGGGTCCACATGCTAAACGACACAGACTATAAATGCTTCATGTTTAGAAATTGAACCAATTAAATGCTATGAAAATGAAAAATTTATTTTTTGTACTGGCTTTTTTGTCTTTGAGTTTCAACTTAGTTTCTTGTGATGTAGAAGATAGTACCAATGATTTCTATAATGTAAATGCAAATAGATCTACCTTAAGAGATGTCTTTAGAAATCTAATTACACAAAACAATTTGAAGTTTAAATCTGAAAAATTCTTAGAAGAAGATGATGCGAGAGAAATATTGAAACCTATTGTTCATGAAACGCTTTCTGTTTTGTTAAATGAAGGTATTTCTAAAAGTGAAATCATTGATCAATTTGGTAATTTGAAATCTCCTGAAATTGCAATTGTAGGAATCGTTTTGTTAGCTGAAGATGTTAGCGCCACTAAATCAAATTCATATGCATCAAAAGAGCAATCAGTGTTAGATTGTGCTGCACGCGCTTTTGTTGGAATGGAACTTCATGAAGGGTTTTGGAGTTCGTTTACAAACAGGCGGACATTACTAAGAGCAGTAAGTAAACTAGCGAGTAGAACTCTTGGATTTATTGGTGCAGCTCTGATTGTTTATGACTTTGCTGATTGCATGTGGAGCGAATAGAGATATAATGAAAATAGTAGATGGTCTATATATCACATTTTTTACTGCAATAACAATTGCAGTATGCATAGACACATTAAGAAACTACAGGAAAATAGATGCATACAGACTGTTTCGTATTTTGATATTGGTTTTTTTTATGTGCTATTTTATGTATCAAAAGATCGTGGTCTAGGAGTGCATCACTTAAGTATGCATTTCTCTCCTGTTAGGCAATCGATTGCATCGTTGAATATTCCTATGATCTGCTGTTTTTATTGATGTCCCCTTGGATGCACTTCTTGCAGCATATACCCCACAAAAAAAATCCCCCTTTTATAAAGTTGACGGTCATTCGGACACGGAAACAGCGGAATTCAACGAACATCCTTCGTGAGGATTTGATAAAAAAAATGAATGTTCGCTCTGAAAGTAAAGAAGATGGTGAACGGGTCTAAAGGTGGAGGGTCCACATGCTAAACGACACAGACTATAAATGCGTCATGTTTAGAAATTGAACCAATTAAATGCTATGAAAATGAAAAATGTATTTTTTGTGCTGGCTTTTATGCTAGCAGGAACGATTGCTTTTGCAAATGATAATACGCCCCTTGTAATTGAGACACAAACTTCCTCATGCAATGAGATTTCAAGAATTGAAATAAAGGAAGCACAAGTTTTTAAAAATGTAAATGATTCCTTAGAACAGATTACATCTCTAAAATGTTGGTTGTTCAAAAGATGGTTGAAACGAGAGCTTAGAAAAGTGAGTGATGATGACGAATTGATTGATGAAACCGTGGATACACTGAAAGAATTGTGTGAAATCGCGAAAGATTTAGGATGGTTAGAATAACCACAAAAAGAGGCTGTTTGGTTGCGAAACAGCCTTTTTATTTCGGGATCTCTCCATAGCGATGATTGCCCCTTTTTTTTAAAGACAACTTTAATTTTAAATATGAAACAATGCGAATTCGATTAACAATTATTTTTTTAATAACAAGCACACTTTGCTTTACTCAAAAAAATAAAGGAGTGGCTACCTATACAATTCAGTCAAATTATGCTTTTAATGCCATCGAAAATCCGGCACAAAAGAAAGTATTGAAAAGAATCTTTGAGGAATCAGGAAGAGAAAGTCCGATACATTTTAAATTGATTTTTAAGGATGAAAATTCGGTCTTTTTTTCTGAAAATGCACTGCCTAGAAATGAGGATAAGGTTGATTTTATACGTGTGAAGGCAAAAATTCTAGGCAAGATATATGTAGATCAAAAAAATAAGGAAATCATCCAGTACAAAGAAAAATTTGGAGAAATGTTTCGCATCAAAAGGAGCCTAAGTGAGCATGAGTGGATCCTTACAAAAGAACAACAAAAAATAGGGAATTATACCTGTTTCAAAGCAGTTTTGAAGAGTGAAAGCAAGAAAAAGAACCAGACAATAGCTTGGTATGCACCCGAGTTAGGCTGTAGGATAGGGCCTTTAGGGTATTGTGGCCTTCCTGGAGGGATAATCCTATTGACAGACGATATTTTTAGGTATTCGCTGAAAGACATTCGATTCAACCTGTCAAAACAAGACATAAAGGCGATGCGCAAACCGAAAAAAGGAAGAAAGGTTTCTCTCAGAGCATATGATTCAATTTATAAGGTGATGCGAGAAAAGAAAGAGGCGTTGGAGAGAGCAATGTATAACAAAAACTAAATGAGAAGTTCTAAACAAACAATGCACCGCTGTAATAGCCTTAAAAAAATACTTGCAGCTACTTTCTTCTTTAGCGTGACATGGTTACAGGCACAAAAACTAATTTTATCTGGGGTGATTCAAGATCATTTACAAAAACCAATTAGCAATGCACACATTACTGCAATTCCTGTATCAAGTGATCTGCAGCGTACCTTTTCAATATCAGATGCTACTGGTGATTATAAAGTGAAGCTTTTTAGAAATCAAGAGTATCGCATCATCATACATCATTTGGGCTATCATCTGAGCAGCATGTCATGCACCACAGATGAAAAGGACATCTCCCGAAATGTAAGCCTTTTAGAAAGTGTACATCAACTGGATGAGGTTCTGATTGAACCTACACTTCCAATGGTATTTAAAAAAGATACGATTATCTTCCGAGCGGATGCTTTTACCTCAGGAAATGAACACAAGCTGCGAGATCTCCTTAAAAAATTGCCCATGCTTGAAGTGGATCGCGATGGCAATGTGGCCTTTCAAGGTAGAAAAGTATCCAAGCTACTCGTTGAAAATAAAGAATTTTTTACCGGTGATAGTAAATTAGCGGTCAATAATATTCCTGCAGATGTGGTGGATGCCATAGAAGTATTGGAGAACTATAACGAGATTGGTTTTCTCAAAGGCTTAGAAGATCGCGATGCAATTGCAATCAACATTCAACTTAAAGAAGATAAAAAGAGATTTGTTTTTGGTGATGTAGGTATTGGATCAGGGATGAAAAATCGGTACCTTCTGCATCCTTCTTTGTATTATTACAGTCCAAATACGGCTATAAATAGCATTGGAGACGTCAATAATACAGGGGCGAAATCCTTTACTTTTAAAAACTTTCTTGAATTTGAAGGAGATATGAGTGCCCTACTTAGCGATGCCAAAAGCTACTTCTCATTCTTAAACGACAGCTTTGAACAGTTCTCAAGAAATCAAAATGTTACTGCAAGTACTCATCAGTTTGGAGCATTAAGCCTTACGCAAACCATCAATAACCGCATAGACCTTTCGACCTATGCTATTTGGTCTGGAACACAAAATAAAACAGAAGCGCACATACGAAACACCTACTTTGCGAGTGATGATCTTATAGAAAATAGAAGCAATAAAAGACAGCAAAAAAACAGATTTGGAATGGGTACACTTACACTCAAGGTAAAACCAAATGGGAACAGAGACTTTAGGATGAGAGCATTTGTGAAAATGTCTAGGAATCATTCACAAGAAAAAACCATGACCAGCATTGAAGATGTGCAGACAGCGATTCATTCCAATGCAAACGCTCATCAGGTCTCTTTTAAAGAAGAGATACAATGGCATCAAAAAATCAGTAAACAACAAACCATTAGTACTGTTTTTAAGTACCATTTTCGCAAAGCAACGCCTAGCATCAATTGGTTGACTGATGCGCCTTTTTTGCACAATGTACTTCCTATGAGCAATGAAGAGATCTATTCTATTTCCAAAATAAAAAAAGCGCGTTCACACAATATCAATACAGCTATAAAGTACTATTGGGTGCTCAATAGGATGAACCATGTCTATGTGACCATGGGCACTGAGCTGGCTTTTGATAATTTGGAAACATCAGCGTACCAAACTCTAGACGATGGAACAATGAATGATTTTGCTGAAGTAGGATTTAAAAATGACATAGGAGTACACTTTCAAGACCTATTTGTTGGGGTGCATTATAAAACGCAAAAAAATAAAATTACACTTACCTCTGGTTTTTTTTATCATTTCTATAATTGGAAGATAGCGCAGCCCAACAAAAAGTTAGTGAGTGAGAAGGTCATTGTCTTGCCTCAATTGGCAATGAATGTTGAATTTAATAGTATGAACAAGCTTCATTTTAAGTATGATCTCAATGCGAAATTCCCAAGTATTTCACAACTTTCAGATGGTCTGACCTTACGAAGCTTCAATAGCGTCTATCAAGGAAATTCTCAGCTAAAAAATGAGTTGTATCATCATTTTCGAATCCGTTACAATCGTTTTAGTATTTTCAATGACCTTTGGTATAATTGGAAGGTGAGTTATCGAGTCAAGGAAGCTAATTTTAAAAATACAATTTACACAGAAGGTATTGATATTATGGCTTCTCCAATCTTGTCACATTTTGAAGACAAGCTATGGACGCTCAGAGGAAGTCTTAAAAAAGGGATTGGAAGCTATAAAGTTTCTTTATTTGGAAATTTGAGCCTTGCCAAGTATGAAAAACCAATCAATAACAGACTCGTCGCAAACTCCGCGAATAATTATGTGGTTGGGAGCAGTATTGAAAAAAGGTTTTATGATACCTTTACTTTGGAAGTAGGATATACCAAATCGATTTCAGAATACAGCGCAAACACCTCCTCAATTTTTCATACAGACGTATTTTCAGCACATTTAGAGTATGCCTTTCTGAAAGATTTTAGCATCAAAGCAGACTATAGCTTTGAAAAGTACAGCAATAAGACCATGGCTATGAAAAGTGCTTTTGATGTTGCAAACGCATCACTTTTTTATCAAAAAGAAGACAGTTCTTGGACTTTTGAAATCCGGGCAACAAATATATTCAACATTGCTTTTAAGCAACGAAATTCTTTGTCAAGTGTCTTCGTGTCTGATGAAAAAACATTTATTTTACCAAGAATGTGCATGTTTCAAGTGTCCTATACATTATAAACATGTTCAAGGCTATGCGGAACAAGTGATGCATTGCATCCCAAAAATGATTACCTGTACGCGCGGATTTCCAATCCGAGTAGTTGATGTTTTTAGTTTAAAGAGAGACACGG